>NZ_JAATJI010000002.1:0-300000 GCF_011927825.1 Polymorphobacter fuscus | reverse complement strand
TCTCGTGCCAAACCGGCATGTCTCGCGTGTCGAGACACTTATGGACATGTGGGACGAACGCGGTGGTGCCGGCGCGACACGGCTGACGGCACTGAAGACGCGGATCAAGCATCGGGCATTGAGCCGCGCCGATGCAATCGTTTGCATATCCGCCAGCAGCCGCGCCGAAATGCTCGACAAATGGCCAGCGCTGGAGGCGCGATCGCTGGTCATTCCGCTTGGCGTCCGCCGTCTGTCCGATCGGCCGTTGCCGGCTTTGCGCAAGCGACCCTATTTCCTCTTCGTCGGGCGCCGCGGCACCTACAAGAACTTCGCCGTTGCCGTGGCCGGGCTTCGCGCCGCGGCGCTCGACAGCCATGAACTTCTGTGTTTCGGCGGCGGTGCCTTTGATGACGCAGAGCTCGCGACCATTGCCGCTGCTGGCCTCGCCGGCCGAGTGCATCAGATTGGCGGCGGCGACGACCGGTTGGCGGGACTATACGAGGGCGCAACGGCGCTGCTTTATCCATCGGCCTATGAGGGCTTTGGCTTGCCATTGCTCGAAGCAATGATCCATGACTGCCCGGTCATCGCCGCGCCGCTCACGTCGCTACCCGAAGTCGGTGGCAGTGCTGCGGTTTACGCCAACCCCGCTATGCCCGACGAATGGGGCATGGAAATGGCGCGCATCGGCTCAAGTTCCGCCGTAGCCGACGAGCGACGCAGGGCAGGTCGGCAGCGCGCTGCTGAATTCAGCTGGTCTAAAACCGCTGCATCGCATGCCGCGTTATATTCTTCCCTGCGATAATCTGCCGCTGATCGCGCCGCCGGATTTTCTCGACGGCCTTTTGAAGGACTTGCTGCGATTTGTGCAGCGAACCGCAGGCGTGGGCGGACCCCGAAGACAACCGTCCGATGTCGACGGGACACTCCGCGGCTTCGCTACGGCACGCGATCTTTCGCAAGCGCAGGGCCACCGAGCCTCGGTTAACGCTAGTTACTGTTAATCTCGAGCTGCCGGCCATTGCACAAGTTCGGGCGCGGGCCATTGATACGCTGACATGCCGAACTGCAGGACCTTGGCAGCATATTTGGACCACACCAGCGGCGCCGAGGTGGCGATGCCGTGACGACGTAGCGACGTTACCGCCTCGGTATTGATCGTGCGCCGGCTGGCAAATCCGCTGTTCGACAACCCGCCTTCACGCAGCGTCACCAGCGTTTCACGAATGGGCACCGATTTGAGGCCATGCACACCAAAGAACCGCACCATCCATTCAAAATCGGCGCCGATACGGATGGCGGGATCGAAGCCGCCGACGCGATCGAAAGCGGCGCGGCTGGTATAAAAACCCGGGTGCGGGGGCATATGGCCAAATCGCAACATCCATGGTGCGAACGGTTGCGATGGATAGGCCCGCACGAGCTTATCGCAATTATCGGCCGGTACGATTGCTACCCCGCCTGACACCGCGGCATGTTCGCCGGCTGCTGTCGCGAGCAGCGCGACGCTGTCGGTGCGACAGAAAAAGTCATCGGCATTGAGAAACCCGATCAGATCACCTGTAGCCTGCGCAATACCCTTGTTCATGGCGTCGTAGAGGCCGCGATCGGGAGCGCTGATGAAACGAGTTCGGGGCGACGCTACGCTGGCGACAATAGCCGCGGTGGCGTCGGTTGATGCCCCGTCAATGATCAGGTGTTCCAGATCGTCATGGGACTGGGCGGCGACCGAGCGCACAGTGTCGCCAATCGTCGCTGCCGCATTCCAGGCGACGGTGATGACGGTGACCTTCACCGATCGATCGACTCTGCCGCGGCGACCTCAGGCGCGACCGCGCTCACGCGGCGTCCGCGGTGTGAAAATGACGCAGCGCATCCACCAACCCGTCACGCAAACTGATGCGCGACGACCAACCGAGCCGCGATAGCTTGCCAGAATCCATCAGCTTGCGCGGCGTGCCGTCAGGCCGGCTGCTGTCGAATTGCAAGGTCGCATTGCAGCCGACAACGTTGCAAACCGTCTGCGCCAGCTCAGCAATTGTAACATCAACGCCCGAGCCGATGTTGATATGCTCGGCGTCTGAATAGTGACGCAGCACGAACACCAGCGCGTCGGCGAGGTCATCGACGTGCATGAACTCACGCCGCGGCGTCCCGCTACCCCAGACGATCATCGTCTCGGCACCGGCATCGCGGGCCTCGACTGCCTTGCGCAGCAGCGCCGGGATGACATGGCTCGATTCAAGGTCGTAATTGTCGCCAGGCCCATAAAGGTTTGTCGGCATCGCGCTGATGAAGTCGAGTCCGTGCTGGACGCGATAGGCCTCGGCAAGCTTCAGGCCGGCGATCTTCGCAACCGCATACCATTGATTGGTCGGTTCAAGCGGACCAGTCAGCAGCGCCGATTCGTGAATCGGCTGGTCGGCGAACTTGGGATAAACGCACGAACTTCCCAGAAACAGGAATTTTTGTACCCCGGCGTCGGCCGCTGCTCGCATGACATTGGTTTGCATCGTGAGGTTATCATAAAGGAAATCGACCGGATATCGGGCATTGGCCGCAATCCCGCCGACTTTTGCGGCAGCCAGGACGACGACCTCGGGCCGATTCGCCTTTACCCAGCTGCGCACTTCCTGCTGCTCGGTCAGGTCAAGCGTTGCCCGCGGCGCCGTTAACAGGTCAACGGGCTCACGGACGAGGCGGCGAACGATGGCGCTGCCGACCATGCCGCGGTGCCCGACGACCCATATCCGGCGGCCATCCAGATCAAACATTGGCTTTCTGCCGCGCGGCAGCCTGTCGATCAGACGCTACCATCTCGGCGACAAGCTGTTCCATTGAAGTTGAGTGCTCCCAACCAAGGAGGGTACGCGCCTTGGTCGGATCGCCGAGCAAAAGATCGACCTCAGTCGGACGGAAATAAACCGGGTCGATGGCAACAAGTACATCGCCGGACCGAGCGCAACGTCCCTGTTCGTCGACTCCGACGCCTGACCAGTTGATCTCCCTGCCGATTTCCTTGAACGCCAGCTCAACGAATCGCCGTACCGTGGTTGTCACTCCGGTCGCGAGCACCCAATCTTCCGGGGTCTCATGTTGAACGATCCGCCACATTCCTTCGACATAATCGCGCGCGTGGCCCCAGTCACGCTTGGCATCAAGGTTGCCAAGGTAGAGCGTCTTTTGCAGCCCCAACTCGATCGCTGCAACGGCACGCGTTATCTTGCGTGTAACAAAAGTTTCGCCGCGTAGTGGGCTTTCGTGATTGAACAATATCCCATTTGTGGCGTGCATCCCGTACGCTTCACGATAGTTTACCGTGATCCAGTAGGCGTAGAGTTTCGCCGCGGCATAAGGCGACCGGGGGTAAAACGGTGTTGTTTCCGATTGGGGCACTGCCTGAACAAGGCCGTACAATTCAGAAGTGGACGCCTGATAAAATTTGGTTGCCTTCTCTCGTCCTAGAATTCGAATTGCCTCAAGAAGGCGAAGTGTACCGATACCGTCTGCGTTTGCGGTATATTCAGGCGTTTCAAAGCTGACCTGCACGTGACTTTGTGCAGCAAGATTATAGATTTCGTCTGGCTTCGTCTCTTGGACTAGACGTATCAAATTTGTTGAATCTGTCAGATCGCCGTGATGTAAAAAGAACCTCGTTGGGCCTTCATGGGGATCAGTATAGAGATGGTCTATGCGACTTGTATTAAACAACGACGCGCGCCGCTTGACCCCGTGAACGATGTAACCTTTGTTAAGCAGCAGCTGGGACAGGTAGGCACCATCCTGGCCGGTAACTCCGGTAATGAGAGCAGTTCTAGGCAAGGCTACGCTTTCTGAAAATTTGGCTTGCGGGCGCATATCAACCACTGGGGTGATTGTCGATGACCGAATAAGCCGGTCCGCTTCCCCTCCCAGAACCCTTCGGCTGGACGTGCTCCAGTCCGTGCAGGTCGTGGCGGTCTATATGCCGCCGACCGGCTTCTCTGCGAAATCGGCAAGCTTGTTTCGATAGCTCTATATGGCCGGCCTTCGCGGGAATCAGATGAAGCGAGCCACTCCTGCAAGTGACGTGATGTGATCGACGGCCCGTGCACCGGCGAGATGGTTCGATGATGTGGTTGCTGAGCCAGGTATGGGCGGCCCTGCGGTGCAAGAGGTTTTGAGCTGCGATGAGCGCCGGTCGGGTGCATTCATGTGTTCGGCCCGTTTGCGCAGCACGCATGGCTGCTTGCCCTGATGAAGTCCGCGGATCGGATCCCTAATCACGTCATCGCGCTCGAAGCGCTCTGCTCCCCTGGGTTTGTTCGATCCCCGGTCTGACCGGTTTGTCATCACCACTCAGCTGCCCTTACACCATCCTGCCGCTCGTCTCAGCGCGCGGATGGGACGGCGGTCACGCGGCGACTGCCGCATAGACATCCTTGCGCGCCAGCACCGCCCAGGCGATGCGCGCTGTCTTGTTGGCGAGCCCAACGCTCGCGATCGTCACTGGCTTGCGTTACGGCGGCTCGTCTCGTCGTCGCGATGTCAGGCGAGTATCTGCGCCTCGAGCCGTTCGATCTCGCTGGCCAGCGAGCGAAGGTGTGCTCCAATCGTGTGAAGTGCCGACCTCACGTGAGCAGGCACTTTTGCTGCTCCGCTTGCAACAGCTTCGTTGGGGCAGTTAACTTGCCACGGTCTTTACCGACGAAAATGCCGTACTCCGCGAGATGCGCCCAAAGTGCATTGACCAGCGCGGTCCGCTGCCGGACCAGCAGATAGCGGGTCCTGTGAAGCATCAATACCGCTTGCTGGTCGACACTCTCACCGCGACGAACCGCATCGTCGGCCTGGTCACTGCCTCGCAGAACGGTTCCGTATCGGCGGCGTCGGTCTTCCCGCGCTTCACCAAGGCTTTACGTAGGCAGGCCGCATGAGCCGGACATCATGCCCGAGCGCCAAAAGCTCCCGGCCCCAATGATGCGCGGAGGCGCACGCCGCACTACTCACCAGGCAAGGCGGCAACGAATGGAGAAACTTTAGCACCTCGGTTCAGCGGAGCTGCCGGCGAACCAGCACCTTGCCATCCTCGCCGATTGCGTATCCGGGAAAGACGATCTTCGCCAAATCAACACCAACGGTCACGATATCCTGCTGCATGGATCGACTCTTGGACGGGGCTCAACGCTCACATCATCGCACAATCTCGCTGGTGCAGGGGCCGTCCACCACATCACGTAAATTGGTGATTTAAAGTGGTATTCGGAACAAACTGAAACACGAAAAAAAGGCCCGGAAGTTGCCTTCCGGGCCAGTCGGTTTCCTTGGGGAGGAACCTGTTGAGATGCGGCCGTTATCGGCAGACCGGCATCAATTGTTGTAGGCGCGTTCGCCGTGTTCGCCGAGGTCGAGGCCTTCGCGCTCGACTTCGGGGGACACGCGCAGCCCGGTGATCAGCTTGGCAAAGTAGATGGCGACGACGGTGCCCAATGCGGCCCAGCCGATCGTGAAGCCGACGGCGGCGAACTGGGTGCCCAGCTGCGCGCCCATGTCGAAGTCGGCGCCGCCCGGCCCGCCGAGGCTGGGGGCATAGACGATGCCGGTGCCGATGGCGCCGACGATGCCGCCCACGCCATGGATGCCGAAGGCGTCGAGCGAGTCGTCATAGCCGAGCTTGGGCTTCACCACCGCGACGAAAACGTAGCAGACAACGGCCGCGACGATGCCGAGGCAGATGGCGCCGAAGGGGCCCGAGTTGCCGGCTGCCGGGGTTACCGCGACCAGGCCGGCGATGATGCCCGATGCAAGGCCGAGCGACGACGGCTTGTGGCCGAAAGCGCGTTCGGTGATCATCCAGGCAAGCGCCGCAGCGGCAGTGGCGACGAAGGTGTTGATCATCGCGAGACCTGCCGAACCATTGGCTTCCAGCGCGGAACCGGCGTTGAAGCCGAACCAGCCAACCCACAGCAGGCCGGTGCCGACCAGGGTCAGCGTCAGCGAATGCGGCGCCATCGAATCCTTCTGGTAGCCGATGCGCTTGCCCAGGATCAGCGCGGCGACCAGCGCGGAGACACCGGCATTGATGTGGACAACGGTACCACCAGCGAAATCGAGCGCGCCCATTTCGAAGAACAGGCCGCCGGCCGCCCAGACCATGTGCGCGATCGGGAAATAGACGAGCGTCAGCCAGACCAGGGTGAACACCATCACCGCAGAAAATTTGATGCGCTCCACCACCGATCCCAGCACCAGTGACACGGTTATCGCGGCAAAGGTCATCTGAAAGGCGACGAAGACATATTCGGGAATGACGACGCCATCGGTAAAGGTAGCGGCGGTCGAATCCGGGGTGATACCGGCGAGGAACAGCTTGTCGAAGCTCGACACATAGGGCTTGAGGCCGTCCGACGCGTCGGGCCCGAACGCCATCGAATAGCCGTAGACGACCCAGATCAGCATCGCGAAGCAGGTTGCGGCGCCGATCTGCGTCATCGTCGACAGCATGTTCTTGCTGCGGGTCAGGCCGCCATAGAACAGCTGCAGGCCGGGCAGGATCATCAGCAGCACCAGGACGGTCGCCACCATCATGAAGGCGGTATCGCCCTTGTTCGGCACCGGGGCCGGCGCCGGCGCGGCAGCGGCTGCCTCTTGCGCCAGCGCCGGAGCCGCCGCCACAAGCGCCGCCCCCGCAAGCGCCAGGCCCAGCGACTTCAAGTCAAATTTCATCTGTCCCCCTCCGGTCATGCCCAAAGTCACTTCTACAGCGCGGTTTCGTTGGTTTCGCCGGTGCGGATGCGCACCGCCTGGCCGATGTCCATGACGAAAATCTTGCCGTCGCCGATCGACCCGGTGTGCGCAGCCTGCTGGATCGTCTCGACGACATGCGACGCCTGGCTGTCCTCGATGGCGACCTCGATCTTGATCTTGGGAACCATGTTGGTCGTATACTCGGCCCCGCGGTAGATTTCGGTCTGGCCCTTTTGCCGGCCAAAGCCCTTGACCTCCGTCACCGTCATGCCCTGCACGCCGGCGGCCGAAAGCGCCTCCCGCACTTCATCGAGCTTGAACGGCTTGATCACGGCGATGACGAGCTTCATGAACCCTCCCGGCGACACCCCTTGCGCCCGAAGTTAACCATGCACGAAGCGTGCCAACCGTTGCGGTGCAACATGACGCTGGTGTGACAGGCCACAGTCGGCGCGCCCTGTGCTTATTTGTCGGGCAAAGTCGCGGCGGTGGCGCGTTTTTGAGCAGCCCCGCCCGGTTCAGCGTGCGATCAGCGCCGCGATCGCCGGCCAGTTCGCTTCGATCGCCGCAGCGCCGAGTTCGATCAGTTCATGACCGCGGGTGAAGTTGCGCACGTCGATATGGCCGATGGCCGGGGCGATCTCGAGATCGGGCGGGTCGATCGCCAGGCTCTGCCGCGCCACATGCGCCATCAGCAGCGAAAGCCCGGCACGGCCGACGCGGAACGGCGTCATCACGGTCTTGCCCGGCGGCAGGCACGCTTCCGCCCGGCGGCGGTAATCGCCTTGCAGGTTGATCGCCAGCACCGGTGCCGACGAGATCGCCCGCACCGCGCGCACCGGCACGGGGGTGATGACGCCGCCATCGACGAGCAGCATGTCGCCGCTGCGCACCGGCGGAAACACTCCCGGAATGGCAATCGACGCGCGCACGGCATCGACAATGCTGCCGCGGGTGATCGACACCTCGTCGCCGGTCACCAGATCGGCGGCGACCACCGCCACGGGGACAAACAGGTCCTCCAGATGCCCATGGCCGAAATGGTCGCGAAGCTGCCGCGTCACCGCCCGTCCGCCCAGCATCGATCCCCGGCGCGGGTCGATGTCGATGAAGCGCACCACCTGCCGGGCGTTGACCGAACGCGCGATCGCTTCCAGCACATTGACCCGGTCCGCCGCCAGGCACACCGCCGCCAGCGCGCCGATCGACGTGCCGCTGACTGCGTCGATGGTGACGCCGCGTTCGTGCAGCGCGTGCAGCACGCCGATATGCGCCCAGCCGAGCCCGGCTCCGCCGCCCAGCGCCAGTGCGAGCTTCATTCGGTGGCGGCCAGCAACGACCGTGCCGCCGCCGCATCCTCGTCGAGCACCATCAGCCGCACCCCGGACAATCCCGGCCCGATCAGCGAGGCGATGCCGGCATCGAAGACCACCGCCTCGATCCCGCCGGCTTCGAGCCGCATCCGCATGATCTCGGCAACCACCGGATCGAACAGCGTTTCCAGCGTGACCAGCGCCATCAGTTATAGGGCAGCATGGTGGGGGAGCGCACCGGCAGCCCATCGATGCTGCGGTCGCGGTCGCCATATTTGACCAGGCGTTCGGCGGGGTCTTCCTGCGCATGATATTTGCGCAGCGTCTGGCGTTCGGCCTTCAGCGTCATTTCAGGCACCGCCCAGCCACACGATTCCTGTGTCGATTCGACCGCCATGTCGAAAATCTGGCGGACACCGCGTTCGATGGCGAAGTGCGCGGACAGCGCGTCCCACTCGGAATCCTGCGGCAGCACCGCGCGGGCACGCCCGTACAGCCGGTAGATCAGCGCCGGCCGGTCGAATGCGCAGAACATCACGGTGATGCGGCCATCGGCCAGGAGATGCGCGTTGGTCTCGTTTCCCGACCCGCCATAATCGAGCCAGGCGACGCGGTTCGGTGTCAGCACGCGAAACGTGTCCATGCCCTTGGGGCTGAGATTGATGCGCGCGTCGGGCGCCGCGGTCGCCACGAAGAAGACCGGCTGGCGCGCGATGAAGGCCGCCTGCTTCTCGACGATCCGCTCGGCAAATTCGCTCATCCGTCCCCCCTCCTGCTCCGTCCGCCGCCTCCCCCCGCTCAGGGAAGCGCGCCGATCATGCGGCCGTGCCGCCGACCGTCAGCCCCTCGATCAGCAGGGTCGGCTGGCCGACGCCGGCGGGAACGCTTTGCCCGCCCTTGCCGCACATGCCGACGCCTTCATCGAGCGCGAAGTCGTTGCCGATCGCCCGCACCCGCGTCAGCGCGTCGGGGCCATTGCCGATCAGCGTCGCGCCCTTGATCGGCGCGCCGATCCGGCCATTCTCGATGCGATAGGCCTCGGTGCACGAAAACACGAACTTGCCGCTGGTGATGTCGACCTGCCCGCCCCCGAAGCTTTTTGCATAGATGCCCGATTTCGCCGACCGCAGGATTTCGCCGGGGTCCTCGGTGCCGTTTTCCATGAAGGTATTGGTCATCCGCACCATCGGCGCATGGGCGAAGGATTCGCGCCGGCCATTGCCCGTCGGCGCCACCCCCATCAGCCGCGCGTTGAGCCGGTCCTGCATATAGCCTTTCAGGATGCCGTCCTCGATCAGCACGGTCCGTTCGGTCGGCGTGCCTTCATCGTCGACGGTCAGCGAGCCGCGTCGGTTGTCGATGCTGCCGTCATCGACGACGGTGACACCCTTGGCCGCCACACGCTCGCCGATCCGGCCCGAAAAGGCGCTGGTGCCCTTGCGGTTGAAATCGCCTTCCAGCCCGTGCCCTATGGCCTCGTGGAGGAGGATGCCCGGCCAGCCCGGCCCGAGCACGACGGTCATTTCGCCCGCCGGCGCCGCCACCGCGTCCAGGTTGACCAGCGCATTGGCCAGCGCAATGTCGATGGCGCCGTTCCACTGCGCCGGGTCGAACAGGCTGTCGTAAAGATAGCGTCCGCCAAGGCCATGAACGCCGGTTTCGCGCCGGCCGTTCTTTTCGGCAACGATCTGCACATTGAGCCGGACCAGCGGCCGCACGTCGCGGACGCGGTGACCGTCGGCGCGGATGATCTCGACCACGCTCCAGCTGCCGATCAGGCTGGCAGACACCTGCACCACCCGCGGGTCACGCGCCCGTGCCGCAGCATCGATGGTCTGCATCAGCGCGACCTTCTTCGAAAAATCGATGCCGTCGAGCGGGTTGGCGTCGCCATAGCGTTTGGCATTGGTCCGCTGCGGCGCCAGCGCCATCGTCCCGCCATGGCCGTCGCGCACGACGCGGATAGTATCGGCAGCACGCAGGATGGCCGCGTCCGACAATTCATTGGCATGGGCAAAGGCGGTCATTTCGCCGGCGACACCGCGCAGGCCGAAACCCTTCTGCGTGTCGAAGGTCGCCGCCTTGAGCCGGCCGTCGTCGAAAGCAAAGCTCTCCGACACTGCATATTGCAGGTAGAGTTCGCCGTCGTCGCAGCCGTTCAGCGCATCGGCGACCAGCCGCTCGGTGCGGCCGGGGTCGAGCCCGTTGTCGCCATAGAAGATCGTCTGGGGGTCAAAGCTGCTCATGGGGCCGATATAGGGGCTCGGACTGGCCATGGAAACCGGTACGCGACATCAACGGCTCAAAAGGCGCAGGTCAGCACCCACGCCTTGCCGGGCCGATCGAAGACGATCCGCGAACACTGGTTCAGCACATCGCGGCCGATCAGGATCCAGGGGTCGCGGCCGCGCTTGCGGCTGGCGGTGACGGTAATGGCGTCGTCGTCATCGCTGGCCGTGCTGGTGCCGGCCCTGGCGCGCGAATCGATCTCCCTGGCCTGCGCCTCGGTGATCCGCACCGCCGGTCGCACCAGCGGCAGGCCGAGAATGGCCGCACCGGCAGTCGGCACCATCCGCTCGAACGGCAGCGACACGCCGGGAAACGGCCGCCAGAAGCCGACGTCCCCGGCGCGTTTGACCAGCCCGGCCCCGGCGAGCGCCGCCGCTGCCCGCGCGTTCATAACCGTATCGGGCGAGTTGAGTTCCAGCGCGACATTGATCGTCTCATCGCCGATCCTGGTCTTCATCAGCACGCTGCCGCCGCTCTTGCGCAGGATGGTGCGGACCTTCGCCGCCGGCGCCTGCGGACCCAAATCGAAGATGATCCGATCGGCCTTGATCACCGATGCGGGCAGCACGCCGTCGGCATCGGCCGCAACCGCCTTGTCGACCCAGACCACCGGCACCGTCCCCTTGGCCGCGCCGGCGGGGGTGACGCCGAACAGGTTCCAGCGGAACCGCGCTTCGCCGCCGGGGATCATGGCGTTTTCGAACTTGCCCTTGCCGATGAGCGGAAAGGACTTCAGCCCGGCGCGCTCCGCGGCCGGCGTGTTGAGGACCAGCGCCGTGTCAAAGCTCAGCGCCACGCGCGTGTCGAGGTCGATCGCCTTGATCCGCGCCGGAAGGTGCGGCTGGCCCCCGGGCAGGACATTGATGACGATCATGGGCGGATTTGCCGCGGCCTGCGCCGGGATGGCCGTCAACGCCGGCAACAAAGCCGCCAGCAGGCCGAATGGCCGCACTAACGGCGATCCGCCGGGCCGCCGGCGAGGATGAAACGGCGGTCGCAATAGCCGCAGTCGGCATGGCCTTCGGCGCCGATCTGCAGCCAGACGCGGGGATGGCCATCCCCGCGGTGCTCGTCACCGTCGCAGACGACGCGGGCCGCATCGGCAACAAAGATCTCGGGCGGCGGAATCGTTTCCATGACCCTTCCTTAACAAGCCGGATGCAGCAAGTCACGACACCACGGCGCCTTCGCGCCCACGCCAAAACTGTCGCAGAACCGCAATCCTTTCGTAACGCGCCGGTCATGTCGATGCGTCATCGCCCCGCTGCAGCGCAGCAACAGCTCATTCACCCGTTGCGCAAATCAGGGGCAAATTCATGCGACACGTTCTTCTGGCGTCGGCGGCTGTCACCAGCCTGCTTATCACCGCGCCGCTCGCCGCACAGACCGCAACCCAGCTGGCCGACGCCAGCGACGCCATCGGCGACAGCAACGACATCGTTGTCACCGCGCAGAAGCGCGAACAGCGGATTTCGGAAGTGCCGATCACCATCACCGCCTTCAGCGGCGCCACGCTGCGCGAGCTTGGCGTCACCCAGTTCGACCAGCTGGCCGGCTTCGTCCCCGGCCTCAACATCCAGGAACAGAGCCCCAACAACCCCGGCTTCGTCATCCGCGGCGTCACCTCGGACTCGGGATCCTCGCAGGGCGCACCGGCCGTCACCGTCTATCTCAATGGCGTCGATGTCAGCCGCTCGCGCGGGTCATATTTCGACCTGTACGACCTTGAGCGCATCGAAGTCGTCAAGGGCCCGCAGGCAACGCTGTTCGGCACCGCCGCTGCCGTCGGCGCGGTCAGCATCATCACCGCCAAGCCCGAAAAGACCACCAGCGCCGCGCTGCGTGCCGCCTATGGCAATTACAACCAGCGCCGGGTCGATGGCTATTTCAACCTCGGCGGCGATGTGCTCAGCGCCCGCCTCGCCTTCGGGGTGAAGCTGCGCGACGGCGTTGTCGAGAATATCGCCGGCCGCCCGGGCTCGCAGACGCCCAATGGCCCGGTCCGTGACGACCTGAACGGCCAGGGCCAATATGGCGCGCGCCTGTCGCTGCGCTATGACAAGGACGATCTGCTGATCGACCTCGTCGGCACCTATGACGGCCAGCGGGCACCCGGCACCGCCTTCAAATCGGGCACCTATGCCCCGACCGGCGGCAACACCTCGCCATTCACCTTCGCCGAAGTCTCGGGCTCGCCGCTCAGCGAGGCGGTCCTCGGCGGGCCGGAGCCCGAGCTTGTCCGCAACGTCTATGACGTCAACCTGACGGCGCGGTACAATCTGTCCGACACCACCAGCATCACCCAGATCATCGGCTATCGCCGCTTCGATTCGAACGAAGTCTTCGATGCCGACGGCACCCAGGCCTGGTTCCTCGAATTCGCCGAAGATGCCCGCGGCGAACAGATCAGCAGCGAAACCCGGATCAACTATGCCGGCGAAACCCTGCGCGCCTTTGCCGGCTTCAACGTCTTTCACGAAACCGGGTCGCAGCGGGTGCCCTTCTCGTCGGAAGAAGGCACGTTCCTCGCCTGCGCCACCGCACGCACGGCCGCGCCGGCGTTTCCGGGCCTTGGCTGCATCAACGCCGCCGGCGTCGTGACCGCGTCGCGCGCCACGGCGATCGCCACCGGCGGCCGGGCCACGGTCATCCCCTACAGCTCCGAATTCAAGAATTCGGCGCGTATCACCACCTATTCGACCTTCGCCGACGTGACCTGGATCCCGGTGCCCAGCCTGGAACTGACCGCCGGCGCCCGCCTGCTGATCGAAGACCGCACCAGCTTCTTCTTCGCCCGCGTTCCCAACGCCGTGCTGTCGGGCGCGGCGCTGGTGCCCGGCCAGATCGACACCAAGGGCGAAACCTTCGAAGCGCAGGGCGATTTCCAGGCCTTTCTGCCGCGTGCCAACATCCTGTGGAAGGCGACCGATTTCGCCAATCTTTACGCCACCTATTCGCGCGGTCGCCGCTCGCCGGTGGTGCAGCTCGGCGCGCGCGCCGGCGGCCTTCCCAACCGCACCGATGTCGGCGCCGAAATCGTCACCAACTACGAAGCCGGGGTGAAGTTCTTCTCCGGCCCGATCTCGGGCAGCGTCGGCGCCTTCTACATGAAGTACAAGGACTTCCAGGTCAGCCTCGTCCGCCCCGGCCTGCCCAACCTGACGGTCAGCGCCGGCAGCGCGACGAACAAGGGTGTGGAGGCCGAAGTCGCGGCACGTGTCGGCAGCAACCTCAAGCTGTTCGCCAATGGCGCCTATATCGACGCCCGCGTCGATGAGAACCCGGCCTATCCGACCTTCTCGGGCGATCGCTTCCGCCTCCAGTCGGAATGGCAGGGCGCCGCCGGCGGCACGCTGACCGTGCCGCTGACGCCCGGGATCGAGCTGTTCGCGACCCCCACCGTCACCTATCGCAGCAGCGTGTTCTTCGAACTGCCCAACAACCCGGTCACGTCGCAAGGCCCGGTCACGCTGGTCAATTTGCGCGCCGGCGTCCAGGACCCCGACGGCAAATGGCAGCTGCTCGGCTTTGCGACCAACCTGCTCAACAAGGACTATGTCCTCGATGCCGGCAACACCGGCGGGTCGTTCGGCATCCCGACCTTCATTCGCGGCCTGCCGCGGCTGTTCGGCGTGGAGGGCCTCTACCGCTTCTAGTCGCCGCGCCGCGCGCCGACAGGCGCAAGACCGCCAGCGAGGCGGCGGGACTACTCCCCCGCCGCCTCGTCTGACGTCGGCATGGGCTTCGCCCCTGCGTGCTCGCGTGATCCACCTGCAACAAAGCGCCCCTTGCCCGCCCCCGCGCCCACGCCTATCCCCGACGCATGACGCAATCCGCCATTTCCATCCGCGGCCTGGAAAAGACCTATGCCGGCGGCAAGCAGGCGCTGCGCGGCATCGACCTCGAAATCCCGCGCGGCAGCATGTTCGGACTGCTCGGCCCCAATGGCGCCGGCAAGTCGACGATGATCAACATCCTCGCCGGGCTCGTCAACAAGACCGCCGGCCGCGCCGACATCTGGGGCTTCGACATCACCGACCACCCGCGCAACGCCAAGGCCAGCATCGGCATCGTCCCGCAGGAACTGGTGTTCGATGCCTTCTTCACCCCCTTTGAAACGCTGGAACTCCAGGCCGGGCTGTTCGGCGTCCCTAAGGCGAAGCGCCGCAGCATGGAACTGCTCCGCGCCGTGCACCTGGAGGACAAGGCGCATGTCTATTCGCGCACCCTGTCGGGCGGCATGAAACGCCGGCTGCTGGTCGCCAAGGCACTGGTCCACAACCCGCCGGTGCTGGTGCTCGACGAGCCGACCGCCGGCGTCGATATCGAGCTGCGCCAGCAGCTGTGGGACTATGTCCGCACCCTCCACGCCCAGGGCACCACCGTTGTCCTGACGACGCATTATCTGGAAGAAGCCGAGGCGCTGTGCGATCGCATCGCCATCATCAACAACGGCCAGGTCGTCGCCAACGACCTGACCTCGGTGTTGCTGTCGACCGCCGGCGACAAGAAGCTGATCGTCACCGTCGATCGCGATCTGGCGGACGTGCCGCCGGGGCTCGAGGAACGCACCGAACTGAAGGGCGACCGGATGCTGGTGCTGACCTATGACAAACGCAGCCGCAACGCCGGCCAGGTGCTGGCGGCCGTGGCGGCCGCCGGCCTCGGCGTCGTCGACGTCTCCACCCAGGAAGCCGATCTCGAAGACGTGTTCCTCGAACTCACCCGCAGCTAGCCTCCCCTCCCTGCCAGGGAGGGGGCCGGGGGGAGCGTCCTGCCGGCCAACTGCCTCGCCAGCATGAGCATACCCGCAGATGCCCGACACGTTCACGCCCGACTCGCCCGCGCCAGACGCCCAGATCTATGACGTCATCGTCCTTGGCTCGGGCGCTGCCGGCCTGACCGCCGCGCTCACCTTGGCGACGCGCTTCAAGGTCGCCGTCCTCGCCAAGGGCAACCTCGACGGCGGCTCGACGAGCTGGGCGCAGGGCGGGATCGCCGCGGTTCTCGAAGCCGGCGACACCTTCGAAAGTCACATCGAGGACACGATGGTCGCCGGCGCCGGGCTCAACCACCGCGCCACGGTCGAATTCGTCGTCGAGAATGCCGCCGCCGCGATCGACCGGCTGGCAGCATTGGGCGTACCCTTCAACCCCGGCGACACGCTGTCCGAACGCTGGCACCTGACGCGCGAAGGCGGCCACAGCCACCGCCGCATCGTCCATGTCGATGACAGCACGGGCTTTGCCGTGCAGCAGGCACTGCAGGCCGCCGCCGTCGCCCACCCCAATATCACGCTCGTCCCCGGCATGGTGGCGATCGACCTCGTCACCTCCGCCCATGTCGAAGGCGAACGCTTTGCGGCGCGCGCCTGCCACGGCGTCTATGCCTTCAACATCGCCAGCCGCCGGGTCGAATGTTTCGTCGGCAAGGCAGTGGTGCTCGCTACCGGCGGCGCCAGCCGGGTCTATCAATATTCGACCAATCCCGATGGCTCGACGGGCGATGGCATCGCCATGGCCTGGCGCGCCGGCTGCCGCGTTTCGAACATGGAATTCAACCAGTTCCACCCGACCTGCCTGTTCCACCCCACCGTCAAGAACTTCCTCATCACCGAAGCCGCCCGCGGCGAAGGCGGCCACCTCAAGCTCCCCGATGGCACGCGCTTCATGCAGCGCTACGACGACCGGCTCGAGCTCGCCCCCCGCGATGTCGTCGCCCGTGCCATCGACGCCGAAATGAAGCGCCTCGGCCTCGACCATGTCCTGCTCGATATCGCGCATCTCGGCGCCGATTTCGTCCGGCACCATTTCCCGATGATCCACGCCCGCCTCATCGAGCTCGGCATCGATTGCACGGTCCAGCCGATCCCGGTGGTGCCGGCAGCGCATTATTCCTGCGGCGGCGTGATGGTCGATCTTGCCGGCCGCACCGACCTTGCCGGGCTGTGGGCAGCGGGCGAAGTCACCCAGTCGGGCCTTCATGGCGCCAACCGCCTGGCGTCGAATTCGATCCTCGAATGCCTGGTCTTCGGCCAGGCGGTTGCCGACGATATCGGCGCCTGCTGGGATGCGCAGGGGCTCGTTCCCGCCATCCGTCCATGGGACGAAAGCCGTGTCACCGATTCCGACGAGGAAGTCGTCGTCGCCCATAATTGGGACGAGCTGCGCCGCTTCATGTGGGACTATGTCGGCATCGTGCGCACCGACAAGCGGCTGGAACGCGCCGCCCATCGGGTCAAGCTGCTGCGCAAGGAAGTCGCCGACTATTACGGCAATTTCCGCGTCACGCCCGATCTCATCGAGCTGCGCAACCTCGTAAACGTCGCCGATCTGATCGTCCGTTCGGCGCGCGCCCGCAAGGAAAGCCGCGGGCTGCACTATACCACCGACTATCCCCGGCTGGCGGCAGTTGCGAGGGACACGGTGCTCGACCCGGTCAGCACGCGGTCCTGATCAGAACAGCGCTTCGATTTCCGGGTCGGCGAGCCGGTTGCCCGTCGCGCTTTCAAGGGCATGGCGATTGCGCGCATCTTCCAGGTCGAGCTCGCGCTCGACGCGCCGGCGGGCGTCGTCGGTGATGCGGCGCTCGGCATAAAGGCGCGCGATGCACCGGCGTTCGGCGTGGATCAGCCGCGCCTGCAAGCGGGCGTCGGTGGCGACCGTGCTGCCCTTCGCCTGCGCTTCGGCGGTGCCGACATATTCGGCCAACCGGTCGCCATGGTGACGGCGCAGCACCGCCACGGCGGCGGGATCGGCCCCGGCCGCCGCCAGCTTGTCGAGCGCCGCCAGCACCGCCTCAACCCCCAGGATCCGCGCCTGCACCTCGCGCGCCTTGTTCGCCGCCGCCTCAGCCCGACCGGCCGCGACCAGCCCCAGCCGGGGCAGCAGCCAGGGCAGGCTCAACCCCTGCCCGACCAGCGTCACCACGATGACGCAGAAGGTGGTGAACAGGATCAATTCGCGTTCCGGAAAGGCCGCCTCGCCGGCGACGAACGGGATCGACAGCGCCGCGACCAGTGAAATGGCGCCGCGGATGCCGGTGAAGCCGATGAAGAAGGTCTGCTGCCAAGGCGGATAGGGGTCGCGCCGGCGCAGCGCGGGCGACAGCCAGCGCGGCAGATAGGTCGCCGGAAATACCCACAGGAAGCGCACGACGATGACGACGAGGCTGACCACCGCGCCGGCGACCGCGACCCGCTGCCAGCCGCCCTGATCCAGCCCCGACGCGATGCGCTGCGCCTGCAGCCCGGTGAGCACGAACACCAGCCCCTCAAGGCCATGGGCGATCAGCCCCCAGACGAAATAGCCCTGCAGGCGCGTCGCAGGCGAAATGAAGCGCGGCCCCTGCCAGCTGACGTACAGCCCTGCTGCCAACGCCGCGATGACGCCCGACCCGCCCAGCCAGTGCGGCGGCCAGAAGGCGACGAACGGCGTCAGCAGCGCCAGCATGATCTCGATCTGCGGGCTGCCGACGCGGTGGCGCAGCCGCAGCAGCGCCCAGCCGACGGCATAGCCCCACGCCAGCTCAGCGAGGATGACCACGACAAAATCGACCAGCGCCGCCGGCAGCGAGAACGTCCCCGTCACCGCTGCCGTTACTGCAAAGCTGAGCAGGATCAGCGCCGTCGCATCGTTGATCAGCCCTTCGCCCTCCAGGATGGTGAGCAGCTTTTGCGGCACGGACAGGGTGCGGGCGATCGCCATCGGCGCCACCGGATCGGGCGGCGACACCACTGCCCCCAGGATGAACGCTACCGCCCAGGGCACGCCGAGCAGCCAGTGGACCGCGCCGGCAACGGCCGCAGCGGTGACCACCACCAGCCCGATGGCGAGCAGCAGGATGGGCCGCAAATTCTGGCGAAACCCTGGCCAGCTCATGCCGACACCCGACGTATAGATCAGCGGCGGCAACGCCAGCATCAGCACCAGTTCGGGATCGATCACCACCTGCGGCATGAACGGCAGGAACGACAGCAGCACGCCGACCAGCAAGAGCAGGATCGAATTGGGAATGCGCAGCCGCTGCGACGCGGCATCCGCCAGCGCCGTGACTGCGACCACCAGCACGCCGACGACCAGCACCGAACTGCCGATCGCCGGCAGCGCCGCAATGCCTTCCGCCGGCAGCGCCGCGATACCTTCCGTCGGCAACGCCGCGCTCGGGTCCGCCGGCAGCGCGGCGAAAGCCTCAGTCCACATCGTCGAGCAGGGGCAGCTGCAGCGACAGCCCAGCCGGTGCGGCGATGCCCAGATGCTTCCACGCCCCGGCGTTGAGCATGCGTCCGCGCGCCGTTCGCGCGACGAGGCCGGACTGGATGAGGAATGGCTCGATGACCTCCTCCAGCGTGTCGCGCGCTTCCGACAGCCCGGCGGCGAGCGTCTCGATCCCTACCGGGCCGCCGCGGTAGATATCGGCGATCATCATCAGATAGCGCCGGTCCATCGCATCGAGCCCGAGATTGTCGACCTCCAACCGGTTGAGCGCGCGATCCGCCGCCGTCCGGTCGACGGTCGCTGTCCCCGCGGCCGAAGCAAAGTCGCGCACCCGCCGCAACAGCCGCCCGGCGATACGCGGCGTGCCCCGCGCCCGCCCGGCAATCTCCCGCGCGCCATCCGCCGTCAGGTCGAGCTGCAGCAGCGCCGCCGCCCGCGTCACCACCCGTTCCAGCTCATCGACGGTATAGAAAACCAGCCGCAGCGGGATCCCGAAGCGGTCGCGCAGCGGCGTCGTCAACAACCCGGCGCGCGTCGTCGCCCCCACCAGCGTGAAGTGCGGCAGGTCGATCCGCACCGACCGCGCGCTCGGCCCCTCGCCGATCATCAGGTCGAGCACCCGGTCCTCCATCGCCGGATAGAGGATTTCCTCCACCGCCGGCGACAGGCGGTGGATTTCATCGATGAACAGCACGTCATGGTGATCGAGATTGGTCAGCAGCGCCGCCAGGTCGCCGGCCTTGGCGATGACCGGGCCACTGGTGGCGCGAAAGCCGACCCCGAGTTCCTTGGCGACGATCTGCGCCAGCGTCGTCTTGCCGAGCCCCGGCGGCCCGTGCAGCAACACATGGTCGAGCGGTTCGCCGCGCGCCCGCGCCGCCGCGACAAACACCGCCAGATTGGCGCGCAATGCCTCCTGCCCGATGAATTCGGCAAGCGTCTTGGGCCGCAGTGCCGCATCGATGTCGTCGGGCTTGCGCAGCGGGCTGAGCGGCGTGTCGGTCATCGTGCGTATCTAACCGCACTCGCCGCCGCGGGCCATCGCCGATTGTCCAATCGCCGCACCGCCGGAACCCGGCCCGGCGGGGGCGGTTACCCCGTTGTTCACCGTAACCGGGATACTGATCATGATCGATACACCAGCCTCGCGCCGCACCGTTGTTACCGGCGCTGCCCTTGCCGCCGCGGCCGCTACCGGCGGTTCGCCCGCCATGGCGCAAGCCGGTGGCGCCCAGACCGCGCCGGCGCCGCCATCCTACCCCAAACCGCCCTTCCCCGAGCAGCGCCAGCCCTGGCCGGGCCTTGCCAGCAAGATGAACCCGCGCCCCGACCATGGGGAAACCTCCTACAAGGGCTCCGGCCGGCTCGCCGGCAAGCGCGCCCTCATCACCGGCGGCGACAGCGGCATCGGTCGCGCCGCGGCGATCGCCTATGCCCGCGAGGGCGCCGATGTCGCCATCAACTATCTGCCGGCCGAGGAACCCGATGCGCGCGAAGTGATCGAACTGATCCGCGCCGCCGGCCGCAAGGCGGTTGCCCTGCCCGGCGACCTGCGCAGCGCCGAATTCTGCAAGCAGTTGGTCGACCGTGCCGCGTCGGAACTTGGCGGCCTCGACATTCTGGTGAACAATGCCGCACGCCAGCAGACCCGCCCCGGCATCGCCGACATCTCCGACGAGGACTTCGACGCGACGATGAAGACCAATGTCTATGCGGTGTTCTGGCTGACCCGTGCTGCCGTCGCCCGGATGCAGTCGGGTGCCGTCATCGTCAACACCTCGTCGGAACAGGCCGGCGACCCCTCTGCCGACATCGTCGACTATGCCCTCACGCGCGCCGCGGTGCTCAACTTCACCAAGGGCATGGCCAAGCAGCTGGCGCCCAGGGGCATCCGCGTCAACACCGTCGCCCCCGGTCCGTTCTGGACGCCGCTTCAGGTCAGCGGCGGCGCGACGCCGGAAAAGCAGCAGTCGTTCGGCAGCACATCGCCGATGAAGCGTCCCGGCCAGCCGGCCGAAATCGCCGGCCTCTACGTCGCCGCCGCCGACCCGATGCTCAGCTATTCCACCGGCCAGATCTTCGGTTCGACCGGCGGCAACGGGCAGCCGGCGTAAGCGCCGCCGGCGGGCAGGGCATTGGACCCTGCACCCGGTTGTACCACACTGTGTTGCGCGGCTATCGTCCTTCGACAGGGGGACGATATGCTGACGCGGCGGATGATGATGATGGGCGCCGGACTGGCGGCCGCGGTGCCAGCGTTGGCGCGTGGCGGCACGCCGCCGCTCATCATTGATGGCCTGACCGGGATCAGCGATCCCGATGGCAAGGACGATGCGCTGGAACTCACTCCGCGCGCCATTCGCGAATATCGCGAAAGCGGGCTGGGTGCGATCCAGGTCACCATCGGCGATGTCGGCAATGGCCGCGGCAATTGGGATGCGCTGGTCGCCGGCGCCGCGCTCCATGCCCGCATCGCGGCGGCCAACCCTGCCCTGTTCACCATCGCCCGCAGCGCTGCCGATATAAGCGCTGCTCGGGCGGCGGGTCGCATCGCCATCGTCTGCTGCGTCCAGGACACGGCGATGGTGGGGGCCGAGCTCGACCGCCTCGACACCATGCAGGGCCTCGGCATCCGCGTCGTCCAGCTGACCTATAATCTGCGCAACCTGTCGGGCGACGGTGCGCTGGAGCCGGCCAACGCCGGTCTGTCGCGGCTCGGCCGCGCCACCATCGCCCGCATCGAGGCCAATCGCCAGTTGCTCGACCTGTCGCACGGCGGCGCGCAGACGATCAGGGAAGCCATTGCCGCCGCCACCCGCCCGATGGTGATCAGCCACACCGGCTGCCGCGCACTCCACGACAACCCGCGCAACGTCTGGGACACCGAACTCAAGGCCGTCGCCGACAAGGGCGGCGTCGTCGGCATCTACTGGATGCCGTTCCTGGTGGCGAACAGCAAGCCGATG
Organism: Polymorphobacter fuscus; assembly: GCF_011927825.1. Classification (NCBI taxonomy): domain Bacteria; kingdom Pseudomonadati; phylum Pseudomonadota; class Alphaproteobacteria; order Sphingomonadales; family Sphingosinicellaceae; genus Sandarakinorhabdus; species Sandarakinorhabdus fusca. Next base: position 278,508 of record NZ_JAATJI010000002.1, on the reverse strand, counting down.
GCCGCCGACCTCGTCCGCCACATGACTCATGCCGTCAACATCTGCGGGGAGGATCATGTCAGCATCGGCACCGACGGGATCCTGGGCAAGACGGTGATCGACGACGCTGCCCGCGCCCGCGCCGCCGCGGTCGACAAGCAACGCCGCGCGCTCGGCATCGCTGCCCCCGGCGAAGGCCCCGACATCTTCACCATCATTCCCGATCTCGACAGCCATTTGCGCTACAAGAAACTGGCCGACGCCCTGGTTGCCGCCGGCTGGCCATCAGCGCGGATCGACAAGGTGATGGGCGCCAACCTGCTGCGGCTCTACGGCGACGCCTGGGGCGGCTGACCGGCCGCAGCGCGCCGAGGAGTGTCAGCGGGCGCTGCGCTGAAGTACTGTCAGCGCGCGCTGCGCTTCAGGGCCACCCGGATCAACTCCCCAACGGCCGCGCCATCGCCCAGCTCGGCCTGCGCCTCCGCCACCGCCCGGCTGGCGTCCATCGGCCGAAAGCCGAGCCCGGCAAGCGCCGACAGCGCATCGGCGACCGCGCCCTTGCCGAGTCCGACCGGCAAGGGCGCCGCGGTGCCGAGTGCGACCACGCCGAACTTGCCTTTCAGTTCATTGGCGATCCGCGCCGCCAGCTTGGGCCCCACGCCATTGGCGCGCGCGATGCTCGCGGTATCGCCCGCGGCAATGGCGTGCGCCAGCTCATCCGGCCCCAGCACCGACAGGATCGCCAGCGCCACCCGGCCGCCGACCCCCTGCACCGTCGTCAGCAGCCGGAAACTGTCGCGCTCGGCCTCGGTGACAAAGCCGAACAGCTGGATCGCATCCTCGCGCACCTGCGTTTCGATATGCAGCACCACCGCCGTGCCGACGCCGCCGAGATTGCCCAGCGTCTTCACCGACGCGCTGACGAGATAGCCGACGCCGTTCACATCGACCACACAGGCGTCGGCACTGGTCGAATCGAGCAATCCCCGCAGCCGCGCGATCATGCGGCGCCCTGCAGCCGGGCGGTCGCCGCCAGATGCGCATGGGCAATCGCCACCGCCAGCGCATCGGCGGCATCGGCTCCGGTCACCTTCGTCCCCGGCAACAGCCGCTCGACCATGGCATGGACCTGCAGCTTGTCGGCGCTGCCGACGCCGACGATCGCCTTTTTCACCAGCCGCGTCGCATATTCGGTCACCGGCAGGCCACCGCGTGCCGCCGCCAGCATGACGACGCCGCGCGCCTGGCCCAGCTTCAGCGTCGATTGCGGGTTGCTGTTGACGAACACCTCCTCGATCGCCGCCGCCGCGCAGCCATGCGCCGCGATGACGCTTTCCAGCCCGGCATAAAGGGCCGCCAGCCGGTCGGCGAGCGGTTCGCCCGGCCGGGTCTTGACCGTGCCATGGCCGATGTGGCGCAGCCGGTTGCCGGTCGCTTCGATGATGCCCCAGCCGGTTGCAGCCAGGCCGGGGTCGAGTCCCAGAACGATCATGGCCCGGTCATGCCGCGGTCATTGCGCGGCCGGCACTTCACCGCGCGACAGGGTGACGAAGGTTTCGCTGCGCAAGCGCCATCCCGCCGGCGTCGGCACCCACACCGCCAGATATTCGCCGCCCAGCCGCATCTCGCCGGTCGCGGTGCGCGTGCGGCCCTGCCAATGGCCACGCTCCATGGCGCGATCGCCCGGGTCGGCAAGGGTGACGACATCGGGGGTGCGCACGAAGCCCAGGAACGCCGGGTTGCGAAACGCCTGGACAAAATACGCCGCCATGGCGTCACCGCCGGCAATCAGCTCGCCGCCGCTGCCGGCAATCCCCTTGTAGTCATCGACGAACATGGTGCGGATCGTCGGCGCGTCGTGCGCTGCAATCGCGGCATTGTAGCGCGCCCGCGCGGCGCGGATCGCGGCGCTCTCGTCAGCGGCGGCCGGCACGGCGGTCATCACCAGCAGCGTCGCCACCGCCCATTTCACAGCTTCGCCAGCACGTCTTCGGGAACATCGTAATTGCCCCAGACCGTCTGGACGTCGTCATCGTCTTCCAGTGCATCGATCAGCTTGAGCAACTGCGCGGCGTCGTCCTCGCTGACGGTGACCATCAACCCCGGCTTCCACGCCAGCTTGATCCCCTCGGCCTCGCCCAGCACCTTTTCCAGGGCCTTGGCGACGTCGTGCATGCCGTCGACCGCCGTCCAGATCTCGTGCCCGTCGTCGGTCGACTGGACATCTTCGGCCCCGGCTTCCAGTGCCGCCTCGAACACCTTGTCGGCATCCCCCACCTTGGCCGGATAGGAGATCAACCCCATCCGTTCGAAGCCGTGGCTGACCGAGCCCGACGCGCCCAGATTGCCGCCATTGCGCGACACCGCGGTGCGGACGTTGGTGGCGGTGCGGTTGCGATTGTCGGTCAGCGATTCGATGATCAGCGACACGCCGCCGGGGCCGAAACACTCGTAGCGAACTTCCTCATAATTCTCGCTTTCGGTGCCTTCGGCCTTCTTGATGGCGCGGTCGATATTGTCCTTGGGCATCCCGCCCTGCCGCGCCGTGACGACGGCGGCGCGCAGCCGCGCGTTCATCGCCGGGTCGGGCAGGCCCATCTTCGCCGCCACGGTAATTTCGCGGCTCAGCTTGGAAAACAGCGACGAGCGCTTTTTGTCCTGCGCACCCTTGCGGTGCATGATGTTCTTGAATTTGGAATGACCAGCCATGCCGCAGCCTCTAGTGCAGCGCGGGGCGCCAACGCAAGGTTTCGGCTACGCCGTCGGGGTTTCGGCAGCGTGCCCGCGTCAGGCGAGCTTCACCGCCGTGCCGCTGACCGCCACCATCAACATCGAATCGCTCGCGCCGATCGCCGAATAGCTGAAGGCGACGCCGATCACCGCATCCGCACCCAGCGCCTGGGCTTCCTCGATCAGTTCCGAAATCGCCTGGTCGCGGCCGCCGCGCAGGACATTCTCATACGCCCCCGCCCGGCCGCCGACGATGTCGCGAATGCCGGCGAACATGTCCCGGAAGATATTGGCGCCCATGATCGCCTCGCCGGTGACAAGGCCGAGATATTCGGTCGCCATCCTGCCCTCCACCGTCGGCGTCGTCGTCACGATCATCCGCCCGGTCTTCGCGTCGGACTTGTCCCATGGTCCCGGCATCAGGCGTCTCCCACCGCTTGCGCCAGCATCACGCCGGCCAGATGCGCCCGAAATTCGGCGCTGGCGTGGAGATCGGAATTGAGATCGTCCGCGTCAAGCACCAGCCCCGCCACCGCCCCGGCGCTGAAGTCGGCCGTCAACGCCGCCTCGGCCGCTGTCCAGCGGAACACCCCCGGCCCGGCGCCGATCACCGCCACGCCGACACCATCGGCAAAGCGCGCGACGAACACGCCGACGAGGGCATAGCGCGACGCCGGGTTGCGGAACTTGGCATAGCCCGACGCCAGCGGCATGCGGAAGCCGACGCGCGTCACGATCTCGCCATCGGCCAGGGCCGTCGCGAACATCCCCTGGAAAAAGTCGTCGGCGGCATAGCTGGCGCGGTCGGTTTCGATCATGCCGTCCAATGCCAGCACCGCCGCCGGATAATCCGCCGCCGGGTCGTTGTTGGCGATGACACCGCCCAGGGTCCCCCGGTTGCGCACCTGCTGGTCGCCGATGACATTGGCCATCGCCACCAGCCCGGGGATCGCCCCGGCCCCGGCGGCCACCGCCGCATGGGTGGTCAGCGCACCGATCCACAGCCGGTCGCCGTCCGGCACGATCCCGTCGAGCCCCGGAATTGCCGCCAGGTCGACGAGCGTGTCGGGCATCCGCAACCGCGACTTGATCGCCGGCAAAAGCGTGTGGCCACCGGCGATGAAGGCCGCTTCCCCGCCGCCGGCAAAGGCACTGGCGGCATCGGCGAGGCTGACCGGCCGGGCATAGGCAAAATCACGCATGCACCGTCTCCCCGATCGCGCCGGAGGGCGCCGAGCCAATCGCGCCGGTGGGTGCCGAGCCCATCGCGCGCGCGCCTGCCTCGATCGCCTTGACGATGTTCATATAGCCGGTGCAGCGGCACAGATTGCCCTCAAGGTCATGCGCGATCGTTTCCGCCGACACGGCCGGCCCGTGGCGCCGCACGATCTCCAGCCCCGCCATCACCATTCCCGGCGTGCAGAAGCCGCATTGCAGGCCATGATGCTCGCGGAACGCCGCCTGCATCGGATGCAGCATGTCGCCGCCATCCTGATCCTTGGTCGCCAGCCCTTCGATCGTCGTGACCGCGGCGCCATCGACCTGCACCGCCAGGATGGTGCAGCTTTTCACAGCCTTGCCGTCGATCAGGACGTTGCAGGCGCCGCACTGGCTGGTGTCGCAGCCGATGTGGGTGCCGGTCAGCCCCAGTTCGTCGCGCAGCAGGTCGACGAGCAAGGTCGCTGGCGCCACCTCGCGCGTCTGGGCCTCCCCGTTGATGGTCAATCGCGTCTGCATGCGGTCCCCCCGAGAATCCCGTTTCGGCCATCCTAGCGACGTCGGTGCGGCGCCGCCATGCCCCTGGTGTCAGTCCACCAGGCCGAGCGCGGTCTTGTAGGTGTCGAGCAGCGCTTCGGCCTCCTGCCGCGCCGCCGCTTCCATCTTGCGCAGCCGGACGATGGCCTTCATCGTCTTGGTATCGAACCCGGTGCCCTTGGCCTCGGCATAGACATCCTTGATGTCGTCGGCGATGCCCTTCTTCTCTTCTTCCAGCGTCTCGATCCGCTCGATGAACAGGCGCAGCTGCTCGGCGGAAACATTCTCGTTCATCGATAACTCCATGGGATTCGCGTCGGCGGAGTTAGACCCTGGACTGGCCCCCTACAACCCTGCCGCCTTGTTGCGCTCCACCGATCCGGCCATCCGCGCCAGTTGCTTGGCGGTCGCTTCCCCCTGGTGCTGCGCCTTCCAATCGGCCTGGTGCATGCCATAGACATGCGTGCGCGCCGCGGCATGGTCCAGCGGCACCCCTGCCTCCGCCGCTGCTTCGTGCAGCCAGTCGCCCAGGCAGTTGCGGCAGAAGCCGCCCGCCCCCATCAGATCGACATTCTGGACATCGGTGCGCGCCTGCAACAGGCGGACGAGGCGGCGAAAGGCAGCGGCCTCGATCCGGTCGCGGGTGGCATCATCGGCAAAAGCATCGGTCATCGGCTGCATCTTTCGTGGCGGATCATCGGCAGGGCCGCTAAAGGGCAGCCGCTTGCAATCGACAAAGGGTCATCATGGCTGCTCATCTCGAACCGCGTGCCCGGCGCGTCAAGGTGCTGGCGACGCTGGGACCGGCATCGAACAGCGAAAGCGTCATCGCGGCGCTGCTCGCCGCCGGCGCCGACGCCTTTCGAGTCAATATGAGCCATGGCACCCTGCCGGAAAAGGCAGCGCTGATCGCGGCGATTCGCGCCGTGGAGAAAAGCCACGGGCGGCCGCTGACGATCCTCGCCGACCTGCAGGGGCCCAAGTTGCGCGTCGGCCGCTTCGCCGGCGGCAGCGCGACGCTGGTCAACGGCAGCGGCTTCCGGCTCGACCGCGTTGCTGCCCCTGGTGACGACACGCGGGTGCATTTGCCCCACAAGGAATTGTTCGCCGCGCTGCGCCCCGGCGCCCGGCTGCTGATCGACGACGGCAAGCTGGTGCTGCGCGTCACCGCGGTCGCCACCGATGCGATCGACTGCCGTGTCGAAGTCGGCGGCCGCATCTCCGACAACAAGGGGGTCAATGTTCCCGATGTCGTCGTGCCGCTGCCGGCGCTGACACCCAAGGACCGCGCCGACCTCGCCTTCGCGCTCGACCAGGGTGTCGACTGGGTGGCACTCAGCTTCGTCCAGCGGCCCGAGGACGTGGCGGAGGCGCGCGCCATCATCGGCAATCGCGCCGCGCTTCTCGCCAAGATCGAAAAGCCCGCCGCGCTCGAACGCCTCGCCGAAATCCTCGAACGTGCCGACGCCGTCATGGTGGCGCGCGGCGACCTTGGCGTCGAACTGCCGCCGCAACAGGTGCCGCCGGCGCAAAAGCGCATCGTCGCCATGGCCCGCGCGCTCGGCAAGCCCGTCGTTGTCGCCACCCAGATGCTCGAATCGATGATCGTCAGCCCGTCGCCGACCCGCGCCGAAGTGTCGGACGTCGCCACGGCCATCTACGACGGCGCCGATGCGGTGATGCTGTCGGCGGAAAGCGCCGCCGGCCAGTTTCCGGTCGAAGCCGTCGCCATGATGGACGCCATCGCCCGCGAGGTGGAGGCCGACCCCGGCTATTATGCCCGGGTCCATTTCAGCGACAGCGACGCCGGCGTCTCGACCGCCGACGCCATTTCGGCTGCCGCCGCCTCGATCTCCCACACCATCAAGGCGCGATCGATCGTCTGCTTCACCCTGTCCGGCTCGACCGCCCGCCGCGCCGCGCGTGAACGCGCCGCCTTGCCGGTGCTGTGCCTGACGCCGCGTATCGAAACGGCGCGGCGCATGGGGCTGGTCTGGGGCGTCCATGCCGTCGTCACCCGCGACATCACCAGCTTCGAGGAGATGGTCGAAAAGGCCAAGCGCATGGCGTTGCGCACCGGTATCGGCCGCGGCGGCGACCCGCTCGTGCTGATCGCGGGCGTGCCCTTCTCGACTCCCGGCACCACCAACGTCGTTCATGTCGTTCGCCTGACGGGGGACGAGCTCAACGGCCGCTGACGCGGCGCCGGCGCCTCGTCACTTCGTTTTCTTCAGCGCCCCGGGCTTGTGGATCGCCTCGCCGCCGCTTTCCGACCTGACCTTATACTGCGGATCGTCGGGGGTCGCCTTGGCGACATGGCCCTTGACCTTTGCCGTCTTGGTGACCTTTGCCGTCACCGTGCCGCGCGAATGACCGCCGGCCGAATCCCATTCGACCGTGTCCCCGACCTTCAGCTTCTTGTCCGCCATCGTGACGCTCCCTGCCATCCGCTGCCGAAATGCGCAGCGCCGACGGCGCGTTCCCGGCGTGGCGTTTCACCGCGGCGGCGGGGGATTCTCAAGCAACCGCATCACCCCCGCTCATCCTGAGCGGATAGAAGATTGCCGCTAATGCGCCGCCCCCGGCGCGACCGCCACGCGCGGCCGCGGCGCCAGCCAGATGAACGCCGCCGACGCCAGAAAGACGACGCTGGTGATCAGGAAGATCCGGTCGGTCGCCAGCATCACCGCCTGCATCTGCACAAAGCCATCGATCTGCCGCAGCGCCTGCTCCGCCGAAAGCCCGGCGGCGACCAGCGCGTCGATCTGTGCCTCCACCCCGTTGAGCGTGCCCGCCAGATTGTCGCGTGCCGAGGTCGTCGCATTGTCCCAGGCAGTGGTGGTGATCGACGCGGCAAACGCCGCCGCCGTTGTCCGCATGAAGTTCGACAGGCCGGCCGCCGAGGCCGTCTCGCGCGGCTCGACGGCGCCCAGCGCAATCCGCGTCGTCGGCACGAAGAAGAACGGCACGCCGATGCCCAGCACCACCGCCGGCAGGAAGATGTGGAGGAAATCCACCTCCGTCGTGAAGCCCGAACGCCAGAAGGTGACGCCGGCGAACCACAGGATGCCCGCCGAAGTGAGCAGCCGCGGATCGACCTTGCCGACCAGCTGCGCCGCGATCGGCGAGAAGAAGATCGCCAGGAAGCCGCCCGCCGTCGCATAGCCGGCCCAGGTCGCGGTATAGCCCATGCTCGTCTGCAGCCACAAAGGGATGAGGATGATGCTGGCGAAATAGGCGCCGAAGGTCAGCGACAGCGTCACCGCCCCGACCGTGAACCCCCGGTGCCGGAAAATGCGCAGGTCGACGATCGGATCTTCCGCCGTCAATTCCCAGATCAGGAATGCTGCCAGGCCGATCACCGCGACGATGGCCAGGCTGACGATCACCGGCGAACCGAACCAGTCGAGCTCCTTGCCCTTGTCGAGCATGATCTGCATCGACCCGACCCACAGCACCAGCAGCCCCAGCCCGACGAAATCGACCGGCCGCCGCTGGGTCGGCGTCTCCCGGCTGCGGAAGGTCTGCCACGACAGGATCGTCACCGCGACCGCCACCGGCACGTTGATGAAGAAGATCCACGACCAGTGGTAATTGTCCGAAATCACCCCGCCCAGGATCGGCCCGGCCACCGGCGCCACCACGGTCGTCATCGCCCATAGCCCGATCGCCATGGGCGCCTTTTCGGGCGGGAAGACACGCAGCAGCAGCGCCTGCGACAGCGGGATCATCGGCCCGCCGCACAGCCCCTGGCCGACGCGGAATGCCACCAGCACGCCCAGCGACGGTGCAATGCCGCACAGCGCCGAAAACAGCGCAAAACCTGCCATGGCGATGCAGAACACCCGCACGGTGCCGAACCGCGTCGCCAGCCAGCCGGTCAGCGGCACGGTAATCGCTTCCGCCACCGAATAGGAGGTGATGACCCAGGTGCCCTGGGTCGGCGACACCGCCAGCGCCCCGGCGATGTTGGGCACCGAGACATTGGCGATCGTCGTGTCGAGAACAACCATGAAATTGGCGAGCGCCAACAGCGCGCCGCCGACGAACAGCGTCGAACCCTGCAACGGCGCCTGGACGATCGGCACGGGGCGGAAAAACGGCAGTCGCGCCATCATGTTGTGCCTTCCGCCCGGATCAGGTGTCAGTTCGCGCCGGACACGTCGATATCGGCTTCCATCGACAGCCCGATGCGCAGCGGATGTTCGCGCAGTTCCTTGGGGTCGAGCAGGATGCGCACCGGCAGCCGCTGGACGACCTTGATCCAGTTGCCGCTGGCGTTCTGCGCCGGGATCAGCGCAAACGCCGCCCCGGTGCCGCCGCCCAGCCCGCTGACCCGCCCATGATAGACGACGTCGCTGCCGTAGAGGTCGGATGTCAGCGTCACCTTCTGGCCGACCCGCACCTTCTGCAGCTGGCTTTCCTTGAAATTGGCATCGACAAAGGCGGTTTCGACCGGGACGATCGTCATCAACGCCGTGCCCGGCGCCACGCGCTGACCGATATCGGCATTCTTGCGGGCGATGACACCGGCCAGCGGTGCGCGGATGATCGTGCGATCGAGGTCGAGCCGCGCCCGGTCCACCGCCGCGCGGGCCGCGCGCACTTCGGGGTTCTCGCGCGCCGAGCTGCCGGCGATCAGCGCCGTGTTAACGGCCTCGGTGCCCTTGGCGGCACCCACCTGCGCCAGTGCCTCGGCCCGCGCCGCCCGGGCGACGCTCACGGCCGCGATCGCCGTCGCCTCGGCATTCTGCGCCGCGGTCAGCTCGTCACCCGACACCGCGCCCGATGCCTGGATCGCCTGGCGCCGCTGCAGGTTGATCCGCGCCCGCTTCAGATCGGCCTCGGCGCTCGCCACCCGTGCGTCGGCGGCGCCGATATCGGCACCGCGCGCCTTCAGCTGCGCCTGCAACGCCGACCCTTGCGCATAATAGCCGGCCACCCGCCGTTCGGCGCTCGCCAGCTGCGCCTCGGCCTGCGCCAGCGCCAGCCGTGCATCGGCGGGATCGAGCTCCACCAGCACGTCGCCTGCCCGCACGACGTCGGTTTCCATCACCGGCACGCGCAGGATCGCCGCCGATGTCAGCGCCGTCACCTGCGCGCTGTTGGCGCCGACATAGGCATTGTCGGTCGTCACATTGTTGCGGCCGATGACGAACCAGTAAAGCGCATAGCCGATGGCCGCGACCAGCAGCACAAGGCCCAGGATGCGGAACAGCCGTTTGCGCGTCGCCGCGCGCGCCGCAACCTTCGGGTCCGCACCGGCGGCCTCGGGCGGGACGGTCAGCTGGGGGTCGGCATCGGCCATGGCAAATCCTTACTTCGCGGCCAGAACGGTGTCGGCAGTGGTGAAACCGCCGCCGAGCGCCCGCACCAGCGCCACATCGAGCGTGAAGGCCCGCGCCTCCAGGTCGGCGAGCTGGCGGCGGCGCTGCAGCACATTGTCCTCGACGATCAGCACCGACTGGTAATTCGCAAGGCCACCGGTGAAGCGGATCTGCGCCACCTTGTACGCCTCCTCCTCCGCCGCCAGCGACGCGCGGGCTTCGGCCAGCCGCCCGGTCAGCGCGCGTGTGCTCGCCGCCGCATCGGCAATGTCCTGCAGGGCGCGCGCCACCGCGCCATCGTAATCCGCCACCGCCAGCGCATAATCGGCCTCCTGGCCGCGCAGATTGGCCTTCAGCCGGCCGCCGTCGAAGATCGGCAGGCTGAACGCCGGCCCGACCTGGCCGATGTCCGACCCGGCATCGACCAGATTGGCCAGCCCCAGCGACTGGAAGCCGAAGAACGCCGCCAGGTTGACGTTGGGATAGAATTGCGCCCGGGCGACATGGATGCGCTGTGCCGCCGCCTCGGCCCGCCAGCGTGCCGCGACGATCTCCGGCTTGCGGCCGACGATGTCCGCCGCCAGCGTCGCCGGCAGGCCGAACGCCGCCAGTTGCACGCGCGGCGGCGGCGTGATCGCGGCGCCGCGATCGGGACCGGCGCCCAGCAGCGCGGCCAGCGCGTGGCGGGTGATAGCGATCGATTCGTCGATCGCCGCGACGTCGCCGCGCGCCGCCGGGACCCCTGCTTCGGCCGCCTTCAGCTCGGCGCGGGTGTCGAGCCCGCCGATGACGCGCTGCTCGACCTGGCCCAGCGTCGCCTCGCGCAGCCGGATCGCGTCGACCGCCACGGCGCGCTGGGCGAACTGTTGCGCCAGCTGGGCATAGGTCGACGCCACCGATGTCGACAACATTACCTCGGCCGCGGCGCGATCGGCGACCGCGGCGCGCGCATCGGCCCCGGCCGCCGCGGATGCCGCGCGGTTCTTGCCCCAGAAATCGATCTCCCAGTTGAAATCGAGCGTCGCGCGGCCGACGCTGTTATAGCCGCGCGGCACGAATTCGGGCGGGATACCGTTGTTGTAACTCTGCTTGTTGAACCCGGTCGAAGCATTTGCGGACAGCGACGGCTGCCGCGCCGCATCGGCCTGCCGCGCCAGTGCCTCGGCGCGGTGCAACCGCGCTTCGGCAGCGGCGACGTCGGGGCTGCCGGCCAGCGCCTCGGCGATCAGTGCGTCGAGCTGCGGGTCCTTGTAGGCACGCCACCATTCGGCCTTGGGCCAGGCCGCGGCTGGCGCCGCCAGGCTCGCCGTGCCCGATACCGGACGCGGGCGCATGGCCGCATCCGGCGACGGCGCCACGCAGCCGGCGAGAACCGCCAGACCGAGCAACCCTGCCGAAAAGAGAAGCTGTCGAACCATGATGCACCGTTGACCGTACCGTACGGTTCGTGTCAACTAGACTTAGCTATGCCCCCGCGTCAATGCGGGATCGCAACGGATGACACGACAATGCATGAACAATTGGACACCTATCTGCGCGCCAAGGCGAAGCCGGCCGCCAACGCGCCCGAACCCGCACCCCGCTCCGCCAATCCGCAGCGCCGCGATGCCATCCTCGACGTCGCTCGCCAGGTGTTTCTCGAATCAGGCTATGAGGGCGCGTCGATGTCGCAGATCGCGGTGCGGCTCGGCGGCTCCAAGGGCACGCTCTACAGCTATTTCGACAGCAAGGAGGCGCTGTTCGAAGCACTGATCGCCGACACCTGCGCCCGCACCCGCGAGGCGGTGTTCGACACCCCCGCCGACCTGCCGCTGCGCGAATCGCTGCGCAGCATCGCCGTCGGCTATATCCGGCTGATCATGTCGGACTATACCGTCCGCATGTTCCAGATCATCGCGGCCGAATCGCAGCGCTGGCCGGCGCTGGGCGCCCGCTTGTATGAAGCGGGCCCGGCGGCGGCGGCGGCGCGGCTCGGCACGCATCTCGACCAGCGCGCTGGCGACGCCGGCCTGTCGATCCCCGACAGCCTTGCCGCCGCCCAGACCTTCCTGACTTTGTGCCGCGGCGCCCTGCACCTGCAACGTGTCCTCGGCATCGCCGCCGAACCCGATGATGCCGCGATCGACAGCCATGCCGACAAGGCCGTCACCGCCTTCTGGCGACTCTACGCCGCCTGAACGCCGCGCCGGCCGGGGTGGTCCAGCAGCCCTTCGGCGACCAACCGCTCGCGCAGCCGCGCGGCACCGCTGAAATGATGCCCGGGAAAACCCTCTGCCGCGCCGCCGCGGACATTCTCGATGCGGTCGTCGACAAAAAGCCCTTCGCCCGGCACCAGCCCGAAGCGCTGGAGCGCCAGGCGATAGATCGCCGGTTCCGGCTTGAACATCTGTTCGGCCCCCGACACGACGATATCGCCGAACAGGTCGAAGATCGGCGCGGTCGGGCGAAAGCGATCCCAGAATTCGGCGGCAAAGTTGGTGATGCCGAACAGCGGCACGCCGGCGTCGGCCAGTTCGGCAACCAGCGCGTGCATGCCGGGAACCGGCCCGGTGATCGTTTCCAGCCAGCGATCGGCATAGACGCCGATCAATTCGGCCTCGGCGGGATATTGGGCCTGGAGTTCGGGGATCGTCTCGGCACTCGGCCGTCCGCGGTCATGCTGGAAATGCCAGTCCGGCGTCACGACGGTGCGCAGGAACCAGTCGCGCCGCACCGGATCGGCGATCAACTTGGCATAAAGGGCACCGATGTCCCAGCCGTACAGGACATCGCCGACGTCGAAGACGACCGCCTTGATCTTCGTCATGCTCGTGCCGACCCCGTCCGGGGCAATCGCTCAGGCCAAAATCTCAGGCCGATCGATCAGCCCTGGCGCGCCTTGAAGCGGCGGTTGGTCTTGTTGATGACATAGGTGCGGCCATGCCGGCGCACGACCTGGCAGTCGCGGTGGCGATTTTTCAGCGACTTGAGGCTGTTGCGAACCTTCATGGGACTTCTCTGACAAAAACGGGCTGAAATGCGAAGGCGCCGGTTAGGGTCAGCAGCGCCCCAAGTCAATGTTTTTCGCGATTCCAGCCGCCGCTTGCCGCCTTGCACGCCATCTGCCGTTGCGGGCGCGCATGGTTGGTGCCAACAGGCTTGCAAGAGATCGCAAGAGGATCACGCACATGACGATGCCCAAGGCCCCGCTGCTCGCGCTCGCCGCACTGGTCGCTCTCGCCGGCTGCACCACCACGCCGACCGCCGAAGTGACGCGCTTCCATCTCGGCGTGCCGATTCCGTCCGACAGCATCCGTGTCGTGCCCTCGGTCGAGGCGGCCGCCCCTGGCACGGCCGTGCCGCTTGAGTTCCGCACCTATGCCGACATCGTCTCGCGCGACCTTGCGGCGCATGGGCTGCGCCCGACCACCACGGCGCCGACGGCCTATCTCGCCATCCTCAGCATCCAGCAGACGACGCGCGCCGGCATTCCCGGGCCGCCGCCGTTCCAGATCGGCATCGGCGGCGGCAGCTTCGGCCGCAACGTCGGCATCGGCGGCGGCGTCAACGTGCCGGTCGGCGCGCCGCGCAACAATGATGTCCGCGTCAACGTCCTGCAGCTGCGCATCCGCCGCGAATCGGACAACAGCGCCGTCTGGGAAGGCCGCGCCATCCAGGAAGTCCCGGCGCGCGAACAGGCGTCCAACCTGTCCGCGGCCGTCCCGGCGCTCAGCCGCGCCCTGCTCGCCGATTTCCCCGGCGAAAGCGGCCGCACCGTCATCGTCAAGCTGCGCTGATGATCGGCGTCGATTCGGGCTTTGACAGCGGCAACATCACGGTCCGCCGCCTCGGCGGGCCGGACGATATCGAACTCGCCATTCGCCGCGACGCCCATTCCGATTTTTACCAATGGTTCCATTTCCGCCTCAGCGGCGCCCGCGACACCCGCTGCACCATCCGCATCGTCGACCTGGCCGGCAGCGCCTATCCCGGCGGCTGGCCCGACTATGCGGTCGCCGTCTCCGCCGACCGCCGGACCTGGACCCGCGCTCCGGCGCGGTATGATGCTGCCGCCGGCAACGGCACGCTGACCATCGACATCACCCCCGCTGCCGACGCGCTTTGGTTCGCTTATTTCGCCCCCTATTCGATGGAGCGGCACCACGACCTGGTTGCCCGCATCGGCGCCTGCGAAGGCGTTGCCACCGATATCGTCGGGCACAGTCTCGATGGCCAGTCGATCGACCGCATCCGCCTCGGCACCGGGCCGCGCCAGGTCTGGCTTTATGCCCGCCAGCACCCCGGCGAAACCATGGCCGAATGGTGGATGGAAGGCGCGCTCGACCGGCTTGTCGACGTGGCCGATCCGGTCGCGCGCAAGTTGCGCGCGGCCGCCAGTTTCCACATCATTCCCAACATGAACCCGGACGGGTCACGGCGCGGCCACCTGCGCACCAACGCCGCCGGCACCAACCTCAACCGCGAATGGGCCGGGCCGACGGCGGAAAAATCCCCCGAAGTCCTTGCCGTGCTCACGGCGATGCAGGCCAGCGGCGTCGATTTCGCCATGGATGTGCATGGTGACGAGGCCATCCCCCAGGTCTTCATCGCCGGCTTTGAAGGCATTCCGTCGATCACCGACCGCCAGCTGGCACTGCTGACCGATTACAAGTCCCGCCTCGCGCGGCTGACGCCCGATTTCCAGACCCGCATCGGCTACCCCCCGGCCGGCCCGGGCAAGGCCAATCTGACGATGAGCACCAATGCGCTGGCGGAACGCTTCGGCTGCCTCGCGATGACGCTGGAAATGCCGTTCAAGGACAACAACGACCTTCCCGATCCGCTGCGCGGCTGGTCGCCCGAACGCAGCAAGGCGCTGGGCCGTGATTGCCTCGCCGCGCTCGCCGAGATCGTCGACCAGCTGCGCTGACCGCCGATGGATGCCATGGTCGCCATCCCCGCCGGCCGCTTCCGGATGGGCGCCGATGATGGCTATCCGGAGGAAGCGCCGTCGCATCTTGTCGAAGTCGATGCCTTTCGCATCGACCGCACGCCTGTCACCAACCGCGACTTTGCCGCCTTCGTCGCCGCCACCGGCCATGTCACCACCGCGGAGATCGCGCCGCGCGCCGAAGATTACCCCGCCGCGCTGCCGCAGATGCTGTTTGCCGGCAGCCTGGTGTTCCGCAAGACCCGGGGCCCGGTCGATACCGCCGACTGGTCGCAATGGTGGGAATTGTGCCGCGGCGCTGACTGGCGCCACCCCTATGGCCCGACTTCGACCCTCGCCGGTCTCGGCGACCATCCCGTCGTTCATGTCAGCCATGCCGATGCACGCGCCTATGCCGATTGGGCCGGCAAGGACCTGCCGACGGAAGCCGAGTTCGAATATGCAGCGCGCGGCGGGCTGGAAGGCGCCACCTATGCCTGGGGGGAGGTGTTCCGTCCCGGCGGCCGCCACATGGCCAACACCTGGCAAGGCCGCTTCCCGTTCCGCAATACCCGCGAGGACGGCTGGGAGGCGACCTCCCCCGTCGCCAGCTATCCGGCCAACGGCCATGGCGTGTTCGACCTGATCGGCAATGTCTGGGAATGGACGCAGGACTGGTATCAGCCGCGCCATGCCGCCGACCCGGCCCGGCCCTGCTGCATCCCCCGCAACCCCCGCGGCCCGCAGGCCGGCACCATCGACCCGGCGGCGCCGATCCCGCAAAAGGTGCTGAAAGGCGGCAGTTTCCTGTGCGCCCCCAGCTATTGCCGGCGCTACCGCCCCGCCGCGCGCCACGCCGAATCGATCGACACCTCGACCTGCCATATCGGCTTTCGCTGCGTGGTGCGCTGAACCCGGCGCTGACGATTTTGCCGGTTACGCCCGGCGTCACAAAGCCTATCACCCGAGCGTCCACCAACGCCGGGGAGCGTCCGCCATGGCCTATGAGCATATCCTTTTCACCGAAGCCGATGGCGTCGCCACGCTGACCATCAACCGGCCGGAACGGATGAATGCGCTGCATGTCGGGGTGATCGCGGAGATGATCCACGCCGTCGACACCATCCGCGACGGTGTGTCCGATGCCCGCGTGCTGGTGATGACCGGCACCGGCCGCGCCTTCTGTTCGGGCGCCGACCTGGCGGGGGGCGGTGCCGGCGGCGGCGGAGAACGCACGTCGGGTCCCGTCGACGCCGGCAAGGTGCTCGAAACCCATTTCAACCCGCTGCTCGAACGGCTGTTCGCGCTGCCGGTGCCGTTCATCACCGCCGTCAACGGCGCCGCCGCCGGCGCGGGCTGCTCCTATGCGCTCGCCGGCGACATCGTCGTGGCAGCAAAGTCCGCCTATTTCCTCCAGGCGTTCGTCAACATCGGGCTGGTCCCGGACGTCGGTTCGACCTGGATGCTGCCACGCCTCGCCGGCAAGGCACGCGCCCAGGCGATGATGATGCTGGGCGAACGCGTGCCGGCCGAAACCGCCGAGGATTGGGGCATGATCTACAAGGCGGTCGACGATGCCGAGCTGATGACCACCGTCAACGCCATCGCCGCCAAGATGGCCAAGGGCCCGACCCGCGCCTATACGCTGATCCGCCAGGGGCTGCGCGACAGCCTCGACAAGACGCTGACCGAAGCGCTGATGGTCGAACGCCGCAACCAGCTCCATGCCGGCCGCAGCGCCGATTTCGGCGAAGGCGTCGCGGCCTTCCTGCAAAAACGGCCCGCTGCCTTTACCGGAAAATGATCTGGGTCAATGACAGGGGCTGATACCCGCGCTTGACCATCATCACGCGCCCGTTCAAACACGCCCCATGGAAGCCCCCGATCTCGCCGCCCTCTCGTTCGAGGATGCGTTGAAACGCCTGGAAACCATTGTCCAGCGGCTGGAAAGCGGTGAGGCCAGCCTCGAGGATTCGATCACCCTCTATACCGAGGGCCAGTCGTTGAAGGCCCATTGCGACGCCAAGCTGAAATCGGCGACGGCGCGGATCGAGGCCATCCAGCAGAACGACGCCGGGGAAGCTGTCGGCACCCGGCCGTTCGATGCCGCCGGCACGCCCGCACAGCAATGAGTTCGAAAGTCGATATGGTGCAAGCGTCGATCAGCCTGAAACCAGCGCTCGACGCCATCGGCAAGGCGATGGACCAGCGCTTCGACCGGCTGCTGCCGGTGCCGGAAGACAGCCGCGCCCGCCTGTTCAACGCCATGCGCCACGCGGTCATCGGCGGCGGCAAGCGGATGCGGCCGTTGCTGGTCGTCGCGGCCTGCGACCTGTTCGGCATCGATCGCGACAAGGCGCTGCGCGTCGCCCTCGCCATCGAATGTGTCCATTGCTATTCGCTGATCCACGACGACCTGCCGTGCATGGACGACGACGACATGCGCCGCGGCAAGCCGACCGTCCACAAGGCCTTTGACGAGGCGACCGCCGTCCTTGCCGGCGACTCGCTGCACGCGCTGGCCTTCCAGATCCTCGCCGAACCCGCCACCCATGACGATGCGCTGGCGCGTGCCGAACTGGTCATCGAACTCGCCGAAGCGTCCGGCCCCGTCGGCATGGCCGGTGGCCAGATGATGGACCTGGTGGCGGAGCATGAACTCTACGACCTCGCCGGCGTCACCCGCCTGCAGCAGCTCAAGACCGGCGCGTTGATCGGCTTCTGTCTCGAAGCCGGTGCCATCATGGGCCGCGTCCCCGCCGACCAGCGCACGCCGCTGCGCGGCTATGCCCGCGACCTCGGTCTTGCCTTCCAGATCGCCGACGATCTCCTCGATGTCGAAGGCTCCGCTGCCAACACCGGCAAGGCCGTGGGCAAGGACGAAGCCGCCGGCAAGGCGACCTTCGTGTCGCTGCTCGGGGTGGAGCGGGCCCGCACCCAGGCCACCATGCTGATCGACCAGGCGATTGCCCATCTCCAGCATTTCGGCCAGGAGGCCGACCTGCTGCGCGCCATCGCGCGCTTCGCCATCGAACGCGACCGATAGGATAGTCTGCACATGCGTATCGGCGTTTACCCTGGGACGTTCGACCCGTTGACGCTGGGCCATATGGACATCATCCGGCGCGGCGCCCATCTGGTCGACCGGCTGGTCATCGGCGTTGCCACCAACCCGTCGAAATCGCCGATGTTCACCCTCGCTGAACGCAAGGCGCAGGTTGAGCGCGAGGTCGAAGGCATCGGCAATGTCGATGTCGTCGATTTCGATGCGCTGCTGATGAAGTTCGCCGAGGCCCAGGGCGCCAGCATGATCGTCCGCGGCCTGCGCGCCGTCGCCGATTTCGAATATGAATATCAGATGGCGGGGATGAACCAGCAGCTCAATTCGCGCATCGAGACGGTGTTCCTGATGGCCGATGTCGCGTTGCAGCCGATTGCTTCGCGGCTGGTCAAGGAAATCGCCATCTACGGCGGTGATATCCGCAAGTTCGTCACCCCGCGCGTCGCCGCCGATGTCGTCGCTCGCGTCGCCGAAACCGGCCTGAGAGGGCAACAATGACGATCGTGTCGATGCTGCGGCGCTTCCTGGCCTTCGTGCTGCTGGCCACCGCCAGCCTGGCGATGGCGCAGGGCGGTCCGTCCAAGGCCGACCTCAAGCCGCTGCCGGTGCTGCCCAAGATGGGACCGGCGCCGACGATTGCCGGCAGTGTCACCAAGATCGAGCCCGAAAACGTCCTCGTCCTCGACCTGTCGTCGGGCGGCCGCGTCCGCATCGTCATGCGCCCCGATGTGGCACCCAAGCATGTCGAGCGCATCCGCACCCTCGCCCGCCAGGGCTTCTACGACGGCACGGTGTTCCATCGCGTCATCGAAGGCTTCATGGCGCAGGGCGGCGACCCCACCGGCACCGGCACCGGCGGGTCGAAACTGCCCGACCTGAAGGCCGAGTTCAACGACCTGCCGCACGTCCGCGGTGCGCTCGCCATGGCGCGCGCCCAATCGGAGGACAGCGCCAACAGCCAGTTCTACATCGTCCTGCAACCGGTGCTGAAGCTCGACCGGACCTATACGATCTGGGGCCGGGTCATCGAGGGCATGAAGTTCGTCGATGCCATCGCCGTCGGCGAACCGCCTGCCACGCCGACGCGCATCCTGAAGGCCTCGATCGAAACCGACCATGTGCCGCCGCCGGCCCCATCCACCCCCATCCCGTCCGCTCCCCTCGCGCCCGCGGCGATCCCGCAGGCGACGCTGCCCACCAACCCGGTCGCGCCGCCGCAATAGGCGGCACCGCCCGATGCGCGTCGCCGATTTCGATTTCGACCTGCCCGAGGCCAGCATCGCGCTGCGCCCGGCGGTGCCGCGCGATGCCGCCCGGCTGCTCGTCGTCGCCGCCGGGCAGCCGCTCGCCGACAGCGTCTTCCACGATCTGCCGCAGGCGCTGCGCCCCGGCGACGTCCTCGTCGTCAACGATACCCGCGTCATCCCGGCCCAGTTCCACGGAGTGCGCGGCAACGCCCGCATCGGCGTGACCCTGCACAAGCGCGAAGCCGCCGATGTCTGGTGGAGCTTCGTCAAGAACGCCCGCCGCCTGCACATCGGCGACCGCGTCGATTTCGGCGCCGGCCTGGCCGGCACCGTCCTGGAACGCAATGACGAGGGCGCGATCCTGTGGCGGTTCACCGCCGACGCCCCGCTCGATACCGCCATGGCAGCCGCCGGCGCCATGCCGCTGCCGCCCTATATTGCCTCCAAACGCCCCACCGACGCCCGCGACGCCAGTGATTACCAGACGCTGCACGCCGCCCGCGACGGTGCCGTGGCGGCACCCACCGCCGGGCTGCACTTCACGCCGGCGCTTTGGGATCGGCTGACGGCGGCCGGCATCGGCCGCGAAACCGTCACCCTCCATGTCGGCGCCGGCACCTTCCTGCCGGTCAAGGCCGACGACACCGACGATCATCGCATGCACGCCGAATGGGGCAGCATCGATGCCGCCACGGCCGACCGGCTCAACGCCGCCCGCGCCGCCGGCGGCCGCGTCATCGCCGTCGGCACCACCGCGTTGCGCCTGCTCGAATCCGCCGTCGATGCAAGGGGCGTCATCCAGCCGTTCAGCGGCGATACCGCGATCTTCATCACCCCCGGCTATCGCTTCGGCGCCATCGATGGCCTGGTCACCAACTTCCATTTGCCGAAATCGACGCTGTTCATGCTGGTCAGCGCGCTGATGGGGCTGGATGCGATGCAGTCGGCCTATGCCCATGCCATCGCCAGCGGCTACCGCTTCTACAGCTATGGCGACGGCAGCCTGTTGTTGCCGGGTCGGGATCGATCACCGTCCTCGCTCCCGTGATCGCGGGACGGCCGGGATGCTGCCGCCCTACCCCAGCACCCACAGCAGCAATGCCCCGAACCCGATCGTCCCCGCCACCGCATGCACGGCCAGCGCCGGCCCCGTCGCCGCCGGCTTCGGCGCTGCGATCAGGGGCACCAGAAAGCCGGTGAACAGCGCCGCCGCCAGCAACAGCGCCGACGCCGGGCCCATGCGGCTTTCCGCCAGATGCGTGCCATCGGGCGCGCCGCGCAGCAGCAGCGCGAACACTTCCAGCCCCGCCACCCCGATCAGCACATGGACGCCGACGAGCATGCGGTTGTTGCGCACCCCGCGCAGATATTGCAGCCCCATGTAGAGCCCGATGGCGACCGTCGCGCCAAAGACCACCAGTGCCGGCCAGGTCGGCATCGCCCATCCCTTGTCCATCCGTCGGCAACGATAGACCGGCAGCCCGCCGGGGGGCAAGCGCGTGCCCCCCGACCCGCCGCCATCCCTCAGAACGCGGCGCGAATGCCGCCGAACACCGCCCGGCCTTCCACCGGATAGTAGATTGCCGACGCCGGCGTTGCCTGCACCACCGCCGACACATCGCCGATGCCGCGTTTGTTCGCCAGGTTGCGGCCATCGGCGAACAACCGCACGCCCTGTGCCACCGCGACGGAACCACTGACGCCGATCAATGCATAGCCGGGGTTGCGCACCGTATTGCGATAATCGGCAAAGGCGCCGCGCGGGATCCATTCGACATTCGGCGCCACCCGGACGGTTTCGTTGCCCAGCTGGACTTCGGCCCGGTACAGATGTTCCGGCACCACCGCGATGCGGTTGTTGCCATACTGGGCATCGCCGCGGAAGGTGAAGTCATTGTACTGGTACACCTGCCGCAGCGTCATCCAGGATGCGACGACGATGTCGAGCCCGGCCTCGATGCCCTGGTGCCGGGTCCGGTCGGCGTTGAACGTCGCCGCCGGCACATCGGGATCGACGGTGAAACCCAGCAACTCGCCGCGCAGATCGGCGCGATAGAGCGACAGGTCCCAGGCCAGCACGCCCGTCCGCCCGCGCGTGCCGACCTCCAGCGTCCAGCCGCGCTGCGGATCGAGCGGGACGAAGCCGGCGATCGGCGCCTGGACGATTTCTGAAAAGGTCGGAATCTCGACGGCGCGGTTATAGTTGGCAAAGACCTGCACATCGCGTGCCGGCGTCCAGATCGCCCCGATCTTGGGCGACCATTCGTCGAACGACCGCTCGGCATTCATCGCCGGGTTGAGCTTGTTGTCCACCCGCCGCTTGCCATGGGTGAACTGCGCACCGCCGACGAGCGCCAATGTTGCGACCGGATAGACGCGCACTTCGCCATAGCCGTCGAAGGCATCGGCGAACTGGTCGACATTGGCGGTCAATGCCCCGCGCCGGCCGCCGATATTGAGATATTGCTTCGCCGCCGTCTTGCCGGTGCGCAGCGTCGTCCCCAGCGTCGCCTCGACCTTCACGCCGGCAACGTTGCCGGCGGTATCGAGCCGGGCATAGCCGCCCCAATCGGTCGATTTCTGGTCGATAACCTGAAAGATCGGGTGGAACAGGTCCTTGGCATTGAGGAAAAGACCGGCCTCGATGCGAGTCGCGCCGAGATCGAATCGGGTCCTGTTCTGCACCCGCAGCGAGCGGATATCGCGGGCATAGGCGTTGACGATGTTGGTCGCGGGCGCTGCGCGCGGCGTCGTCAGCGCCTGCACCCGCGTCAGCGTCCCCGGCACCTGCTGGTCGATGAAATTCATCGAACCATAGAATCGCGTCTCGACGGCATCGCTCAACTGCAAGCCGATATTGCCGTTGACCCGCAGCTTCTCCTGCGCGCTCTGCGCCCGATAGCCGTCGTCGCGCAGATAGCTGACAGCGATAAAGCCATCGCCCGGCCCGTCGGCAAGGCCCGCCTGCGCCGTGGCGCGTGCCGTGCCGAAGCTGCCGCCTTCCAGCCGCAGCGCCAGCGTCGGCGCTGTGCGCCCGGTCGGCGTGACCGCGTTGATGGCGCCCCCCAGGCTCGACGCGCCGAAGCGCAGCGCATTGGCGCCGCGATAGACCTCGATCCGCTGGAACACCGTCGGGTCGAGTTCCTGGAAATCGCCGCTGCCATCGGCCAGGTTGATCGGCACGCCATCCTGCAACAAGGTCACGCCGCGCAAATGAAAGCCGCGGCCGATACCCGAGCCGCGAATCGACAGCCGCACCTCCTCACCGAAGCGCGACTGGGCGAACACCCCCGGCGCGAACGCCAGCGTGTCGCGGAAATTGACCGCCAGCCGGTCGGCGAATTCGCTCGCCTCGGTCACCGATGCACCGCCGGGGGTGCGGGCAATCCGTTCGCGGGCAGCGGCGGCGTCCGCATCGCGCTGCGCCGTCGCCGTCACCGTGACAAAGGCGTCGGCCGCCACCTCGGCGTGCAGCGGCATGGCGGTCATGCCAGCGATGCCGGCAAGAAGAATCGAACGATGAAACATGGAATATCCTTGGATTTGAGGTCACCGGCGCGCGGCAGCGCTGCGCCGGGAAGTGTTTGAGACTGGAGCGTTTCAGCAGCGCCGCCATCGCCACGGCAGCCCAGCGCCCGATCCGCACCAGCGGGCGTCGGCGTCATTTGGCTTGTTGATCGCCGGGGGCTGGCGCCATGGCACCCGCCGCTGCGACCTTCAGCGCGACCTTGACCGGCCCCGCCGTGGCAAAGTTGAGCGTCAGCGGCACCAGCGTGCCTTCGACCAGCGGCGCTTTCAGGCCGATCAGCATCAGATGGTTGCCGCCCGGCGCCAGGCTGGTTGTCCCGCCCGCGGGCACGGCGATGCCATCCGGCAAGGGCCGCATCCGCATGATGCCGCCATCCATCGTCATCGTGTGGATCTCGACCTTGTTCGCGGCCGGGGACGTCGCGGACAACAGCCGGTCCGGCGACGTTCCGGCATTGGTGATGGCAACGAAGCCGGCACCGACCTTGCCGGCGGTGGCCCGCGTCCAGGGCTTGGCGAGCGTCAGGCCGGCGACCCGGACGTGCTGCGCCGCCACCGGGGCCGGCGCCATGGCGGCGGTCAACAGCGCCAGCACGGCGGCAACGCCCGGCAGCGGGCGGTTGGTCATGGTCATGGGAATGTCTCTCGATCGGGCGCGGTGCCGATTGCGGCGCGCGCCAATGGCAGTGTAGCCCGGCCAGCGGCCAGGCAGACGAAGCAGGATCAGGTGACGCGCCCGGGCGCAATTGGGGGCGGCGCGTCAGACGCGCAGCAATGCTTCGGGCGCAGCCCGAGGGCGCGTCAAACGCGCGAGGGCGGCCCGCGCAACGGTGGCCGCAGCCAGCCAACCGCCAATATATGCAGGCGCGGGACGGCGGCGAGCCCCAGCGCGATGAAGACGAGAAAGACCGCCAGCGCCACGTCCGGCGGCAGGTCCGGCAGTGCCGGCGTGCCGATGCCGCTGAACGCACAGGGCGCCTGGTGCGCTTCGGCGGTATCGGGGGATCCGGATGTGCCGACATCCGGCATTTCCGACCCGATCCCCGAGCACAAGGTGAAGATGACGCCATTGCCCGATGCCACCGGCATCCAGCCGACCGGCGCCATCAACCGCAGGCACAGGGCCAGCAGCGCGGCGCACAGGCCGAGGCTGAAGGCGAGGCTCGCAAAGGGCGCGCGGCGGGTCATCGGCGCTGCCCCTAGACCGCTTCGGCGGCGCTGGAAAGCGCCGTTGCGCCGTGCCCGCGTTGCCGGCCCGATGCGTCGGCCCTGTCTGTCTCGCTAAGTTGGCAAGCGCCGGACCATGGTGCAGCGTCGGATTTTCCATCGAGGACCTCGACATGCCCGAAGCCTATATCATCGACGCTGTCCGCACCCCGCGTGGCATCGGCAAGCCCGGCAAGGGTGCGCTGTCGCACCTCCACCCGCAGCACCTTGCCGCCACCGTGCTGAAGGCGCTCAAGGACCGCAACAATCTCGACACTGCGGATGTCGACGACATCATCTGGTCGACCTCAACGCAAAAGGGCAAGCAGGGCGGCGACCTCGGCCGCATGTCGGCGCTGGCGGCGGGCTATGACATCAAGGCCAGCGGCATGACGCTCGATCGCTTCTGCGGCGGCGGCATCACCAGCGTCAACCTGGCCGCCGCGCAGATCATGTCCGGCATGGAGGACCTGGTCATCGCTGGCGGCACCGAGATGATGAGCTACACCACCACCATCGGCGCCGAGGAATATGCCGCCGGCATCAAGCCGATGGGCATGGGATCGGGCAATACCGCGCTGCAGAAGATCCACCCCCAGTCGCACCAGGGCGTCTGCGGTGATGCCATCGCCGCCATGGAAGGCATCAGCCGCGAAGCCGTCGATGCCCTCGGCCTCGAAAGCCAGCGCCGCGCCGACATCGCCATCAAGGAAGGCCGTTTCGACAAGAGCCTGGTCACCGTCTACAACGAAGATGGCTCGGTCGCGCTCGATCACGAAGAGTTCCCGCGCCCGCAGACGACCGCCGAGGGCCTTGCCGGGCTGAAAGCCTCGTTCGACGCTGTCGCCGACGCCTCGATCCAGCCCGACGGCCAGACCTTCCGCCAGTCGATCAACGCCAAATATCCCGACCTCGAATTTTCGGGCGTTCACCACGCCGGCAATTCCAGCGGCGTCGTCGATGGCGCCGCCGCGATTCTGCTCGCTTCGAAAGAGTATGCCGAAGCACACGGCCTGAAGCCGCGCGCCCGCATCGTCGCCACCGCCAATGTCGGCGATTGCCCGACGCTGATGCTCAACGCCCCCGTTCCCGCCGCCCGCAAGGTGCTCGCCAAGGCCGGGCTGACGGTCGACGATATCGACCTGTGGGAAATCAACGAGGCCTTCGCCGTCGTCGCCGAAAAATTCATCCGCGATCTCGGCCTCGACCGTGACAAGGTCAACGTCAACGGCGGCGCCATGGCGCTCGGCCACCCGATCGGCGCCACCGGCTCGATCCTGATCGGCACCGTCCTCGACGAACTCGAACGCCGCGGCCTCAAGCGCGGCCTGGTGACGATGTGCGCCGCCGGCGGCATGGCCCCGGCAATCATCATCGAACGCGTCTAAGCACCTCCCCCGCCGGGGGGAGGTCGGACTGGCGCAGAGCCGGGAGAGGGGCCTTTTCCAACAGAGTCTCCCCTCTCCCGGGCCGGCTACGCCGTCTCTCAACCTCTCCCCGGCGGGGAGAGGTTTACAGGCCCTCCAGCGCCAGCAGCGCGAACGTCGCCAGCCAATGTTCGCCCGCATAATCGCCCGCGATATGCGGCAACCCGGCCTCCAGATGCACCCGCGCCGTCCCCCGGATGACCCCATCGTCGCCCTCCAGTCGCCCGGCAATGCCCGTCCAGCACCAGGCACGGCTGAGATTGAGGCCATCGAGATGCGCGATCTTGCCGTCGCTGCGATCGCTAACTCGCGCCGGGGTGAACAGGCTCGCCGGCGCCTGCCGCGCCACATCGGGCAGATAGGCGGCGAACCAGGCGCGGAACTCGGCCGGGGGCAACAGCGTCGCCATCGCCAGCGCGGCCGTGAGCGTGGGGGACAGAAACGCATCGCCATCGGGCTCGAACACCTGCGCATCACGGTCCCGGCCGAACCAGTCCCGCGCCCGCACCGCCATCAACGTGAGCAGCTCCGGGTCATGGTCCCGTGCCCAGTCCGCCATCAGCACCAACGCAAAGCCGGTGTTGCCATGGCTGCCGGTGCGGATCGGATAGGTCAGCTGCGGCAGATAGGCGCGCGTGCGTTCGGCGAAGGCCGTTGCCAGCGGCGCCAGCACCTTGGCAAAGCGCGGGTCGTCGTGCCGCGCTGCTTCGGCATGCAGCGCCAGCAGCCAGGCCCAGCCATAGGGCCGCTCGAACCCGCGCGACGAAGGCGCCGCGAGATAGGCCAGTTCCGCTGCTGCATGGTCGGCGGTCAATATCTCCGCCGCCAGTGCCCTTGTGTCGCCCGCCGCCGCATGGCCCGGAAATCGCCGCAACAGCCGCAGCAGCAGCCACCAGCCATGGACGCAGCTGTGCCAGTCGAAGCTGCCGAAGAACATCGGGTGCAGGTCGCGCGGCGTCCGCGCATCGCCGGGGCCGTCCATGACATGGTCCAGCTTGTGCGGATATTCGCGCGTCACATGCCCCAGCGCGATCCGCGCCAGGGTCGCCGCGCTCAATTCATCCAGGATCATCGAAATGCCAGTCCCCATATCAGCAGGGTGTTGATCGCCAGCAGCGGCAGCGCCGTTGCCACCTGCGCCTTGATGACACCGCTGCGATCATCGAGTTCCAGCAGCGCCGCCGGCACGATGTTGAAATTCGCCGCCATCGGCGTCAGCAACGTCCCGCAGAACCCCGCCAGCATGCCGATGGCAGCAACGATCGCCGGGTTGCCGCCGAGTGCCTGCACCAGCACCGGCAGGCCGACGGCCGCCATCATCACCGGAAACGCCGCAAAGGCATTGCCCATCACCATGGTGAAACCCGCCATGCCGAGCGTGAACACCGCCACGGCAATGAACCGCGCGCCATCGGGGATCAGC
Organism: Polymorphobacter fuscus; assembly: GCF_011927825.1. Lineage (NCBI taxonomy): Bacteria > Pseudomonadati > Pseudomonadota > Alphaproteobacteria > Sphingomonadales > Sphingosinicellaceae > Sandarakinorhabdus > Sandarakinorhabdus fusca. Next base: position 251,916 of record NZ_JAATJI010000002.1, on the reverse strand, counting down.
GTGCCGACGCTGCCGCCGATGATCGTGCCGACCCCCGACAGCGCGAACACCGCGCCCAGGCTGGCAAGCAGCTGCGGCAGGAGGATCGCCCAGCCGATCTGCGAGACCAGCCGCCGCCCCTCCTGCAGCGGCGCCAGCGGCGGCGGCCGCAGCCACCACATCGTCACCCCCACGGCAATGATGGCGCCGGCGGCCAGGCAGACCAGCGTCACCTGCTTGGGATCGACAAAGCCCAGGACGGGCGCCGCCAGCGTCCCGGCCAGCGCCACCGTCGGCACGATCAGCGCCGGCAGCAGCAGCCGGTTGCCTCGCACCGCGGCGCTTGCCGCGCGGTCGGCATCGCTCGTGGTCGGCGGCTCGGCGCGCGCCAGCCATCCGCTGCCGCCGATGGCAACCAGCGCCAGCACCAGCACACCGTTGCCAAGGTCGCCGATCCGGTCACCGGCGAGGAAGCTGAGGCTGATCAATCCCCAGAAGGCGGCGCTGGTCCAGCGCCGCGGCTGCCGACGATCGGCCAAGGTCAGCACCGCCCAGGCCCCGAAGACCGACCCGGCGACGGCATAGACGAAGGGCAAGCCGATCATCGGCGGCGGTCCATGCGCAACAGCCGTGCGCCGTGGATCAGCAAGGCCGCAATAGCGGTCGGGATCGCCCAGACGGAGAGCTGCAACGGCGTCACGATAATCCCCTGGCTTTCAAGAAAGCCCTTGATCAGCAGGATCGACGCCACGGCGAGAAAGATATCCTCGCCGAAGAACATGCCGATATTGTCGGTCGCGGCAGCCATCGCCCGCACTCGCATCCGCCCGGCGCGGCCAATGGCGGGATCGGCGCGCTCCGCCGCGGCCTCGGCCATCGGTGCCAGCAGCGGGCGCACCGTCTGGGCATGGCCGGCAATCGCGGTCAGCCCGACCGCCGAGGTGATCTGGCGGAAAATCATGTAGACCAGCAGCAGGCGTCCGGTGGTCGCCGCTGCCATGTCGCCGACGATCTGCCGCGCCCGTTCGCGCAATCCGGCGCGTTCCAGCATCCCGATGACCGGCAGGATCAGCCAGGGCACCGTCACATAGCGGCTGCCGTTATACGCCTTGCCCAGGGCAGCAACGACCGCAACCGGCGTCAGGCCGGCGCCGATGCCACTGCCGAACGCCGCAGCGACGACCACCAGCAGCGGATTGATCCGCAAGGCAAAGCCGATGATCAAGATGCCAAGCCCGAGCAGTGGCCACATGTCTGTCCCCTCCAACGCGGCACAGACCCTAGCAGCACGGCCGGCGTTGTGCAGTCCCGACCAACGCTCCTCCGGCGCATAACAAACAGTTAACTCAGACAATTGTTGCGGTGCAACATAGGTCTTGATTTCGGTCCGATCCGGCGCTATGTTGCATCGCAGCAAGACCATCCTGCGGTCGCATTGCTGGAGCATTCGATGACCGGCAGCAAGAACGTCACCATCAAGCGTCCGCGCCCCGGCCGCGCCGCCAAGACGGTTGCGTCCGAAGGTGCAGCGAGCGTTGCCGAGCGTGCGACAGCCGTTGCAGACACGGCTGTCACCGTGGACGCAGCTGCTCCCGCCGAAGACCAGGCGGTCCCGGCCGCCCCGCGCCCACTGCCTGTTTTGAAATCTGTCCCGATCAGCCCGCTTCCCAACCCCAGTTACGAGGAACCTGTCATGGCCACTGCCTTTGAAAACACCAGCGAGACCGTCAAATCCACGGTTAACCAGTTCAACGAAAGCGCCGAATCGGCAATGTCGAACGGCAAGGCCGCCATGGAGCAGGTCGCTGCCCAGGCCAAGGATGCCGCCGAAGCCAGCATGAAGTCGATCGAGGAAATGACCGACGTCGCGCGCGGCAATGTCGAAGCGCTGCTCGCTTCGGCACGCGCTGCAGCGGCCGGTTTCGAAACCCTGGCGCAGCATATCAGCGAAGTGTCGCGCAAGAGCTTCGAAAGCACGACGACGGCCGCGCGCGCCATGACCAGCGCCAAGACCCCGAACGAGCTGTTCCAGCTCCAGAGCGATTTCGCCAAGACGCAGTTCGACGTCGCTGTTTCGGAATTTTCCAAGATGACCGAAATGATGGTCAAGCTTTCGGGCGAAGTGATGGAGCCGGTCCAGAACCGCGTCGCCATCACCACCGACAAGATGAAGACCGCCTTCACCAAGTAAGCGTTCGGCGTGTCATCGACGGGCGGGCGCGGCGACGCGCCCGCCCGTTCGCGTTTCCGGGGAATGCCGCTGCTGCAAGACGCCGCAAAGGCCGGCACGGTCTTTTCTAACGGCTGCGGCCATCGTATATAGGAACTGCGCAGCCCCTTCGGAGCAGGCCCCCCTTTGACAATCATGATCCCCATTGCGAGCAGCGAGGACGACACCGGCGGCGCCGGTGGCACCACCGGAGTCGGCGTCGCCACCAAGACCCGGACGCGCACGGCCAAGCCGGCGCTGTACAAGGTGCTGATGCTCAACGACGACTATACGCCGATGGAATTCGTCGTCCTGACCCTTCAGCGCTTTTTCAAGATGACCATCGAGGATGCAACGCGGGTGATGCTGCACGTGCACCAGCGCGGGGTCGGCATCTGCGGCGTGTTCACCTATGAAGTGGCGGAGACCAAGGTCAACCAGGTCATCGATTTTGCCCGGGAGCATCAGCACCCGCTGCAGTGCACGATGGAAAAGGACTGACATTTCCCAAGCGGCATTGCGTCGTATCGCGCAGCCTGGTCCGTAGCCCTATGGCGGTGCGATGACCCGCCTCCCCAGTTTCCCAGCCGATCTTCATGCCGTTATCATCGGAGCGACGGGGGGCATCGGGGCGGCGCTGGCCGACCACTTGGACTCCGATGCGCGAGTGGGCCTTGTCACCCGCCTGTCGCGACACTCGGGGTTCGACCTCACCGATCCGCCCAGCATCGCGGCCGCAGCGGCATCGCTCGTCCGCCCGCCCGATCTGGTCATCGTCGCCACTGGGCTTTTGCACGACCAGGCAATGGCGCCCGAACGCGACCTCCGGGCCTTGTCGGCTTCGGCTTTCGCCCATGCCTTTGCCGTCAATGCCACCGGCCCTGCACTCGTCGCCCAGGCGTTCCTGCCGCTGCTGCCCAAGGGCCGCAAGACGGTGTTCGCCGCACTTTCGGCGCGAGTCGGATCGACGAGCGATAACAGGCTCGGCGGCTGGCACGCCTATCGCGCGTCGAAGGCGGCGCTCAACGCGCTCATCCGCACGCTCGCGATCGAGCAGGCGCGCAAAAATCCCGAATCGATCGTCCTGGCGCTCCATCCGGGAACCGTCGACACCGCTTTGTCGAAGCCTTTCCAGCGCAACGTCCGAACCTTGTTCACACCCGACGTCGCCGCCCTGCACTTGCTGGCGGTAATCGATGCCGCAACACCGGCCCGGTCGGGCCGGCTGATCGACTGGCAAGGCGCCGAGATCGCGCCCTAGAAGGCGCGAACGGCGTCCGGGATGCTGTTTTCGTCGGCGATTCCGGCACGATAGGACGCCGAGCTGTCCTGTCCATCGGGCGTATGAGCGCCACCGACGGCATCCTTGATGGCGCCGGAAGCACGCTGCCCCAGCCACCAGGCCAGGCCTGCAAACCCCAGACCGATTACAACTGCCTTCATCATTTTCTATCTCCTTTGCCGCATTGAACACCGCAGGCCGCGACCGGTTCCGCCACGATGCGGCCGATCGGCCGGCGCTCTGGACTCCTGCAGATTACCACCCCAGAGCGGGACGATATCGATCGCGGAGACCTGTCCCCATGAAAATGCTTCATCGCCCCTCCGACGCGCGCGGCAAGTTCGATTTCGGCTGGCTCGACACCGCGCACAGTTTTTCGTTCGGCGACTATCGTGACCCGCGATACATGGGATTTCGCAGCCTGCGCGTCATCAACGAGGACCGGCTGGCCGCCGGCGGCGGCTTTCCCACGCACGGCCACAGCGACATGGAGATCGTCACCTATATTCTCGATGGCGCGCTGGCGCACAAGGACAGCCTCGGCACCGGCGCGGTCATCCGGCCGGGCGACGCCCAGCGGATGAGCGCGGGCAGCGGCATCGAACATTCCGAATTCAACGCCTCCCGGACCGACCCGGTGCATCTGCTGCAGATCTGGCTGTTGCCGAACCAGCGCGGGATCGCACCGGGGTATGAGCAGAAGACGCTTCCGATTGCAGCGCCTGGTGACACCCGGCTCGACCGGATCGCCAGCCCCGACGGCGGCGCCGCCGAAGTGACCATTCACAGCGATGCGACGATTTCACGGGCGCTGCTGGCGTCGGGGGGCAGCCTTGCGGTGCCGATCGCGCGGGGCAACGCCTGGTTGCAGGTGGCGCGCGGCGGCCTGTCGGTCGCGGGGCAGCAACTGGCGCAGGGCGACGGGCTTGCGGTCGCGGAGGTCGACAGCCTCACACTGGAGTCGGACGAGGGTGCGGAAGTGCTGGTCTTCGACCTCGGCTGACCCCGCCCGACCGTGGCGCGCACCGGCCTTTGGGCCGGTATTGACGCTGCACCTGCCAACGCACACTCTGCGCGCCCATGGCAAATGTCCCTTCATCCGCCGGCCGCGACGCCGGGCTGGTGCGCCGGATCGGGCCTTTGGCACTTGTCGGAACCTTCGTCGGCACCCTGCTCGGCAGCGGCATCTTCAACGTCCCCGCACCGATGGCAGCCGCGGTCGGGAGCTATGCGCCGCTGGCCTATCTCGGCTGCGGCCTTGCCGTCGGCGCGGTGATGATCTGCATCGCGGAAGGCGCCAGCCGCGTGCCGACCAGCGGCGGCATTGCCGGCTTCGTCGACGCCGCATTCGGCCCCTATTGGGGTTTTCTCGCCGGCACCTTCAACTATGTCAGCGCCCTGCTGGCGTGCGGCGCCGTGGCGGCGGGGGCGGCGGATGTCATCGGCACCGTCGTACCTGCGATGGCTGCGGGGCCGGTGCGTACCCTTGCCATCATTGCCTGGTTTGCGCTGCTCGCCGCCATCAACACGGCCGGTGTCGGCATCGCGGCGCGGTTCGTCACCATCGCGACCGGCGTGAAACTGGTGCCGCTGATCCTGCTGATCGCCGCCGGCGTCTGGTTCATCGACCCGGCCAACCTGTCGCTGCCGATGCCCGACGGCGGCGCCCAGATCGGCCGCGCCGCCATTCTCGGCATTTTCATCTTCACCGGCACCGAGGCATCGCTGGCCGTCGCCGGCGAAGTTCGCGATCCGGCGCGCACCATTCCACGCGCCCTTGTCGCCGCCATGCTCGGCTATGCCGCGATCTGCATCATCGTCCAGCTGGTGGCGCAGGGCCTGCTCGGCGATGCACTGGCCGGCTCGAAGGCGCCGCTGGCGCAGGCGGCGGCAACGGTTTCGCCGTGGCTCGGTGCCCTGGTCGGTGCCGGCGCTGCCATGTCGATGCTGGGCTACACCGCCAGCGATTCGCTGTTCACGCCGCGCATGCTGTTCGCGCTGTCGCGGGAGGGCTTTTTGCCCGGCGCCATCGGCCGCACCCATCCCCGCACCCATGCGCCCTGGGTGGCGAGCATCACCCATGCCGCCATCGCCGCCAGCCTGACGATTTCCGGCAGCTTTGCGACACTGGCCATATTGGCAACGCTGTTCTGCGTGCTGATCTATCTGATCGGTTGCGCCGCCGCGGTGAAACTGCGCGCCGGTGATGTCGCCCAGGCAGGTCCACCGGTGCGGATCCCCGGCCTCCATGCGATCGCGCTGGCCGGCTGCGCGGCGATGATCTGGATCGGGTTTCAGAGCACCTGGCAGGAAGCGGCCGGCATTGCCCTGTTCGTGGCCGCGGCCAGCCTGCTCTATCGCCTGCGGCGCACGGCGCCTCAGCCCGCCACCGCACCATAGGCCGCCAGCGCCCGCGCCCGGCCCTCGGCATGGCCCACGATCGGGTACGGGTAGGTGCGGCCAAGCGTGACACCGGCAGCGCGCAGCATCATCGGCTCTGCCTCCCACGGCGCGTGGATGTCGGCGTCGCGCAAATTGGCCAGCTCGGGCACCCATTCGCGGATATAGGCGGCAGCGTCGAACTTGGCGCTTTGCGTGACCGGTGCGAACACGCGGTTGAAGGGGGACGAATCGACTCCCGATCCCATCACCCACTGCCAGCCGAGCGAATTATTGCCCATGTCGGCATCGACAAGACAATCCCAGAACCACCGCTCGCCGACGCGCCAGTCGATCAGCAGATGCTTGACCAGGAACGACGCCGCGATCATCCGGACACGGTTGTGCATCCAGCCGATGGTCCACAGCTGCCGCATTCCGGCGTCGACGATCGGATAGCCGGTCCGTCCCCGCTGCCACGCCGCCAGATCCGCGGGCGCATCGCGAAAGGCGATCGCGTCGAACACCGCGCGGCCCGGGACATCGCCATGGTCGGGAAACTGGTCGAGGATGTTGCTGGCGAAGTCGCGCCAACCCAGCTCGCGCAGATAGGGCTCGGCCTGGGCCGCGGGCACCGCATCGGCGACCGCGTGCCAGACCTGGCGGATGGAGATCTCGCCCAGCGCCAGGTGCGGTGACAGCCGCGACGACCCGTCCTGCGACGGCAGATTGCGGCCTTTGTCATAATCGGACGCGACTTCGAGGAAGTCCGCCAGCCGCGCCGCCGCGCCGGCTTCACCCGGTGTCCAGACGTCGAACCCGGTGGCCCAGTCGGGCTTGGCCGGCAACAGGCGCCAATCCTGGATGGTGTCGCCCGCCGGTGCCTTGGCAAAGGTCATCTCGGGGGCCGGCTGCGGCCGTGCCGGGGGCATCTGCTCCTGCAACTTGCGCCACCAGGGCGTGAAAATGCGATAGCGGCCGCCGCTGCCCGCCAGCACGCTCGCCGGTGGCGCCAGCAGGGCGCCGTGGTAGCGTTTCAGCGTGACCGCCTTGGCGATGGCGGCGTCCTGCACCTTGGCCCAGGCTTCGTAATGGGTCAGCGTGTGCACGGCCGCGGCACCGATTTCGGCGGCAACCGCCGGCACTACCGTGGCGGCAGCCCCGCGCCGCAGCAGCAAGGCGCCGCCGCGCGCTTCGAGATCCCGCGCCAGTGCCGCCAGGCTGTAGTGCAGCCACCAGCGCTGCGCCGCGCCCATCCGCCAGTCGCCCGGCGCCTCGTCGTCGAGGACGTACAGCGCCACCACCGGCCCGGCCCGCGCCGCCCCTGCCACGGCAGCGTGATCGCCAAGCCGCAGATCGTTGCGAAACCAGATGAGATGCGGTGCTGACATCGCCCCTTGTTAGCGGCTATGACCCCCGGCGTCGCCCCGAACGAAAGCGCCCAAATGCCGCAACTTGCCTATGTCGCCGGCCGCCTGGTGCCGCTGCGCGACGCCCATGTCCATGTCGAGGACCGCGGGCTGCAATTTGCCGATGCGCTGTACGAGGTGGCGGCGGTGATGAACGGCCGGATGCTCGATTGGGACGGGCATCTGACACGGCTGCGCCGGGGCTGCGCGGCGCTGTTCATCGAGTTTTCGATGTCGGATGCGGCACTGCTGGCCCAGGCGCAGCGGCTGGTTGCCGTCAACGGGCACCGCGACGCGCTGCTCTACATGCAGCTGAGCCGCGGCACCGCGCGCCGCGACCACGGGTTCCCGCTCCACGCCCGGCCGACGCTGGTGATGACGGTGCGGCGCTTCGACTTTGCCCAGCGCATCGGCCAGCAGGCCCGGGGGGTCGGCGTCATCACCGTCAACGACATGCGCTGGCAGCGCGTCGACCTGAAGACCACCGGCCTGCTCGCCAATGTCCTCGCCAAGCAGGACGCGCGCGCCGCCGGTGCCTTCGAAGGCTGGCTGGTCAGCGCGGATGGCGACGTGCGCGAGGGCGGGTCGACGAATGCCTATATCGTCCGCGACGGCACCATCATCACCCACCCGCTGTCGGCGCATATCCTGCCCGGCATCGCCCGCGCCACCCTGCTGCGGCTGGCGCGCGACGCGCAGATCACCGTCGTCGAGCGCCCCTTCACGCTCGACGAAGCGTTGGCCGCCGATGAAGCCTTGCTGACGTCCACCACCGCGCCGCTGCTGCCGGTCGTCACCATCGATGGCCGACCCGTCGGCGACGGCGCTCCGGGGCCGGTCGCAGCACGGCTGGCGGCGCTGGTGTGGGACGAGATCGCGCGGCAGACCGGTTGGAAAGCGCCGCGCTGAACCGAAAAGGGGGACCCGAGGCCCCCCTTTCCCTTCCTCACATCGGCGGCGGCGGCATGTCGCCGGGGCCGCGCCCGCCACGCATCTTGCCGATGCGGGCTTCCATCCGGTCCTTCATGGCACGGGCGTTGGCGACAAAGGCCTTGCGGTCCGCGGTCGACAGCTTGGTGAAGCCGGCGAGCATCGCGGCCTGGCGCTTGTCATGACCGACCTGGGCCGCCTGGCGTTCATCGTCCATCGCCCGCTTCAGCGCGCCGGCATCGAGCCGGTCGGCATCGAGAACCGTCAGCATCCGGTCACGGGCCGCCTTGACGGCGTCGCGGTCGCTGCGCGGGTCGCCGCCGGCCTTCATCGCGTCGCGCATCGTCGCCCGACCGGCCTCGCTGAGCCCTGCGAACATGCCGCCGGGACGGCGATCACCGCGCTTGCCCTTGTGCCAGCCGGGCTTGCCGGCGGCGCGGTCGGGTGTGGCCGATGTCGCGGCCGACGGCGCCGCGGGCGTCGTCTGCGCGACCAGTGGGGCGGTGCCGGCAAGCATCACGCCGATCAGGGCCAGGCGCGGCAAGCCGCGAAGTTGGGGCATCGTCATATCAGGGCATCCTCATCAATTGTCGGCGTAAACACATAGGCAAAGTCGGCATCGCCGGCCTCGCTGGTCGCCGTGGCCGACGGCACAGGCGTTTGGGGGGAAACACTGGCGATCTGCTGACCGGTGCCGGACGTCGCCTGGCGCATCGGCGTCAGCGCCACCGCTGCCGCCACGGCAGCAGCGAGCGCGCCCGCGGCAAACCAGCGCCGGCGCGGCGCCGGGGCCGATGCGGCAGCCGGCGCCGGCACCAGCTTGGCCGGGTCGAAGGACCGCACCGGACCCTCGGCCCGCGCCCACTCCGTCAGCAGCGCATCGAGCGGGGCCGCTTCGGCAAGCGCGGCGGCCACCGCCGGATCGCCGGAGAGCGCGAGAACACCGGCACGCTCATCGGCCGGCCAGCGCGCCGGGTCGGCACCGCAGGCGGCAATGATGTCAAGGGCGCGGTCTCGGGTCACGGTGCAGTCTGTCCCATCAGCTTCTTTAATTCCATACGGGCGCGGCCGAGCAATCCCTCGACCGCCTTGGGCGTTGTTTCGAGGACATCGGCGATTTCGGCCATCGACAGGCCGTCGCCATGGAACAACGCCAGCGCCACGCGCTGGCGCGGCAGCAACTGTGCCATCGCCGACGCTAGCCGGGCATTCTGGTCGGCAGCGATGGCGTTGGCGAGCGGATCGGGCGCGTCGCTCGGCATTTCGCCGATCATGTCGATGGGCACCACCGGGCGCATGGCGCGGCGACGGTCGAGACAAAGATTGACGACGATGCGGCGAAACCAGCCTTCCACCGATCCGCGCGCCGGGTCGAACCGGTCGGCAAGGCTCCAGAGCCGGGTCAATGCCTGCTGCACCACGTCCTCGGCACCGGCACGGTCGTTGAGCGTGCGATCCGCCAGGCGCAGCGCCGGCCCCTGCAAGACGCGGACCAGCGCATCGAAGGCGCGCGCATCGCCTGCCACCAGTCGCGCCATCAGCAACGAGGTCGCCGATGGCGGCGGTGGCCCGGCGGGCGGCATCATGGCAGGTTGCAGCGCATTCACATCGGTCTCTACGCGGCCGTCGCCGTCTTTCCCCCGCCGATCCCCGGTCACGTCTGGAACGGCGCTGCGGCCGCCCATTGCGCAACCAGCCCCGCGGCATGGCGGCGCGCCACCACCATGCGATCGGCGTCATAGCCGCCGCCCAGCGTGGAGGCGACCGGAATGCCGCGCGACCGGCAGGCGCCGACGACCATGGCATCGCGCGCCGCCAGCCCGGCATCGGTCAGCGCCAGCCGGCCCAGCCGGTCGGCGGCGTGCGGATCGACTCCGGCCTGGAACAGCACGAGGTCGGGCCGAAGCGCCAGCAACGGCGGCAGTTCGGCGGCAAGCAGCGCCAGATAGGCATCGTCACCCATGGCGTCCGGAAGTTCGACATCGCGAAAGCCGCGCGCCTTGCGCACCGGAAAGTTCTTTTCGGCGTGCATCGAAAAGGTCAGCACATCGTCCCGCCCGGCGAAGATCACGGCGGTACCATCGCCCTGGTGCACATCAAGGTCGACGATCAGGATGCGCGTCGCGTCGCCTTCTGCCACCAGCCGGCTGGCGGCGATGGCGAGGTCGTTGGTGACGCAATAGCCGGCGCCGCCATCGGGCAGCGCATGGTGGCTGCCGCCGGCGCCATTGGCGGCATAGCCGCTGCGCAATGCCCAAAGCGCTGCCGCATGGGTCCCGCCCGCCACCGCCAGCGTGCGGCGCGCCACATCGGCGGTGACCGGAAAGCCGATGCGCCGCTCGCGCTCCGGCGGCACGGCGGCGGCGAGCACCGCGGCGACATAGGCCGGGTCGTGGACCGCCTCCACCCACGCTGCCGGCATCGGCGCCGCGGCCCTGATCGCCAGCGCCTGCCCGGCCTCCGCCAAGGCATCGAGCAGCAGCGCATATTTCGACATGGGGAAGCTATGGCCGGCGGGAAGTGCCGCGACGTAATCAGGGTGATGGAACAGCGGCAGCGGGGCGGTCATGCGCCTGCCCCGTCACGCCAACGCGCGGGTCGCCATCTCCATGACGTCCTTGCTGACGCCGGCGGTACCGGCAATGCGCTGCAATTGCGCCTGCATCAGCGCGCCGCGGCCGGCATCGAAACGCTGCCAGCGCCCCAGCGGCACTGCCAGCCGCGCGGCGCTTTGCGGGTTGATGCGATCGACCGCCAGCAGCTGGTCGGCGAGCAGGCGATACCCGCTGCCGTCGGCGGCATGGAAGCGCCGCTGGTTGGCGGCGAACGCCCCGACCAGCGCACGCAGCCGGTTGGGATTGTGCAGCGTGAAATCCTTGTGCCGCAACAGCACCTGCACCTGTTCGAGCGTGTCGGCACGGGTGCTGAGCGCCTGGACGGTGAACCATTTGTCGATGACATCGCCGTTGCCGGCAAAGCGATCGTAGAAATCGGCCAGACAGGCGTCGCGCTCGGGGGTGTCGGTGTTGATCAGCGCCGACAGCGCGCCGATGCGATCGGTCATCGTCGCCGCGCCGTCATATTGCTGCCGGGCGGCAGCAAGCGCCTCGGCCGAGCCTGCGGTGACCAGATAGGCCAGCGCCACATTGGCGAGCCGCCGCGCCCCCTTGGCGCCGGCGTTGAGCGCCGTGCCGGTGCCCGAATGCCAGTGCCAGGCCTGCCACCATTGCGGCTCCAGCACCGCCGCGATCGCGGCCCGCGCCGCCTCGCGTCGCCGATGGATCGATTCGACATCGACGACACTGGCCTGGTCGCCGATGAAGGCTTCGGTCGGCAGCAGCACCGCCTCCCCGACAAAGGCCGGGTCGAGGCGACCGGCGGCGCCATCGGCCAGCGTCGCCGCGATGGCATCGACGAGCTCGTGCGGGTCGTCGTCGGTGGCCAGCACGTCGAGCGACAGCCGCTGCATCGCCTCCCAACGCGCAAAGGGATCATCGTCAGCGCCGGCCAGAAACGCCAGATCGGCGCGACTGGCGGGCGCGACCACCTTCACCGGCGCCGAGAAACCCCGGTTGAGCGACAGCAGCACGGGCTCGTCCAGATCTTCGAAAACCAGCCGCGTCTCGCCCGCGGTCAGTTCGACAAGCCGTTCGTCGCCGATGCGCCGGCCGCTGTCCCGCCCGATCAGCGCCAGCCGGAACGGCATGTGCATCATCGCCTTGGACGGCTGGCCGGGGGTTGCTGCCAGCGACTGGGCGAGATTGACGGTCAACTGCCGTCCAGCGCGCGCCATGTGCACGGTCACCGTCGGAGTGCCGGCCTGGTCGTACCAGCGGCGGAACTGTGTCAGGTTTCGACCGGTGGCGGCCTCCATTGCGGCAACCCAGTCCTCGCAGGTCACGGCCTGGCCGTCATGCCGCTCGAAATACAGGTCGGTGCCCCGGCGAAAGCCGTCGCGGCCGAGCAGCGTGTGAAGCATGCGGATGACTTCGGCACCCTTGTTGTAGACGGTGGCCGTGTAGAAATTGCCGATCTCGACATAATGGTCAGGGCGGATCGGATGGGCATGCGGCCCGGCATCTTCGGGAAACTGGACGGCACGCAGGGCGCGGACATCGTCGATACGGCGCACCGCGGCGCTGCCCTGGTCCGCGGAAAACTGCTGGTCGCGGAACACCGTCAGCCCTTCCTTCAGGCTGAGCTGGAACCAGTCCCGGCAGGTCACGCGGTTGCCGGTCCAGTTGTGGAAATATTCATGGGCGACAACGCCGGCGACGGCGTCGAAATCGGCGTCGGTCGCAGTTTCGGAATCGGCGAGAATATATTTCGAATTGAAGACGTTGAGGCCCTTGTTCTCCATTGCGCCGGCGTTGAAATCGCTGACCGCGACGATGTTGAACTGGTCGAGGTCATATTCGCGGCCATAGATCCGTTCGTCCCAGTCCATCGATGCCTTCAACGCCGCCATCGCATGGCTGCAGCGGCCGACATCGGCGGCGGCCGTCCAGATCGCCAGCTCGACCCGGCGGCCATTCATGGTGACGAACTCGTCGCGCAGCGCCGCCAACTGCCCGCCGACCATGGCAAACAAATAGCTCGGCTTGGGCCAGGGATCGGTCCAGGTGACGGCATGGCGGCCGCCGTCGAGCGTTTCCGCCGCACCCCGATCGCCGTTCGACAGCAGGATCGGGAATTGCGCCGCGTCCCCTTCCAGCCGCACCGTGTAGAGCGACAAAACGTCCGGCCGGTCCGGGAACCAGGTGATGCGGCGAAACCCTTCGGCCTCGCACTGCGTCACCAGCAGATCGTCGCTGCCGTAGAGGCCCATCAACCGCGTGTTGGTCCGCGGTGCGATCGCCACCTCGATCTCGACCACCGCCGAATCGCCCGGAATGGCGAGCACCAGTTCCTCGCCATTGGGCACGGCTTCGACCGGAGCGCCATCGACGAGGATCCGCCGCGTCTCCAGGTCCTGGCCATCGAGCCGCAAGGGCCGGCGATGGTCGCCGTTCCGCGTCACCGTCAGCCGCGACGTGACCAACGTGCGATCGACGTCGAGTCGCACGTCGAGTGCCACCGTCGGCACCAGCCAGTCGGGCGGGCGATAGTCCGACAGGCGGACCTCGTTCATCTGCAGAACGGTGCGGGCATCGAGCATGGACATCAACATCTTTTGCCTGTTGCAGGGACGATTGTCCAAACTCTTGCCGTCACCATCGTGACGCGCGACAAAACAGCTTCGACCATATTTCCAAGGAGCCGGCATGGCGTTCGACCCCGAACTGGCAACCAGGGCCTGGATGGCAACGCTGAACGGCGCCGCACGGGCCAAGTCCGACGCCTATTTCGAAGGCGGCTATTGGCTGATCCTGTGGGGCGCGCTGGTCGCCATCGCGGTCGATCTCGTCCTGTTGCGGTTCGGCTGGGCGGCGGCGCTGTCGGCGCGGGTGACGCGCTTCACCCGGCGGCGCGGCGTGCAATCATGGCTGTTCGCCATCGTATATCTGCTGGTGACGGCACTTATGGCGCTGCCCTGGACGATCTACACGCGGTTCTTTCGCGAACGCCACTATGGCCTGCTCAACCAGGATTTCGCCGCCTGGGGCAGCGAGCAACTGCTTGCGTTGACGCTCAGCAGCCTTGCCGTCGCGCTGCTGTTCACCGGCATCCATGCCGCCATCCGCCGCTCGCCGCGCGGCTGGTGGATCGGCGCCACGGCGATCACCATCGCCGGCATCGCCTTCTTCGTCGCCATCGCGCCGCTGTATGTCGAACCGCTGTTCAACAAATATGTCCCCCTGCCCGATGGCCCGGTGCGCAGCGCGGTGCTGTCGATGGCGCGCGCCAATGGCGTGCCGGCCGACAATGTGTTCCTGGTCGACGCCTCGCGCCAGACCGACCGGATTTCGGCCAATGTCGCGGGGCTTGGCGGCACCACGCGCATCGCGCTCAACGACAATCTGATGAAGCAGCCGGCCGACGAGATCCGCGCCGTGATGGCGCATGAGCTTGGCCATTATGTGCTCAACCATGGCCCCAAGATGATCATCGCCTTCACGCTGATCGTGGCCGTGGTGTTTCTCGTCCTCAGCATTGCCCTGCCATGGATGCTGGCGCGGTTCGGCCCGCGCTGGCGGGTGACCAGCCTTGACGATCCGGCGATCCTGCCGATCGTCTCCATCCTTGTCACCATCATCGGCGTGCTGCTGACGCCCGCCACCAACACCCTCATCCGCACGCAGGAAATGGAAGCCGATCGCTTCGGCCTCAACGCCGCTCGCGCCCCCGAGTCCTTTGCCAGCATCGCCATGAAGCTGTCGCAATATCGCAAGATCGAGCCCGGCCCGATCGAGGAGGCGCTGTTCTTCGACCACCCTTCGGGCCACACCCGCGTGCTGACGGCGATGCGCTGGAAAGCCGAGCATCTGGACCAGCCCGACGTGCGCTGACCGCGCGGGCCGAGCCTAGTGCCCCGTTTCGGCGGCCGCCGAAACGGTCATCGGCATCACCTCGAACCGCGGATTGCGCAGGCGGCGGCGGATCAGGCTGCCGCTGGGCACCATATAGTCGGCGGTCAGCGTGTAGCGTTCGACGCGATGGACGCCATCGCTGCCGGCAAAGGGGGTATAGCGCCGGCTGCCGATATAGCCGAGCAACGGTTGCGCCCATGCCAGCCGTGCCGAGCCGCGCACGAAGCGGATATCCGCAACCCTTCCGTCGGGCAGGATCCGATACCCGATATCGACCCAGCGCAGCCCCGCCAGGTCCGACCCGCGGGCACCGCGGTCCAACCCGACGCCGTCGAGAAAAGGTGCCGTATCGGGCCGGCCGGGACGTGGCAGTTCGGCGCTCGATATCAGCACGGGTTCCGCTCCACCCGGCTCGGCCGCCAGCAGCGCGACATAGGCATCGGCCTGCTGCGTCCTGCCCGCCCGCGTCGCCAACCGCGCCGCGGTCGAAAGCGCTGCGCGGCGCAGTTCGGCAGCATCCGCGCCCGGCCGCGCCGCGAGGCTGTCGAGCAGCGCCATCGCTTCACTGGTGCGCCCGGTCGATTCGACCGTTACCGCCCGGCGCAGCGACGCGACATCGCCGATGGCGCCGTGGCCGGCCGCCGCAGCACGCGCGGCAATATCGGCATAGCGCGCGATCGCCCCGGTCTTGTCCCCGGTGCGCAATTGCCAGTCGGCCAGCCGCAATTCGGCGGTCAATTGCGGCAGCGAATTGTCCGGCAGCCCCTCGCGCAGCACATTGGCGCTGGCCCAGGTCGCATCGCGCACGATATCCTGGTCGCCTTCGTGCGACGCCAGCGTCGCCTGCGCCTGATACAGCGTCGAAACCGCGATGGGCTCGGCCTTGGCGGCGTCCCTGGTGCGGGTGACAGCGCCCGCCAACAGGCGCTTGGCATCGCGGTAATTCCCCTCGTCGAACAACGCTGAAGCATAGGCGACCGTGACGGCGATGTCCTTGCGGGTCGGGCACAGCTGTTTTGCACAGGCTTCGGCCTGGGCGGCGAGGTCGGGCAACTGCGTCGCCGTGACGGTGATGGTGCCGTCATCATCGATTGCGGCAGCATTTGGCGGGACCATCGCGGCGCTCTGCAGCAACAGGAACAGCACGGACACCATCGTCGCAAGCCTTTGCAATCCACCGACGACACCAAGCTATCACAGCCGCCGCGCGCCGCAATGCGGTCACGCACCACAGCTTGCCGAATCGTCGCCTGCGCGCCTAACCGATGACATGCACCTCCTCGTCCTCGGCCTCGGTTACACGGCAGCGCGGTTCGCGGCGGCCTTTCCCGGCGCCGTGACCGCCGTCCGCTCGCGGCCCGGGCCGGACACGCTGACACTCGGCGACCCGGCGCTGCCCGGCGTGATCGCGGCAGCGACGCACATCCTGTCCTCGGTACCGCCGGCAGCCAGCGGCGACGACCCGGTGCTCGTCGCGCACGGCGATGCGATTGCTGCCGCCCCGGCGCGCTGGGTCGGCTATCTGTCATCGACCGGAGTTTATGGCGACGCTGCCGGCGCCTGGGTCGACGAAGCCGCGCCGCTGAACGGTCGCCGCTCCGGGCGGCTCGCTGCCGACGAGGCCTGGCAGGCCCTGCATCCGCAGGCGCGGGTCTTTCGGCTGCCCGGCATCTATGGCCCCGGCCGGAGCGCGCTCGACCGGCTGCGCGCCGGGCCGGTGGCGCGCATCGACCTGCCCGGCCATGTGTTTTCGCGCGTCCATGTCGATGACATCGTCGGCGCGATGCTTGCCAGCCTGCGCCGCGGCGCGCCGGGGATCTACAATCTTTGCGACGACGAGCCTGCCCCCGGCGAGGCCGTTACCGCCTTTGCGGCGCAGTTGCTGGGGGTCGCACCGGCCCCGTTGCAGACGCTCGACGCGGCGCAGCTGTCGCCGATGGGCCGTGCCTTTTATGGCGAGTGCCGCCGTGTCGCCAATGGCAAGATGACGCGGGATTTGGGGTATGACTTGCGCTATCCTGACTATCGCGATGGGCTGCGCGCCTGTCTTGGGGAGATGACGTCATGAAGTTCGGGGCAGGCCAGTCGGTCAAACGTGTCGAAGATGTTCGCCTGTTGACCGGCAAGGGCAATTTTACCGACGACTTGCAGCGTGACGGCATGTTGTACGGAGTAACGCTGCGGTCCCCCTATGCCCATGCCGAGATCAGGGGGATCGATACCAGCGCGGCGCGCGCGGTGCCCGGCGTCGTCGCGGTCTATACATATCAGGACATTGCCGAATATGGCCCGGTGCCGTGCCTGGTGCCCTTCTCGGCGCCGCTCGAAACGCCGCGCATCCTTCTCGCCGACACCCGCGTCCGCTTCGTCGGCGACGCGGTCGCCTTTGTCGTTGCCGAAAGCCGCGAGGCGGCGCGCGCCGGGTCGGAAGCGATCGAGGTCGATTACAGCGAGCTTCCGGTCGTCGCCTCGCTCGAAGCGGCGCTTGCCGAGGGCGCTCCCAGGATCTGGGACGCGGCGAAGTCGAACAGCCTGTTCGACTGGGCGGCAGGCGATGGCGACAAGGCCGCGGCGGCGCTGGCCGGCTCCGCGCATGTCACCGCGCTGCGCATCGTCCAGAATCGCGTTGCGCCGACGTCGATGGAGGTGCGCGCCGCGCTCGGCGAATATGACCCGGCGACCGGCGTCTATACCCTGTCGACGGGCAGCCAGGGCGTCGCCGGGATGCGCCAGATGCTGGCGGGGCCGATCCTCAAGGTCGCCCCCGACAAGGTCAAGATCGTCACCGGAGATGTCGGCGGCGGGTTCGGCATGAAGACCTTCGTCTATGCCGAATATCCGCTCGTTCTCCACGCCGCCAAGGCGCTCGGCCGGCCGGTGAAATGGACCGGGGAGCGCAGCGACGCGTTCCAGACAGATACCCATGGCCGCGCCATGGTCAGTGAAGCCCGGCTCGGCTTCGACGACCAGGGCCTGATCACGGCGCTGGCGGTGGAGACCTGGTCCGATCTCGGCGCCTATCAGGCGCAATATGGCCCCGCCATCCAGACCGTCGCTGGCGGCAAGATCATGGGCGGCGTCTATCGCATCCCGGTCATCCACAACCTCGTCCATGGCGTCGTCACCAACACCGCGCCGGTCGATGCCTATCGCGGGGCCGGGCGACCCGAATCGGCCTATGTCATGGAACGGCTGATCGAGGCCGCGGCGCGCGAACTGGGGCTTGGTGTCGACGAAATCCGCCGCCGCAACCTGCTGACGCCCGCCGAATTGCCACACGACAACGGAATCGGGCTGACCTTCGATATCGGCAATTTCCCGGCCGTGCTCGAAAAGGCGCTGCGCCAGGCCGATTGGGCGGGCTTTTCGGCCCGCAAGGCAGCGGCAGCCGCCAAGGGCCTGCGGCTGGGCCGCGGCATCGCTTATTATGTCGAGATCGCCGGCGGCGGCGGCAGCGACGAATATGCCGATGTCCGCGTTGCTGCCGATGGCATTGTCGAAATGGCGGTCGGCACCCAGTCCAACGGCCAGGGCCATGAAACCGCCTATGCACAGGTGCTCAGCGAGCGGCTGGGCATCGACATGGACGATATCCGCATCGTCCAGGGCGATACCGACCGGCTCGACGAAGGCCATGGCACCGGCGGCTCGCGATCGATGGCGTTTGGCGGCGGCGCCGTGCTGGCATCGGCCGATGCCCTGATCGAACGCGGGCTGGAACTGGCGCGTGCCGATCTGGAGGCCGCCGAAATCGATTATGCCGATGGCGTGTTCCGCGCCCGCGGCACCAACGCGACGCGCAGCCTTGCCGAACTTGCCGCCGCGCATCCCGGCGGGCTTGATGGACGCAGCAAATATACCACCGGCAAGCCGGCGCCGTCGTTCCCCAACGGCTGCCACATCGCCGAGGTGTCGCTCGATCCTGCGACCGGCAAGGTCACCGTCACCCGCTATTCGCTCGTCGATGACTTCGGCAAGCTGGTCAACCCGATGCTGGTCGAAGGCCAGGTCCATGGCGGCGTCGCCCAGGGGCTGGGCCAGGTGCTGCTGGAGGATATCGTCTATTCGGACGATGGCCAGCTCGTCACCGGCAGCTTCATGGACTATGGCGTGCCGCGCGCCGACGACATGCCGGCAGCGATCGGCTTCGACACGCTGGGCACGCCGAGCCCGACCAATCCGCTCGGCGTCAAGGGCTGCGGCGAAGCGGGCACCATCGGCGCCATGCCGTCGATCATGAACGCCATCATCGATGCGCTCGACGGGACCCAGATCGAGATGCCGGCGACGATCGAAAAGCTGTGGCGGGCCGCAAGGGCGCTCGATCGCCCTCTGGCGGCCGAATAGGGCCCAGGCCGCGGTTAGGCGATGATCGCGACCAATACCGCCCAGCCGAGCATCAGCAACGGCACCGTCATCACCTGCGCCCAGGCGGCCCGGCCGGTCAGGTAACCGCTGGCGGTGTCGATTCCCCAGGCGCCGCGCTGCGGATAGGCATCGGTATCACGGCCGCCAGCGCGCGCCAACAGAAGCGGCAAGCCATAATAGGCAACCAGCACGACCGCGAAGATGGTGAAGAACAGCCCGATCCCGGCGCCGCCGCGAAAGGCAAACCCCATCACGGCGAGATAGCCGATGGCGACCACGACGAGCTGCAGGAAAAGCCGGGCCGGAAGGTCGAACCGCAATGGCGGCGGTGCATCGGCCACGCTGACGACCGGCATCGGCGGCGACGCCACCGTCGGCCCTGCGCCCCCGTTTTCGGACAGTTCGAGTTTCATTGTCGTCCTCCCACCCGTCGATTGTGGACAGGCGAGGTCTAGGACCGGCGGTTTCGGGCCACCTTGATATGCGTCAAAATACCGGTCTCACACGATGTCAGTGGGCGATCAGCATCGGCACCGGCGCGTCGCCGAGCAGGCCGCGGGTGACGCCGCCGAAGATCGTCTGACGCAGGCGGGAATGGCCATAGGCGCCCTGGACCATCCAGGTGACGCCGGTTTCCGTCAGGACGGCGCGGATCACCGTTTCGATGCTGTCGCCATCGGCGCTACGCTCCATGACATCGGCGTTGATGCCGTGGCGCGCCATATAGGCGGCGGCATCACGGGCGCGCAGGTCGGGGTTCTTCTCCTCGACCGTCAGCACGGTGACCGACGCCGCCATGCGCAGCAGCGGCATGGCGGCACGCATCGCCAGCGCCGCCTCCTGCGAGCCGTCCCAGGCCACCAGCGCCGGACCGGCGACCATGAGCCCGCGACTGGCTGGCGGCACGGCGAGGACCGGGGTCGGCGCGCCGATCGCGACGTCGCCGGTCAAGGCGATCTTGGCGCTGGCGGCGGCGCTGAACGGCCCGCTGTTCATCACCACGATATCGGCAAGCCGGGCCAGCATCGCGAGCGAATCGACAAGGTCGCCATCGCGCGCGACCCATTGCCATTCGACCGCTTCGGCCGCGAACCGAGCTTCGACGGCGGTGCGCTCGCGCCGGCGTTCGCCTTCGACCGCCTCGATCAGCGAGGTGATCGGAAACGCGCCCAGCCCGGCGTCGCCCACGGCATAGGCGGCATAAGGCGTGACCTGCACCGCGACGACCTGCCCTGAACAGGCCCGGGCAAGGTCGAAGGCTGCCTGCAGCCGTGCCTCCTGGCCTTCATCGGCGTCGATCGGCACCAGGATCGTTTTCATGCGGCATCTCCCCCGGGTCGGGAGCGGCGGCGCCGACCGACCGATGCAAGAATCCTACGCCGTCGTCGCCACGGCAGCAAGGGCCGGCGCATTGCGGACGACGACGCCGCGGCGCCCGACCCGCTCGATCATGCCGGCGGTTTCGAGGTGCTTCATCTGCCGACTGACGGTCTCGATCGTCAGGCCCAGCAGTTCGGCGATTTCGCCCCTGCTCAGCGGCAGGTCGAACGCCGGGGCTGCGCCGGGGCGACATCCGGGGGCCTGGCGACGGCCGATATCGTCGACGAAGCCCGCGACCCGCGCCGTTGCGCTGGCGTGCGCCATGCGCACCATGGTCAGCCGGGCATGATCGAGCGCGGCCAGGGTCCGCTGCAGCAGCAGCCGTTCCATCCGGCCATGGTTGGTCAGCGCGCGTTCGAAGGCGGCGCGCGGAAAGACGCAGAGCTCGACCTCGGTGACCGCCACGACATCCTGGTCGATGGCGCCGGCAAAAGGCCGGCCGACGAAATCCCCCGGATACAACAGTCCGGTGATCGTCTCGTCGCCCGCCGCCGTCGTCGTGCTGATTTTCATCACGCCGCGCTGCAGATTGGCGCAGACCAGCGGCGGATCGCCGGCGCGCATCAGCGTGTCGCCGCGCGCCAGCGTGCGCTGCACGCCCAGCTGGGCCAGCGCCGCCAGTTCGGCGTCGTCGAGACTGCCGCACAGGGCGCGGTCCCGAACCCCACAATCTTCGCATCGCCGGGTCATTGTCTTCCTCCAGGCTGGACGATAGCGGCAGCGGCGGGCCCGGCCAAGCGCTTCAACCCCGGCTGCGCAAGGCGATGACGAGGCCGACCAGCGCCAGCCCCGCCCCGGCCACGGCCAGCGCCGACCAGCGATAGCCTTCGAAGGCCGTCGACAACGACATTGCCACCAGCGGCACGATGACGCTGGAATAGGCCGCCTTGCCGGCACCGATCTCCCGGATCAGCGCATAATAAACGCTGAAGGCCACCGCCGAGGCGACGATGCCGAGATAGGCCAGACCGGCGATATAGGTTGGCGACGCATCGAACACCGGCGGTCCCGCTGTCGCCCAGGCGACACCGGCGTTGATCGCGGTGCCATAGAACATCGCCCAGGCCAGCCCCGCTTCCAGCGGCTGGGCGCGGCCGGTGGCACTGGCCTGCATGACATTGGCCACCCCGGCGGCGAGAACGCCGGCGATCGCCAGTGCCATGCCCAGTCCGATCTCGCCGCCATCGGCGCCCGGGGCAAACAGGTCACGCGCGAAGACCAGCGCCAGCCCGGCGATGCCGATGCCGCTCCCAATCGCAAAGCCCGGCGTGATGCGGGTGCCGAGGAACAACGCCGACAGCACCGCATTGGGGATGACGAGCAGCGCAAAGGTCAACGCCACCAGCCCCGACGCCAGATGCACCTCGGCGCGATAGACGAAGTTGAAGTTAAGGCAGAACTGCATCAGCCCGACAGCGAGCGCAAAGGCATGGCCGCGCGGCGAGAGCCACAGTCGCTTGCCCGACACCAGCGCCACGCCGGCCATGATGGTGCCGGCCAGAAGGAACCGCCAGGTGATCGACCACGACACGGGGACGACGCCCAGTTGCGTCTTGATGACCAGCCAGGTGCTGCCCCAGATCAGCGTGACGGTGATGAAGCTGATGGCGACGCGCAGCGGACTTCGTGGCGAGGCGGCGGGCGCGTGCATGACGGCGGCTTAGAACGTCGCGGCGGCCGGCGATAGAGCGCTACCCGAGCGCCGCCGCCAACGCCGCGACATCGCCCGGCGGCGTGTCCCAGGCGACGACGAAACGCGCCTCGTTCGACCCCGCCGCGCCCCAGTCATAGAAGGAAAAGCCCTGCGCACGCAGCCGCTCGGGCTCGCCGGGGCGAAGCTGGACGAAGACCTCGTTGGCTTCCACCGGATAGAGCAGTCGCCCGGCAGCAGCGGCGGCCAGTTGCGCCGCGCCGGCGTTGGCGGCGCGGGCGTTGCGCAGCCAGACATCATCGCGGACCATCGCCAGCAGCTGCGCCGCCTGGAAGCGGCCCTTGGACGGCATCTGGCCGGCGCGCTTGCGGCGGAAACGCAGCTCGGCCACCAGTTCGGGGGCGAACACGACCAGCGCTTCGGCCGTCATGCCGCCGTTCTTGATCATCCCGAACGACAGGATATCGACTCCCGCGCGCCAGCTGATGTCACCGGGAGCGCAACCGAGATGCGCGACGGCATTGGCGAAACGCGCGCCGTCGAGGTGGACGCGCCAGCCCTTCGCCCGGGCATGATCGCCAAGGGCCGCCAGCGCGTCGGGGGCATAAACGGTGCCGGCTTCGGTCGCCTGGGTCAGCGACAACGCGCGGGCCTGGACCTGGTGGACATCGCCGCGGTGGCCGGCAAGCGCCGTGTCGATCCCCGAAGCGGTCAGCCGGCCATCGCCGCCGGGCACGAGCAGCAGCTTGGCGCCGCCAGTGAAGAATTCCGGTGCACCGCATTCATCGACATGGATGTGCGCCTCGCTGTGGCAGACGACCGCGCCGAACGGCGGCACCATGGCCGCCAGCGCCAGCGCATTGGCGGCGGTACCGGTGCCGACGGGCAACACGGTGCAGGCGCGCCCGAACAGTGCGCCGAATTCGGCGTCGAGTTGTGCCGAGACGGCATCGCCATCATAGCCGGCGGCAGCCGCCGGCGCCGCTGCGACCACGGCATCGAGCACTTCGGGGCAGGGCGAGGCGGCATTGTCGGACAGGAAGAACATCAGGCAGGGCTCGCGTCGGGCTGGTTGTCGGGATGGGCGGGCGCGGCAAAATCGAGGCTGTTGACTGCCGCTTCGATGGCGAGGAGGCGCGGCCAACGCCTCAGATCGGTCGCGACGCGGCGGGCATTGTACAGCTGCGGTACCAGGCAAAGATCGGCGATCGACAGCGCATCGCCATGGAGGAACCGCCCGCCATGGGCCACCGCAAAGGCATCGAGCGCGTCGAAGCCGTCGGCGATCCAGTGGCGCGCCCAGCCATCGACGGCGCGGCTGTCGTGACCCAGCGCCTTCAGATAGGTCTGGATGCGCAGATTGTTGACCGGGTGGATATCGGCAGCGACGATCAGCGCGGCAGCACGCACGCGCGCCCGGCCCAGGGCGTCGGCGGGCAGCAACGGCGGTGCGGGGTGGACCTCGTCGAGATATTCGATGATCGCCAGGCTCTGGCCGAGCGCGGTGTCGCCATCAACCAGCAGGGGCAGCAACCCCTGTGGATTGCGCGCCAGATAATCGGGCGCCGACTGCTCGCCGGCGCGCAGGTCGATGGGGATGGTGGTGGCGGGCAGCCCCTTCCATGCCAGCGCCAGCCGCACGCGCCAGGCCGCCGACGACCGCCAATAGCTGTAGAGCGTCAGCACAGCGATTATTTCCGGGGCCGGCCTTCGAACGGATTCTTGCCGCCCCGGAAACTCAGCCGGATCGGCACGCCTTCGAAATCGAGATCGTCGCGCAGGCTGTTGACGAGATAGCGGCCATAGCTGGCGGGCAAATCGTCGGTGCGGTTGCCGAAGATGATGAAGCTCGGCGGCCGCGCCGCCACCTGGGTAACATAGCGGAGCTTGATGCGCGTGCCGCCGGCGGCGGGCGGCGGGTTGCGGTCGAGCGCGCTTTCGAACCAGCGGTTGAGTTGCGAGGTCGAGACCCGCCGAGACCATTTGGTGCGGGTTTCGGTGACCGCCTTCATCAGGATGTCGAGGCCCTTGCCGGTCTGTCCCGACAGCGCCACCAGCGGCACGCCGCGGATCTGCGACAGGCCATCGTCGAGCGCCTTGCGCACCCCCTGGAACAGCGACGACTGGTCCTGCGCCACGTCCCATTTGTTCAGCGCGATGACCAGCGCCCGGCCTTCGGACAGCACCATGTCGGCGATCCGCAGGTCCTGCGCCTCCAGCCCCAGCGTCGCGTCGAGCAGCAGCACGACGACTTCGGCGAAATCGACCGCCAGCTTGGTATCGGCGGCGGACATCTTTTCCAGCTTGTCGCTGACCTTGGCGCGCTTGCGCAACCCCGCGGTGTCGACGAGCCGGACCGAAAGGCCGTGATACTCCCAGGGAATGGCAATGGAATCGCGGGTGATGCCGGCTTCGGGGCCAACAACCAGCCGCGCTTCGCCGATCAAGGTGTTGATCAGCGTCGATTTGCCGGCGTTGGGACGGCCGACGATAGCCATCTTCAGCGGACCTTCGGGAATATCGGGTATTTCCGGCATCTCGGGCGGCACGTCGTCATCGGACTCGACCACCGGTGCGTCGATGTGCGGGGCAAGGGCTTCGAACAAATCGGCCATGCCCTCGCCATGTTCGGCGGAAATCTGAATGGGGTCACCAAGGCCGAGGCGGTAGCTTTCGGCGACTCCCAGCTCCCCTGCCCGGCCTTCCGCCTTGTTGGCGACGAGGATCAGCGGCGTGCCGCGGCGGCGCAGCCAATCGGCAAAATGCTTGTCGAGCGGGGTGATTCCGGCGCGGGCATCGAAGACCAGCAACGCCACACAGGCGTCGCCGACGGCAAGATCGGTCTGCTGCCGCATGCGCCCGGCCAGGCTGGCGGCGTCGGCATCCTCGAACCCTGCCGTATCGACGATAGTGAAGCGCAGGTCGAAAAGCCTGGCCTCGCCCTCCCGGCGGTCGCGGGTGACGCCGGGGGTGTCGTCGACAAGCGCGAGCTTGCGCCCGACGAGACGGTTGAACAGGGTGGATTTGCCGACATTGGGGCGACCGACGATGGCCACCCGCGGCAGGCTGTGGGTGCTGGACATGCGGCGGGCCTTAGCAGGACCGGGCGGCGTCCGCCATGACGGCGTGCGCGGCCCTCAGCGCCAGGCCGTCAGCTTGCCGTCGTCGGTGAGCAGATAGAGGCTGTTGTCGGCGACGATCGGCGGCAGATAAGCGGCCGATTTGAGTTTGGTCGTCGATGTCACCTCGCCCGTGTACGGCGAAATCGTGACCATCTGCTGGTTGGAACCGACAACGAACAGCCGGTCGCCGGCAAGGACCGGCCCCGACCATTGGATCGGATCGGTCTTCTTCTTGGGCTTCTTGTAGCGGTCGAGCGAGCGGACCCAGCGCACCTTACCGTCGCGGCGGGTCATGCAGATGACCTCCCCCTCCAGCGTGACGATATAGACGAACTCGCCGGCCACCCAGGGCGTGGAGGTGCCGGCAAAATTGCGTTCCCACACCCGCTGCCCGGTGGCGAGTTCCAGCGCCGCCATGCGGCCGCCATGGCCGATGGCATAGACGCGGCCGCGGTCGATGACCGGCGAAGCGTCGATGTCCGACAGTGCCGCCATCGCCGTCGAACGCCCGGTGCGAGCCAGCGCATCCGCCCAGACGGTGCGGCCGTTTTCGGCGCGCAGCGCATTGAGCTCGCCGCTGGAAAAGCCGACGACGACGGTGTCCTGCGCCACGGCGGGCGCAGCCGCGCCGAGCAGCCCTGCGACCTCCACCGTGCCGGACACGGTCCAGGCGGTTTCGCCGGTGTCCGCCTGAAGCGAGAATAGCTGGTTGTCGATGGTCAGCGCATAGACGCGGTTGGCATAGACCGATGGTGCGCCGCGCAGCGGCTCGGCCAGCTTCTGCTGCCAAAGCTCCTTGCCGGTGGCGGTGTCATAGGCCGCGATGATGCCATAGCCGGTGGTGGCGAACACCCGGCCATCGGCCACCGAAACGCCGCCACCGAAGGCCGAATTGCTGTTGCGGCCGGGCAGCGTGATCCGCGCCTGCCAGGCCAGCGCCCCGGTGCGCGCATCGAAGGCACGGACATCACCGCCGGTGTCCATCGTGAAGATACGGCCGCCCGACACCACTGGCCCGGCGTTGAGCCGGCGCGTGCCGGTGCTGCCCTGGCCGATCGAGACGGTCCAGGCGGTGTTGATCCGTTCCGGCAATGCCGGATGTCCGTTGGCCTTCGATGCCGACCCGCCGGGCTGGCTCCATTCGGCATTGGCTTCCTGCGTCGGCAACACGACGACGAGGTCGGCGAGTTCGGCTTCCGCCTGGGCCCGGGTTTCGAAATTGAGCACCGGGATACGTTCGCCGACCGTCTGCGACTTGGGCTGGGTCTTCTTGAAGACACCGCAGCCCGACACGCCGAGCGCCAGCGCGAGCATGAGTGCGAAAGCGGGTGTGGGGTGTTTCAAGCAACGGCCCTTATGGTGCAGGTTGCGGGGATGCCGCAGGGGTTGATGCCGACGCAGCGGACGGCGCGGCCGCATCGAGCTTGAGCGTGCGCTGGTCGACACCCAGCGACAAAGCCAACTGGGCGGCGCGGCCCCGCATGCTCGGCGAATTGCTCTCGTCGAGGACGATCGCCGTCAACAGCGGCTTGGCGGCGTCGGGCTTGCCCGCCTTCAGCTGTGCGATCGCCGTCATTTCGGCAGCGATGCCGAACCACGGGTTGCCGGGAACGGCAAGACCCTTCAACCGATCGACGACCGTTGCCGGCGGCAAGCCGTCGAAACCCAGCCGGACGGACTTGATCAGCGCCGCATCGCGCAGCGGCTGGCCGACCTTGCTGTCGGCGGCCACGGCATCGAGCAGCTTCACGGCACGCGCGGTATCGCCGCTGGCGACGGCATCCGAGGCCTGGACCATGCGCGCCAGCGGCGCATAGCCGGCAGGACCATCGGTTGCCAGCCGATCGAGCACCGGCCGCGCGCGGGCGCCTTCGCCGACATCGAGCTGCTCGACGGCACGTGCAAATTCTTCCCCGGCCACCCCGGCCTTGCCCGCAGACTGGTCACGCCACCACAGCCAGCCGGCAAGCGCTGCCAGCAGCACGACGACGACGACGATGGAGACGATGCCATAGCGCTGCCAAAGCGACGCCACCTGGTCACGGCGCACGCCTTCGTCGACTTCGCGCAGAAAGGCATCGTCGGGATTGCTGGGGGTCACGGCCAAGGTCGGCAAGCTCCAGATAATGCGTTGCGTGCGCCGCTCGTTGCGGAACCGCTAAAGTCGCCGGGCTGAATGCCCGATGACCGATCAGAGATAAAGTTGTTTCTCGGTCGGAAACCGCCGCTCGCGCACCGCGGCGGCATAGGAGGCAGCGGCGGCGTCGATCCGCACCGCCAGGTCGTCGAAGCGCTCGACGAAGCGCGGCACGCGTTCGAACATGCCGAGCATGTCATCGACGACCAGCACCTGTCCGTCACAGGCCAGCGAGGCGCCGATGCCGATGGTCGGGCAGCGGACCGTTTCGGTGATCCGCCGGCCCAGCGTTTCGACGACGCCTTCGACGACCAGTGCGAAGGCGCCGGCATCGGCAATCGCCGTCGCATCGGCCAGGATGGTGGCGGCCTCGGTTTCGCTGCGCCCACGCGCACCATAGCCACCCAGCGCGTTGACCGCCTGCGGCGTCAGCCCGACATGGCCGACAACGGGGATGCCGCGGCGCGCCAGGAACGTCACCGTTTCCGCCATGGCAACGCCGCCTTCCAGCTTCACCGCGGCGGCACCGGTTTCCTTCATCACCCGCGCCGCACTTTCGAAGGCGTGTTGCGGCGACGCTTCATAGCTGCCGAACGGCATGTCAACGACGACGACCGCCCGATACGAGCCGCGCACGACCGCGGCACCATGGGCGATCATCATGTCCAGCGTCACCTTGACGGTGGTATCGAGGCCATAGATCACCTGCCCCAGCGAATCGCCGACCAGCAGCATGTCGCAATGCTTGTCGAGCAACTGCGCCATGCGCGCGGTATAGGCGGTCAGCATGACGATTGGTTCGCCGCCCTTGCGTTTGGCGATGGCCGGCACTGTCAGCCGGCGGACAGGTTCGGGCACCGGATGGGCGCGGCTGGTGGCGGTGTCCAGGGTGAAGGTTGTCGACATGGCGCTCCCCTGCGCCCATGCGTCGCAGAGGGCAAGCGTCACGCGGCCCGGTGCCGGGCTTTCAGCCGCCGCCCATCGCCAGGATGACCTCCCATTCGGCATCGGTCACCGGCGCCACCGACAGCCGGAACTGGCGGAACATCGCCATCTCCGCCAGCCGCGGCTCTGCCTTCATCGCTGCCAGGGTCACCGGGCGTGCCAGGGCGCGCACGGGAGCGATGGTTACCGCCGGAAACCGCCCTTTCGGGTCGGTCGGATCGATGAAATGTTCACCCGAAACGCGCGCGACGCCGACCACGGCAAGGCCTTCGTTGCTATGGTAAAAGAACAGCTCCTCGCCCAGGGCCATCGTGCGCAGGTAGATCGCGGCCTGGTTGTTGCGCACGCCATCCCATGTCGTCGATCCGTCGCGGACCAGCATGTCCCAGGAATATTTGAACGGCTCCGACTTTACCAGCCAATGCATTGCGATCGCTCCCGCGCTTGTCCGAAGTGCCCTTTGTCGGCACTAGGCGATAACGACAAGCCCGGCCCGAACGATTCGGCCGGCGAAATGGTCGCGCGCCTCGACCTGCGGCGCTTTGGCCAGCGACAAGAGCAGCAAGGCACGTCCCGATGAAACCAGAAACCCAGTCCGACCCGATCACCGAAATCCTCGCCACACCCGATCTGGTGCAAGCGCTCGAGGACGAACGGTTCAAGCAATTTCTGGACCATGTTCCGGTCGCGATCGCCGTATCCGAACTCCATCCATCGGAAACCATCACTTACGCCAATCTGGAATTCGAGGCGTTGACCGGACTGACGGCCGCCGATGTCATCGGCGGCGACTGGACGCTGCTGCCCGGCGTCGCCGCCGGCCCCGGCCAGCCGACCGACCTCGGCGAGGCGATCGATGATGGCGACGACTATATCGGTTCGTTCATCATCTCCGATCCGGAGCGCACGATCGAAGTCGATGCCTGGTCGAACAGCATCGAGGATGAGGACGGCACGCCGCTGTTCCGCCTGGTCGCACTCGCGGCCCGCCGCACCATCGGCGGCGCGATCGACCCGCGCAAGGAACTGCGCGAAAAGGCGGCGCTGCTGATGGAATTGCAGCACCGGGTTAAGAACAACCTGCAGATCATCACCACGCTGATCCGCATGGAGGCACGCAGCATCCCCGACGACGAGACCGGCGCCCGCTTCGAGCGGCTGGCCGGCCGGGTCAGCGCCCTGGCGCTGCTGTACAAGGCGCTGTCGGGCGAAGGCATGGCGGAAACCGTCGATCTCGGCGTCTATCTCAGCCAGGTCGCATCGTCGGTCATGGCGGCGCATGCCATCGAGGGACTGCGGCTGGAACTGAAGGTCGACAGCTGGCCGGTGTCGATCAACGTCGCCATGCCAGCGGGGCTGGTGGTCAACGAGCTGATGACCAACGCCCTCAAACACGCCTTTGTCGGGCGCAAGGGCGGCGTCATCAGCCTGACCAGCGTCGCCGACAAGACCGGCTGCCGAGTCGTGGTATCCGATGATGGCGTCGGGCTGCCGGACGGCACCAGCTGGCCGACCGACGGCAAGCTGGGCGCGGTCATCGTCCGGTCGCTGCGGGAAAATGCCAAGGCCGTGCTCGATGTCGTGTCGAAGCCCGGCGAGGGCGTGCATGTCACCATCTTCTTTGCGCGAACAGCGGCCCAGAAGGACGCATAGTCCCGCCGGGCCGCCGCGTCGGACGTGTCAGGCAACCAGCTTGACAGCCGCCTTGGCGATCAGTTCGCCCTGGTGGCGGGCGCCGTCGAGCTCGGCTTCGCTCGGCTGGCGTTCGCCGCTGCCGCCGGCGACCGTGGTGGCACCATAGGGCGACCCGCCGCGGATCTCGTCGACGCCCATCTGGCCCTGATGGCTGTAGGGCAGGCCGATGATGGTCATGCCGAAATGCAGCAGGTTGGTGATGATCGAGAAGAGCGTCACTTCATTGCCGCCATGCTGCGATGCCGACGAGGTGAAAGCCCCGCCGACCTTTCCGTTGAGCGCGCCGCGCGCCCACAGGCCGCCGGCCTGGTCGAGGAATGCCGCCATCTGCGACGGCATGCGCCCGAAGCGGGTGGGCGCGCCGATGATGATGGCGTCGTAATTTTCCAGTTCGGCAACGGTGGCAACCGGCGCTGCCTGGTCGAGCTTGAAATAGGCGGCGCGGGCGACGTCTTCGGGCGCGGTCTCGGGGACGCGCTTGATGTCGACGGTGGCGCCGGTGGCGCGAGCGCCTTCGGCGACGGCATTGGCCATCGTCTCGATGTGACCATAGCTCGAATAATAAAGGACCAGAACCTTCGTCATTGTCGAATTCCCTTCCCGCTGTGGCGGCGCGAACCATCTCGCTTGCCGCTGTTTCTAGCCGCGATCGCGGCTGCGAAAAAACCGGATAATGTCGAAGTGTCTTTTCAGGATTTTGGAAATGTCGCGGCATAAAGCTCGGGTTTGAACCCGACCAGCAGCAGTCCGGCGCCGATCAGGACCGGCCGTTTGATCATCGATGGCTGCGCGGTCATCAACGTAATCGCCTTGGCGGCATCGATCCCCGCCTTGTCGGCATCGGGCAGGCCGCGAAAGGTCGTGCCGGCCCGATTGAGGACCGCTTCCCAGCCCAGCGCCGCGACCCAACCCGACAGGGTCGGCACATCGACACCCGCCTTTTTGAAGTCATGATAATCGTGGGCGACACCGGCAGAATCGAGCCAGGCGCGCGCCTTTTTGACCGTGTCGCAATTGCGGATCCCGAACATCGTCAGCGTCACTGGCCCATCCTACCCAAACCAACGGATAATTGCCGGCGCCGCCGTCCTGTAGGAACGTCCACCGCAACCCGGCACTTTACCGGCGCAGAAAGCGATATCACCATGACCGGCCCACGCGAACACCAGATGTTTCCCGTGCTCGATGCCGGCCAGATGGCCATTGCGCAGCGCTTTGCCAGCGGCGCCGAACAACGCTTCGCACCGGGCGAATCGGTCTATGACATCGGCGAGCAGGATGCACCGACGTGGCTCGTCCTTGCCGGCAGCATCGATGTCGTGCGCCGCGACGGGCTCGACCGGCTCGCCCCGGTGACGACCCATCACGTCGGCCAGTTCACCGGAGAGGTCAACCAGCTTGCCGGGCGCGCGTCGATCGCCGCGGGCCACGCCGGCGACGAGGGATGCACGGCGTTGCCGTTCGATGCGGCGCATCTGCGCGCGCTCATGGTCGGATCGGCCGATGTCGGCGAACTGCTGATGCGCGCGCTCATCCTGCGCCGGGTCAATTTGATCGCCGAAGGCGGCGCCGGCACGATCATCATCGGTGCCCCCGGCAGCGCGGCCGTCGTGCGTCTGCAGGGCTTCCTGACCCGCAGCGGCTATCCCAACATGGTGCTCGATGTCGCCACCGACGCCGAAGGCCGGGCCCTGGTCGAACGGCTCGGCGTCGCGACCGAGGAACTGCCGCTGGTCGTCTGCCCCAATGGCGATCTGCTGCGCACACCCAGCGACGCGGAGGTCGCGGCCTGCCTCGGGATGACGCCGACGCTCGATCCCGACAAGCTTTACGACATCGTCATCGTCGGCGCCGGGCCCGCCGGGCTTGCCACCGCGGTCTATGCGGCATCGGAAGGCCTTTCGGTGATGGTTCTCGATGAACGCGCCTTGGGCGGCCAGGCGGGGGCATCGGCGCGGATCGAGAATTATCTGGGCTTCCCGACCGGCATCTCGGGGCAGGCGCTGGCGGGACGCGCGTTCAACCAGGCGATGAAATTCGGTGCCGAGATCGCCATTCCGGTTGCCGTCGAATCGCTCGACTGCACGGGCCTGCCGCTGGCGCTGGATCTGGCGGAAGGGCGCAAGCTGCGGAGCCGGACCGTCGTCATCGCCTCCGGTGCGCGCTATCGGCGGCCGGACATCGCCAATCTGGCCATGTTCGAAGGCGCCGGGGTTTCCTATTGGGTGTCGCAGGTCGAGGCGCGGCTTTGTGCGGGTGAGGATGTGGCGCTGGTCGGCGGCGGCAATTCCGCCGGCCAGGCGGTGGTGTTCCTGGCGCCGCAGGTCAACCGCCTGCATCTGATCGTTCGGCGCAATCTGTCCGAAACCATGTCGCAATATCTCATCGATCGCATCGCCGCGCTGCCAAATGTGGAAATCCATGTCGGCGCCGAGGTCGCGGCGCTGGGCGGGGACAGCGCCGCGGGTCTGCAATCGGCAACCTTCCGGCACATCGCCGACAGCACCAGCGTCACCCGCCCCATGCGCCACCTGTTCCTGTTCATCGGCGCCGATCCCAATACCGGCTGGCTGCAGGGCTGCGCCCAGACCGACGGCAAGGGCTTTGTCATCACCGGCGCCGGGCCCCGATCGCTGGAAACCAGCCTGCCCGGCGTGTTTGCCATCGGCGATGTGCGCGCCGGATCGACGAAGCGCGTTGCCGCCGCCGTCGGCGAAGGCGCTGCCGTGGTGGCACAGATCCATGGCCTGCTGGCCGAGCGCGCCGCCGCCGATGCCGCGACAACAGGCGTCGAGTCGAATGCGATGGCGTCGAAAGCCGAACCGGCCCAAGGAGCGGAAGCATGAGCGGACCCCGTCTTTTCGAGCCTATCACCATCGGCGGCACGACCTTGCCCAACCGCATCGTCATCGCGCCGATGTGCCAATATTCCGCGATCGACGGCGCGATGACCGACTGGCACCTCATGCATCTCGGCGGTCTTGCCCTGTCTGGCGCCGGGCTGCTGACCATCGAGGCCACTGCCGTCGAGCCCGAGGGCCGAATCTCCTATGGCGATGTCGGGCTGTGGGACGACGCCACCGAAGCCGCGATGGCGCGCGTGCTCGACGGCGTGCGGCGCTATTCCGACATGCCGATCGCCATCCAGCTCGGCCATGCCGGGCGAAAGGCATCGAGTGACTTGCCCTGGCATGGTGGCGGCCAGATCGGCCCCGACGCCGCCAACGGCTGGCAGACACTGGCGCCGTCGGCCCTGCCCTTCGAAGCCCATCACACGGCGCCGCTGGCGCTCGATGCCGATGGCCTGGCCCGAATCACCCGCGCCTTTGCCGACGCCGCGCGGCGGGCCGACCGGCTGGGCCTCGATGCGATCCAGTTGCACGGCGCCCATGGCTATCTGCTGCACCAGTTCCTGTCCCCGCTGTCGAACCGGCGCGACGATGCCTATGGCGGCAGCCTGGCGAACCGCATGCGCTTCCCGCTCGCGGTTTATGACGCGGTGCGCGATGCCTTTGCCCCCGACAAGCCCGTGACCATGCGTGTTTCCGGCACCGACTGGGTCGCCGGCGGCTGGGACATCGAATCGACAATCGCCTTCGCGCAGGCGCTCGAAGCACGCGGCTGCGCCGCCATCCACGTGTCGAGCGGCGGGCTCGACCCGCGTCAGGCAATCCCTGTCGGCCCCGGCTATCAGGTGCCGCTGGCGCGCGCTGTCAAGGACGCGACAGCGATGCCGGTGGTGGCGGTCGGGCTGATCTCCGCCCCCGAACATGCCGAAGCGATCATTGCCGGCGGCGATGCCGACATGGTCGCCCTCGCCCGCGCCATGCTCTACGATCCGCGCTGGCCCTGGCACGCCGCCGCCGAGCTCGGCGCAACCGTCGCCGCCCCGGACCAATATCTGCGATGCCAG
This sequence comes from Polymorphobacter fuscus, assembly GCF_011927825.1. Taxonomy (NCBI): domain Bacteria; kingdom Pseudomonadati; phylum Pseudomonadota; class Alphaproteobacteria; order Sphingomonadales; family Sphingosinicellaceae; genus Sandarakinorhabdus; species Sandarakinorhabdus fusca. The sequence continues at coordinate 218,047 of NZ_JAATJI010000002.1, read as the reverse complement.
CCGCGCCGGTTCAAACGGTTGTTCGAGGCCAAAGCCTGACGGCAGCGATCAGCCGCCGGGTCAGACGATCGCGGTGTCGAGAAATGTCATCAGCGCCAAGCCGATCGCCAGCGCTGCGGTCGCGCCGCGCTGCCCGACACGCACGCCAAGGTCGAGGTCGGGCACGATCTCGGACAGGACGATGAACAACATGGCGCCCGCCGCGATCCCCAGGCCCCAAGGCAACAGCGACGTTGCCGCCGCGACGACGAGCGCACCGGCAAGGCCCGCGATCGGCTCGACAAGGCCCGTTGCCAAGGCGACCTGCACCGCCCGCAGCCTGGTGTAGCCGAGCGCCACCAGGGCGCCGGCAACGGCAAGCCCTTCGGGCATGTTCTGGATGCCGATGCCGATGGCAGTGGGGAGACCCGCCCGCAGGCTGTCCCCGCCAAAGGCCACGCCCACGGCGGCGCCTTCGGGAATATTGTGAAAGGTGATCGCGGCGACAAACAGCCAGACGCTGCGCGCGCGCTGCGATGTCCCGGCAACGGGCGCCAACCGCCCGGAATCCATCTGCGGCAGCAGGGCGCCGAGTTGCGACATGGCAAAGCCGCCGATCAACACGGCCGCCGCCATCGTCAGCGTGGCATCGGCAATATCGGAGCCCATCACGCGCGCCTGCTCGAAACCGGGCAGGATCAGCGAGAAAACCGACGCTGCGAGCATTGCGCCCGCGGCAAAGCCGAGCAGCAGCGACTGGCGCGCCGCATCGACGCCGCGCATCGCCAGCACCGGCAATGCGCCGACACCGGTCGCAAGGCCTGCGATCAGGCTGGCAAGGAAGCCGGCAAAAATTGGCGACATGCGGGGGAACGTACTTTCCGGTCAGGACGTAAAAGCCGAACGAGACTCAGCCGGGCCCGGTTCCCGAACTATCCGGGCCCGGGTCGTGTCAACGCGTCACGGCGGGGGCTGCGGCCAGGTTTGTCACCATCTCGACGTGCTTTTGAATGATGGGCACGGCGCCGCCTGCAACCTTTTTCAGCATCGGGGTGCTGCCGCCGTTCGCGAAGCTGCGGTGCAGGTCCAACGCCTGCTGGTGCGCCTTGACCTGCTGCTGGACATACAGGCTTTCGCGCTGCGCCCCGGTCGCAGCGCGCAGGTCCTTGATCATCTGGGTCTGTTCGGCAGTCATCGCCGGCGGACCGGCTGTGACCCGATCCTGCTTGGCAGCCGCCACGACCTGCTGCGTGGTCTTGCCATGGTCGTCGATCATCATCTGGGCAAAGCGGCGCACATCCGCGCGTTGGGCATTGGCGAGAACAAGCTGGCTCGAGGTCTTTTCGTAGAGGTCGCTGGCGCCGGCCTGGGCGACATAGCTGCCGGCGTCCGTGGTCGGTGCCGCTTGGGCGGCCGAAGTGGCGATCAGGCCGGCGAAGGCAAAAGTGACAAGGCGGGACATTGTTCATCCTTCCAGAATAGGCCGGGGCGGGGATGCAGCGTCTGGGCCCGGCCGACCCAGCAGGCAGCGATGGCGGGGGCGCAGATGCCCCCGCCGTCCATCATCACCGACGGACCGTCATCGCATCGGCCATGTTCGATGCGTCGAGGATGTCGGCAGCGCCGCCCATGTCGGCGTCGCTGGTCTTGCCGGCGCCCGGGCCGGCGCCAAGATCGGCCCCGGTTATCGGATCCGCCGTCGGATCGGACATGGTCCGTGCGGCCATGCTTTCGTAAATCGCCACGTCGTCCTCGGCCATGCCGATGGTCGCCGTCCCGTCACCGCCATCCAGCGGCAGCGAATCGGACTGCGGGTCCTGGCGTTCCCACTGGTCCCCGCTATTCCACGGGCCCGACATATCGCCGTCGCCCTGGGATGTGTTGACATACATGTTGCTGAATCGCTCGATGCCGGGCAGCTTGCCGACCGGAAAATTGTCGGCAATGGCGTAAAGCGCCTTTTCGAACGACTTCTGGTGCGCGATTTCGCGGGTCATCAGAAAACCCAGGGCTTCCTTGATGCCAGGATCGTCGGTGATCGCGATCAGACGTTCATAGACGATCTTGGCGCGGCTTTCGGCGGCGATGTTCGAACGCAGGTCGGCGGTCGGTTCGCCGCGGCTGTCGACATAAGCCGACGTCCACGGCACGCCCGACGAGTTGGTGAAGGCGGGGCCGCCGCCATAAAGGATCGACTGGGTGTGGCTGTTGCCGCCGGCCGTGAGCGAAAGGTAGAGTTCCGCTTCCGACATCGCTGCCTCCGACAGCCGCGCCTTCACATTTTTGTTGAGCATCGCGACAATCGAACCGATGACTTCAAGATGGCTGAGTTCCTCGGTAGCAATATCGAGCAACATGTCCTTGCGGCCCGGGTCGTCTTCGCCCAGGCCCTGGCTGAAATACTGCATGGCTGCCGCCAGTTCACCGTCCGGACCGCCGAATTGTTCAAGCAGAAGCGAAGCCAGGACCGGGTTCGGCTCCGAAACGCGTACCGTATATTGTAGCTTCTTATTATGCATGAACATGGTGCATCTCCGTAATGTTTCACAGCGACAGATGATTATCGACATGAGCGACAGGACTTGCCGATCGCCATCGCGATTTCAGAACCTGTCGAGACAGCAAATGTTCCGTCGGTTCAGCCGTCAAATATACAGCAAGAACATTATTATCGATGCGTCATGCCAACGAAATCTCCGCCCGCAAAGCCAGTCCGGCAATATTTATGCCGGCGCAACGGGTCGATTAGATGACAAACCTCTTATCCTTACAGGGCGTATACACCCAAATTGCTGTATAACATTCGATATAGTGAACGCGATTGATTGCACGACGTGAATTGGACACGCTGAAATACCGCTGTTCACCACGCATCCATTTTCAAAGAGGCGCGTTAATCCGGCGAGTATCACCTGGTGGAGTAACTGTAATGCGCAATATGTCCTTCTATCTTGCTGTCCCTGCCCTGCTGGCTGTGGCGGCCTGCGGCCAGTCACGCGAAGGTGCCGCGACCGATGGTACGGCAGGCACGGCAGGCACGGCCGGCATGACGGGAGCCGACGGCACGACGACGATGCCAAACGACAGCATGTCGGCGTCGAGCAGCGATCCGATGGCCCCGTCGACGGGCGCAGCGGGTTCGACAACGGGCGATGGCATGCCGGCGTCAGGCACAATGGCGAACCAGGGCATGGCTGGTGATCTCAACACCGGTCCGGGCAACAGCAATTCGGGCCCTGGCAACAATGGCACCGCCGGCACGACGCCGAGCGGCACCGGCGGCACGCCCCCGCGGGATTAAGACAGCACAAGGGCCAGCGCGACCGCTGGCCCCATTGCAATCAAAAAGGCGGAGCCACCCGGCTCCGCCTTTTCTGTTTCATCGCTGTGAATGAAATGGTGGGCACGACAAGGATTGAACTTGTGACCCCTGCGATGTCAACACAGTGCTCTACCACTGAGCTACGCGCCCACGCTGTGGAGGCTGGTAATCCGCGATCCCGCCGCTGACAACCCCCGAACATCAGTCTTTTTGCACGTTACGCCGCTTTCGCGATTCGTTCGCAGCGATTACACGTTGACGATGAACGATTCGCTCCAACCGGGGTTCAGCGTCACCGGCCATTGCGACGGGCGATCGCCGCTGGTTCTGGCGTCGCCACATTCGGGGCGTGACTATCCGCCAGCGTTTCTCGCCGCTGCCCGTTTATCGCTTATGCAGCTGCGCCGCACCGAGGACGGGCTTGTCGACCAGTTGCTCGATGGCATCGCCTGCGCCCCGGTGCTGCGTGCGCGCTTTGCCCGCACCTATCTCGACCTCAACCGTGCCGCAGATGAGCTTGATCCGGCGATGTTCGATGCGCCGCTGGCCATTCCGGTGCGGATCACCGACCGGGTGACCGCCGGCCTGGGCGTGGTGCCGCGTCTGGCCGCCCATGGCCAGGACATATATGGGCGCAAACTCGCGCCCGCCGACGCTGCCCGGCGCGTCACCAGCCTGCACCTGCCCTGGCACCGGGCAATCGCCGATTGCCTTGATCGTGCGCGGCGGCGCCACGGCCACGCCATCCTGATCGACTGTCATTCGATGCCGACCCCCGTCGGTATCCGCCCACCGCAAATCGTTCTCGGCGATCGCCACGGCACGACGGCGGCGCCGGCGCTGGTGCGGCTTGTCGAGCGGCATTTCGGCAGTTTCGGCTGGCGGGTGGCGCGCAACACCCCCTACGCCGGCGGCCACACCACTCAAACCCACGGCGACCTGACGGCCGGAGTTCACGCCATCCAGATCGAAATCGACCGCAGCCTTTACATGGACGGCGCCAGCCTCCACCCCGGTCCCGGCTTCGGCCGCGTTGCCGAGGCCATGCACGGGCTCGCGCGGCTGATCGTGGCCACGGCACCGATCCTGCGGCTCGATCCGCCGCGGCGCGAAGCCGCCGAATGAAAAATCGCCGCCCTGCATGTGCAGGGCGGCGAAGGTTCAGGGAAGATGACCGCAAGGGGGGAAGCGGTCATCACAGGAGCGGACCCCGAGGGGGAAAGGGGCCGGCTCGTGTTGCTGAAATAGGCGAGGATTGTTGCGTTGCAAGGTCTGCGCCGCGCCCTGCGCAGATTTTTCTGCCCAGGGCGCGGTGACGCACCGATCAGATGGTGAAACGCAACGACACCCGGATGTCGCGCCCTGCCAGGGGCGCAAAATCCTTCAGGAAGGACGCGTGCCGGCGCGCGTCGACATCGAAGATATTGTTGGCCGAAACGACGATCGATGTGTCCTTGCGCGTCGCGAACGGCCTGAAGCTGAAAGCCGCGTTGACCATGGTGAAGCCTGCGGTTTCGGTTTCGAACGCCGCCACCTTGGCCTGGCGGCTGCTGTGTTCCACTTCGGCGCGCGCATCCCAGCGATCGTTCGCAAGGCCGACGCCGCCCAGCACCCGGAACGGGGGGATGCGCGGCACCGGCCCCAGCCCGCCGAGCAAGCGCGCGTCGGTATAATCGGCAAGCGCATCGACCTTCAGATCGGTCTCGCCGAATCGGGCAATCGTGATGTCGCCCTGTGCCTCGGCCCCCAGATAGCGCGCCGACGCCTGCCGGAATTCGAACACCGGCAGGTCGTCTTCGATCATCCCGGTCTGGGTTTCGTAGATATAGTTGTTGAAGCGGTTGAAATATACCGACGCTTCGAACCGATAGCCCTCGCCTTTGCCGCGCAGGATCAGTTCGGCGCCGTTGGCGCGTTCCTTGACGAAATCGGGGTTGCCGACCTCATAGGCCTGGGTACCGGCGTGCGGACCATTGGCGAGCAGTTCCTCGGCGGCCGGGCCGCGTTCGGTATGCGACAGGTTCACCCCCAGCCGCCAGTCACCGAACAGGCCATAGCTGGCACCGACCGAGCCCGAGAACAGGTCGAAGCTGCGGTTGACGAACACCGGCGCGCCGCGGAAATCACCGACCGACGCCTTGACGTTGGCATTCTCGTAACGCCCCGCCACTTCAGCCTTCAACGCCCCGAAATCGAACTCCTGCAGGGTGAACACCCCGAGCTGGACGGTCTTGTTGCGCGGAATAAAGGCTTCGTCGCCGATGACGTCGAAGTCGCGCGTGAACAGCTGGACACCGGTGCCGCCGCGCCAGGTGCCCGATCCGATGTTGCGCCGCGCCTGGCTGACTTCGACCCGGCCCTCCAGCCCCTGATTGTAGAAGGTGGTTCCGATGCTGCCGTCATCCTCCAGTTCGGAATGCTGATACTTGGCATAGCCGGCGCGCACCTTGATCGCGTCGACGACATCACCGCCGACGTTGATCTCGCTGCGCACGTCGAAGCGGTCCTGCCTGACCTTGAGCCGGACAGCTTCCCCCTCGCCCGTGGCGAGATCGAAGCGCGTCGGCACGCCGTAAAGGCTGTCATAATGCCCATAGCCGATGCCCAGGCTGCCATTCTCGTCGATATAGGCCGCACCGGCGCCGACGTTCCAGGTTCGCGACGATGTGTTGGGCAGCCGGTCCTTCAGCGACGCCAGCGATTGGGCCGCCGGGTCGGCGCTGGCCAGCGCTTCCGCCCGGGCCGGCGCCGACAGGACGAAATTGCCGATCTTGAGATCATCCGTCTTGCTGTAGCTGGCGTCGGCGTGAACCACGATATGGTCGGCAATCGGCACCTCGATGACGCCGGCGGTCGAGCGTTCATTGGCGGCCGAGCCATAAGTACCGAGCACGTCGAGGTGGACGGCTTCGGTCGGCACCTCCCGCGGGATGCGCTTGTCGATGACATTGACGACACCGCCGATCGCCGAGGACCCGTAGAGCAGCGACGCGGGTCCGCGCAGGATCTCGATCCGGTCGGCGAACTGCGGGTTGATGATGACGGCATGGTCCACCGATGTGTTCGACACGTCGAAACTGCCGATGCCATCGGTGAGGATGCGGACGCGCTCCCCCTGGAAGCCGCGCAGGATCGGCCGCGAGGCGTTGGGGCCGAAGCTCGTCGAACTGACACCAGGCTGGCGCGACAGCGTATCGCCGATCGTCGGGCGCAGCTGACGGGTCAGCTCGGTGCCCTGCAGGACGGTGATTCCTGACAGCACGGTCGCACGATCACGCGAGAACGGCGCGGTGACGATGATGTCGGGCGATACATCGGCATGAAGGTCGGCCGCCGGCGCTGCGGCACCCTGGGCCAGGACGGGGGCGGCGGCCCCGGCCAAAAGGCCGGCAACGGCCACGCGACGAACGATCATGAATCCACCTTTGCAAATGAAAGCGCAACGAGGGGATCTTGGTAAATGTGACACTATATCGTGTCAACGACCCGCCGGGACAAAAACCGTTGATGACCATAGGTTAAGGTGACGGCGCCGGGACGCCGCACCGCAGGGCGTCCTCACGGCAGCATGCGGGCAAGCAGCTCGTCGCGATCGAAAAACTGGTGTTTCACCGCCGCCGATATGTGCAGGACGATGGTCGCCAGCATCGCCCATCCGAGCAGTTCATGGCCATCGCCGAACATGGCCCCGAGTTGTTGCGTCACGGGCAGCGGCGGTATGCTGACAAGGCCGAAGACCCTGGTCGGCCGCACCGTTCTGCCGGTCGACATCATCGCCCAGCCGCTGATCGGCAGCGCCAGCAGCAGGACGTAAAACAACAGGTGCGTCGCGCGCGCCAGCATGCGTTCCAGTGACGTCATGTGCCCGGGCAGCGGCGGCCGCGCATGGCCCAGACGCCAGGCGATGCGCACCAGCGTCAGCGCGATCACCGTCAGCCCGAGCGACTTGTGCAGGCCGATGATGGTGCGTCCCCACGCCACCATCGCCGGGTCGGGACTATCGAAAAACCGGGCGAGCGTCAGCCCGCCGGCCAGATTGCCGATCACGATGACCGCGGTCAGCCAATGAAGGACGATGGCAACCGCGGTGTAGCGCCCCCGCGCGGTGCGCGCCGCAGGACCGGCTGCGCGCAGCCCTTAGGCCTGGGTCGACGCCGCGAACTGGCGTTCAAACAGCGGGGAGATCAGCGCCAGCGAAAACAGATGGGCATAGATCAGGCCCATCATCCCGTTCTGGACCAGCTTGCGCGCCTGGTCGCCGCGCAGGTTCTGCAACTTGCTTTCGTCGACCATGCGGAAGCCGCGATATACCGCCGGCTCGGTCAGCCCCTCGCGCTGGATGGTGACTTCGCCGTCCATCAGCAGGTTCAATTTGGCCAGTTCATCGATGAAGGCGCGCGTGCGCATCACGGCCTGTTCGAACTGTTCGCAGAAATTCAGGCAGTTCCGGGTCGTCTCGCTGAGTTCGCCATTGACGAACATCGGTTCGCCGGCGCCCGCCGCAAGCTGCCCCGAGCTGTCGTCGAAGCACAGCGACAGGTCTTCGGAATCGGGCTGCAACCGCGCCAGCATGAAGGGGTAACGGCGCACGAACGCGGGCACATAAGCATTCGCATCCCACTGGTCGTCCGCGCCGAGGTACAGATTCTGCCCCTCCTGCAGCCCGACAAGGGCCAGCGGCGCCGCGGCTTCGCCGATGCCGAAGACGATCGGGAAGCTGCGCTGGCAAATGGCGAATTCGTCGACGGTGACCGGAATGGCGTGGGAGCCCCGGGTGAAACCCAGGTTCTCGCGCGGCTTGAGCCCGAAATCGGCATGCGCCTGCGACGACAATGGCACCAGCGACCGGTAAAACAGCGGCAGGCTCTGGTCGGGCTGGTTGGCAGGCGTGCTGGCCATGAAAAGCGTCTTTCTCAAACCATCGGAAAACAGGTGGCGGCACCTCTACGGGCGGTTCCATCGCGGCGCAAGTCGCAGATCCGGCACGCGATCGGCAGGCGTCAGACAACCCGGCCGGGGTTCATTATGCCGAGCGGATCGAGTGCGGCCTTGATGGCCCGCATCGCCGCCAGCTTGGCGGGGTTGCCGAAGCGGGCAAGATCGTCGCGCTTGAGCACGCCGATGCCGTGTTCGGCCGAAATCGACCCGCCGGCCGCCGCGACCAGCGCATGGACCCGCGCCGTGATCGCCGCCCGCCGCGGTTCCAGCCATGCCGCCTGGTCGCAGCCTTTGGGCGGCCGCACGTTGAAATGGAGGTTGCCGTCGCCGAGGTGCCCGAAGGCGATCACCCGTGCGCCGGCAAATTCTGCCTCCACCTGTGCGGCCGCGGCCAGCGCGAACGCCGGCATGGATGCCACCGTCACGGCAATATCATGGTGCACCGCGGGTCCTTCAAGACGCTCGGCCTCGGGCAGCGCCTCGCGCAGGCGCCACAGCGCCGCCGCCTGCGCCGCCGAGGCCGCAATCACCGCGTCGGCCACACCGGCGTCGGCAAGCGTTTCGGCCAGCAGCGCATCGAGCGGCGCCGGACCGGCGAGTTCGATCAGGACATGCCAGGGGTGACGGCCGGCCAGCGGCGCGCGCACACCGGGGATGTGGGCCAGCACCAGTTGCAACCCGATGTCGGGAACAAGCTCGAAACTTTCGACCTGGCCGCCGGTCGCCTGGCGCAACCGCACCAGCAACGCCAGTGCCGCTGCCGGGTCCGGCACCCCGGCCCAGGCCACGGCACGATGCTCCGGCGCCGGCACCAGCCGCAACGCCGCAGCCGTCACGATGCCGAGCGTGCCCTCCCCGCCGATCAGCAGCTGCTTGATGTCATAGCCGCTGTTGTCCTTGGCAAGGCCGGTCAGCTGGTCGAGAATGCCGCCATCGGGCATCACCGCCTCGATGCCGACCACCAGCGCGCGCATCGTCCCGTGGCGCAGCACCTGGACGCCGCCGGCATTGGTGGCGACCAACCCGCCAACGGTGGCGCTGCCCTTTGCCGCCAGCGACAGCGGAAAGGCGCAACCGACCTGCGCGGCCGCCATATGCACCGCCTCCAGGACGACACCGGCATCGACGGTCATCGTCAGCCCGTCGGGATCGATGGCGCGGACCCGGTTCATCCGCGCCAGGCTGACCAGCATGGAACTGCCATCGGCAGGCGGAATCCCGCCCCCGACCAGCCCGGTGTTGCCGCCCTGCGGCACCAGTGCGACCCTTGCCGTGCCGGCAGCGCGCACGATCGCTGCCACCTGCGCCGTCGATCGCGGCATCAGCATCAGCGGCGTCGCGCCCTGGTACCGGCCCCGCCAGTCGCGCAGGTGCGGCGCCAGCAATTCGGGGTCGGCCGTCCAGTTGCCGGGGCCGGCGGCCTCCTTCAGCGCGGCGATCGCGGCCGTTTCGGGGATCCGTTGCGACATGTCGGCCCCCTGCCCGAAAACCTCCGCTGGTGAAAGACGCCGAATCGTCCTGGCAGGCGACGTGCCGATTGACCGCGCTGCCGCGACACCGCAGGTTCAGCCCATGTTCAATCGGCAAACGCCACGCAATTCAACAATGTTGCTTCATAATTCCTGCCTGCGCCGAACGGTCGCCGGGGCGGTCTGCGCCCTTGCGCTGGCCAATGGGGCTGCGGCATTCGGCGCGCCTGCTGCTCCACCACCGCCCGCCGACCTGTCGCCTGCTCCCGAGACACCCTGGGCACGCATTCCCATCGCGCCCGGTATTCCGGTGACGACGCGGCCATTTCCGCCCCGCGCCGGGCGCGATCGCTGCATTTCGGTCGATGGCCTGGCCGGCGCACAGCTGTTCGGTGACCGCGCCATCGAACTGTCGATGAAGAACGGCCGGCGGTATCGGCTGTTTCTGGCGCGCGAATGCCCGGCGCTGAGTTTTTACCAGGGCTTTTATTATCGCCGCGGAAAGGCCGGCCAGTTGTGCGCCGGACGGGACGCGATCGGCGCGCGGTCGGGCGGAGAATGCCCGATCGCAAGCATCATCGCGGTTCGGCCGGTCGGGCAAAAGAGTCGACCAAAGTCCCGCCGCCGCTAGCAATAACAAGAGGGAGAAGCCGATTATTTCGGCATAAGTGTTGCAACAATGCAACGCCTTTAACCTTGCGTAAGTGCGCAGCACGCAATCTTGCAACGGCGCTGGACAAAGCAATTTTTCCGACCCCAAATAGTCGGCAAGCGAACATCGATCCGGTGTTCGCGCCATGACACCGCCCGATCACAGGGTGGGCATGGACCAACTCGGGGAGAACCACATGCGCACTTGTACTGCTCTGCGTGCCGGCTTCGTCGGCGGCGTTTCCGTTCTCGGCCTGATGGCGATGCCCGCCTTCGCCCAGGCGACCGCTGCCGCACCTGCGACGAATACCGGGATCGAGGAAATCGTCGTCACCGCCCAACGGACGGCGCAGAGCCTGCAGGATGTGCCGATCGCCGTGTCCGCCTTCGGCGCCGAAGCCCTGCAGCGCCAGCAGATCCAGAACAGTTCCGACCTTCAGCTGACCCTGCCCAACATCACCTTCACCAAGGGCAATTTCACCGGTTCCAGCTTCACCATCCGCGGCATCGGCGACCTTTGCGTCGGCGTCACCTGCGACAGCGCCACCGCCATTCACGTCAACGGCAGCCCGCTGATCGGCACCCGCCTGTTCGAAGCCGAGTTCTTCGACATGGAGCGCGTTGAAGTGCTGCGCGGGCCGCAGGGCACGCTGTTCGGCCGCAATGCCACATCGGGCGTCATCAACTTCGTCACCGCAAAGCCCGACCTGAACAAGATCGGCGCCGCCGGCGAAGTCGATTACGGCACCTTCAATTCGCTGCGGCTGCGCGGCATGGTCAACGTGCCGCTGACCGAAACCCTCGGCGTCCGGCTCGCCGGATTTTACCTGAAGCGCGACGGCTATACCAAGAACCTCTACAACGACACCCGGATCGATGGCCGCGACATGTACGGCATCCGCGGTTCGGTGCGGTGGGAACCGACCGAAAACACCCGGATCGACCTGATGGGCTATTATTTCAAGGAGGACGACGACCGGTCGCGCATTCAGAAACAGCTCTGCCAGCGCGACCCGACCGGCGTTCTGGGCTGCCTTCCTGGCCGGCTCGAAAACGGCAAGCTCAACAACAATTCGACCTTTGTCGGCGTGCTGTCGTCGCGCGAATTCCTGCGCATCCAGGGCGGCGCCGCGCTCGGCGCCGGTCTGTCATCGGTCGGCCTCGGCAGCCTTTACGGGCCGGATGCCTATTCCAACTTCCAGGAACCCACCGACGTTCGTGAAGTTCGCACGGCCTATACACCGACCTACAAGGCGATGGAGCAGCAATATCAGGCCCGAATCGAGCATGATTTCGGCCCCGGCAAGCTCCAGGTCACCGGCCTTTACCAAAAGACGTCGGTGGACAGCAGCGTCGACTATAACCTCGGCGTGCAGGACGCGAACTTCTTCAAGCCCGGCCTGACCGCGCTTGGCGGCCTTGCCACCGCGCTTCCCGTCTTCAACCGCATCGCGCCGACCCTTTACCCCAGCGGCGTCAATGGCCCTTATTGCACGTCGGTCGCCGAACCGTCGGGCACCGGCGCCTTCGGCCCCAACGGCGGCCAGAAGGTCTGCGGCGCCGTGCCGCTCAACTTCGACCGCTCCAACGAGGAACGTCGCACCTGGTCGGTGGAAGGCATCTTCACCAGCCAGTTCGATGGCGCCTTCAACTTCCTGCTCGGCGGCATCTATCTCGACAGCAAGCTGCCGGAAAACAGCTATTATGTGAACGGCTTCGGCATCGATTACGTGGCGGGCGTGCTCGGCGGCGCAACGGCACTCGGCAGCAACCTGCCCGCCGGCTACCTCGGCACGCCGTTTTTCCGCAACCACACCGACGAAACCACGCTGAAATCCTACGGGATCTTCGGTGAGGCCTACTTCAACGTCAACGACAGCATCAAGGTCACTGCCGGCCTGCGCTACAACAACGACAAGAAATATGTCCGCGCCCGTTCGACGCTGGCCAGCTTCTTCGTGCCGTTCGGGACTGCCAATGCGTTCGATTCGCCCTTCGTCGGCACCTTCGACGCCGATCCCGGTCGGCCGGGCAACCAGCTCTGGCAGGAACGCGATGTCAGCTTCGGCGAGTTTACCGGTCGCTTCGTGGTCGACTTCAAGATCAGCGACGAAAGCCTGATCTATGCCTCCTATTCACGTGGCTATAAATCGGGCGGCATCAATCCGCCGTTGCAGCCGATCTTTGAAGTCGCCGAAGGATTCGCTCCCGAATTCATCGATGCCTTCGAAATCGGTTCGAAGAACACGTTCCTCGACGGCACGCTGCGCGCCAACATCACCGCCTTTTACTACAAGTACCAGGCGCTCCAGCTGAGCCGCATTGTCGCCCGGACTTCGGTCAACGACAATGTCAACGCCAACGTCTACGGGCTGGAGGGTGAATTCGTCATCCAGCCGACCCGGGCCCTGGCGGTGAACTTCAACGCCAGCTACCTCCACACCAAGGTCAGCGAGGACAAGTTCATTTCGAACCCGCGCGACCCGTCGGGTGGTCGCGCCGACGCTGTCATCATCAAGGATATCACCAACGGGTCGAACTGCGCCGTTATACCCACGGTCGCCGGCAACGCCGCAGGTGCCAATGGTTATGTGGCGGCGGTCAACGCCACGCTCGGCCTGCAGGCGCCGACATCGTTCGGCACGGACAGCGGCATCAACGGCGCGACCGGTGCCTTCGGCATCTGTTCGGCACTGGCCGGCAACGCTGCGGCCGCCGGGGTCCAGGTCCTCAACGCCGGGGTCGAAGTCAATATCCGCGGCAACGAACTGCCGCAGGCGCCGCAGTTCAAGTTTTCGGCCGGCGCGCAATATACGTTCGAACTCGGCAACGGCATGACGGTCATCCCGCGCGCCGACCTCGCCTATACCGGTGAAAGCTATGGCAGCATCTTCAACGGCTTCGTCAACCGCATCCCGGGCTATGAAGTCGTCAACGCCCAGCTGCAGGTCAATGGTCGCGACGACAGATGGTATCTGCGTGCCTATGTGCAGAACCTGACCAACAACAGCGCCACCACCGGCCTGTACGTCACCGACCAGTCGTCGGGCCTGTTCACCAACATCTTCACGCTGGAACCCCGCCGCTATGGCGCGGCCATCGGCTTCAAATTCTGACAGATCGCTGTTTGGGGCCCGGTCCGGACCCTGATGGCACTGGGCGGAGCGCAAGCTCCGCCCTTTTTTTGAGCGCGGAGCGCAAGCTCCGCCGCGTACGGACCTGAGCGAAAGCTCCGCCCATGTTTTTGGCGAAGATGCCCGCAAACAAGCGGCACGCCACATGCTTTCGATTGACTTTCGCGTCCATTATCGCGCAAGGGGCCGGGTAACCAGCGCCCGGGGTGTCCGACGCCGGTGCCAGGGAACCAGATGAGCTTTGCAGATCTCGGCCTGTCGGAGGAACTGCTCCGTGCGGTTGCTGACAGCGGCTATAACGACCCGACTCCCATCCAGCGCCAGGCGATCCCGCCGGTCCTGATGGGCCGCGACATCATCGGCGTTGCCCAGACCGGCACCGGCAAGACGGCGTCGTTCGTGCTGCCGATGATCGATATTCTCGCCGAAGGCCGCAGCCGGGCCCGCATGCCGCGCTCGCTGATTCTTGAACCGACGCGCGAACTGGCCCAGCAGGTCAGCGAAAATTTCGACAAATACGGGAAATATCACAAGCTCAGCATGGCGCTGCTCATCGGCGGCGTCAGCATGGGCGACCAGCTGGCGGCGCTGGAAAAGGGCGTCGACGTGCTGATCGCGACACCGGGCCGGCTGATGGACCTGTTCGGCCGTGGCAAGATCATGCTCAACCAGTGCAGCCTGCTCGTCATCGACGAAGCCGACCGCATGCTCGACATGGGCTTCATCCCTGACATCGAGGAAATCTGCACCAAGCTGCCCAGCCCGCGCCAGACGCTGCTGTTTTCGGCGACCATGCCGCCGCCGATCAAGAAGCTCGCCGACCGCTTCATGGACAGTCCGCGGCTGATCGAGGTGGCGCGCCCGGCGTCGACCAACGTCTCGATCACCCAATATGTCGTCGAAACCACGGCGCGCGGCAAGCGCGAGACGCTTCGCACGCTGCTCGCCGACCCGGAGGTGCGCAACGCGATCATCTTCTGCAACCGCAAGCGCGACATCAAGGAACTGGTCGACAGCCTGCGCCGGTCGGGAATGGCCGTCAGCCAGATCCATGGCGACATGGACCAGTCGGACCGGATCAAGGAGCTCGATCGCTTCAAATCGGGCGATATCAACATCATCGTCGCGTCGGACGTTGCGGCTCGCGGCCTCGATATTCCGGGTGTCAGCCATGTCGTCAACTATGACGTGCCGCATCATGCCGAGGATTATGTCCACCGCATCGGCCGCACCGGCCGCGCCGGCCGCACCGGCATTGCCTATACACTGGCCACCGAAGCCGAAGCGGACAACCTCGCCGAAGTCGAAAAGCTGATCCGGCAGAAGATCCAGCGCTACGGCGGGCCACCGGCGGCCGAGGCACCGGGGACGGTTGTCGAGATCGCGGTTCCGGTCGTGGCGGCGCCCGAAGCCGATATTGTCGAGACAGCGACCCCTGCCGAAGCCACGGACGCCCCCAAGCGCCGCCGCCGGGGCGGGCGCGGCCGCAAGCGCGAGAGCGATGCAAATGGCACGGCGGCCGAATCGGCTGCCCCTGCCCCGGTTGCGCCGCCGCGCGCCGCCGAGCCTGCCCGGCCCTCGCGCGCGCCCGCGCCGCGGGTCGAGGCCCCGCGCGTCGACACCCGCACCCCCCGCGCGCCGGTCGCCGATCCGATTCGCGCCTATCGCGGCAGCCGCGAAATCCCGCGCCGGGAGGACCGCCGCAACCAGGACGACGGCGAAACCGTCATCGGTTTCGGCCCCGAAGGCATCCCCGACTTCCTGACCCGCAAGGCGACGATGCGCTGAGCCGTTGGTGGCGGTCGTCGTCTAGGGCCGCCGCAACCGATCTGCCAGGCTGCGTTCCTGCGCTGCCGATTCCGCACGCGCCCGGTCGACGTCATAGCCGATGCGGGCCGGCGTCCCGATCACCGCACTGACCTGGCGGCGCACGCTTGCCGGCGCCGGCGCCGCGGCGCGGCCAAGCCGAAACGCAAAGGTCGGCCGCTGCATCGGGTCATCGAGCAGGCGGCCGGCGGCGCGCGCGAACCCCGGTGCGCGGCGCAGTTGGCGTTCGCGGTCGATCATTTCGGGCAGTTGGTTGAGCGGCTGCGCCACCAGCCCCATTGCGGTCGCCTGCAGGTGCAGCCGTTGCCACGCCATGCCGGCCATCAACGCCGTGCGGCGGTCCCAAGGGTCGGCGACGGTGATCATCCCGAAGGCCGATGCGGTCGGCAGGGCCGTGTCACGGGTGGCCGCCAGCCAGTAACGGGCCGATTCGGCGGCGGATTGCGGCGGCAGCATGGCGGCTGCAAACGCCAGCCCCGGCGACAGGCCAGCGGTGGCGAGCCCGAGCCCGTCCTTCAACCGATCGAGGTCGCGGCGGCTGTGGCGGAACCAGGCATGGCCATCGGCCAGCATTTCGGCGTCGCCCACGATCGCCGCGGTCGCCTCCAGCGTTTGCGCCGCAAACGCCTGCCCCCGCGGCGAGGCCGCAGCGAAGATCGGGATCATCAGTCCGGGCGGCGTCGGAAAGGCGCGTACCCGCGCCAGCTCGGCATCGGTCAGCGCTGTCCTGGTCCACGGCCCGCGGTGGGTGTGACGCGCGGCAACGGCGTCGAGCAACGGATGCGGCGCCGTGCGCGCGCCTTCGGGACCAAGCTCGATCCGCGCCACATGGCGCATATTGTCGGCATCGGGCAGCAGCGCGACCCGCGCCATGCGACCGACGCTGCTCGCCGCCAGCGCCATATTGTGGATGGCGCCGCCGAGCCCCGCCAACCGTTCCCGTCCGAAGGGATCCATGGCGCCAAGATCGCGGTCGGGGACTTCGAAGACGTCGACACCCAGCCGGCCGACGGCGAAATGCCAGGGCTGCGTATTGTGCGGGCTCGCGGCCAGCAGGCCGGCGGATACCAGTGCCAATGGCCCTTGGTATCGCCGCAGCCGCCAGTCGTCCCACGCCGCCAGCCCGGCACCGCCCTGGCCGGGGAGGAGACCCTGGTCGAAAGCGCGCACCACACCTGCGCCCGCCCCGACCAGGGCGACGCCGCCGGCGCCGCGGAACAGCGCCCTTCGGCTGATCACGTCGGCGCGGCACCTCCGGCGGCCGGGACTTCGGGCGCCGAACGCCATTCGGGGTGCTGGCGTTGCCAATTTTCCCGGATATGCTCCGCCGTATCCCCCGAAAGCGCCCCCGGCGGCCCGGCGACGGCCAGCCAGCGCGACCGCCAGTCGGGTGCGGTGGCAACATCCCGGCCGATCGCCACCCATTCATGCACCGCCACCCACAAGGGGTTGAAACTGGCCAGGTTCTTGACGATGCCATAGCGCACCGGCTCGTCGTCGCGCTCCGCTTCAAAGGTGCCGAACAACCGGTCCCAGACGATCGAGATCCCGCCGAAATTGCGATCGAGGTAGCGCGGATTGGTGCCATGATGGGCGCGGTGGTGCGACGGCGTGTTGAGCAGCCATTCGAGGCCGAACGGCAGGCGCCGTACCGTCTCGGTATGGATGAAGAACTGGTAGACGAGGTTCACCCCGCCGCAGAACAGGATCATCGCCGGCGGAAAGCCGAGCAGGAACAGCGGCAAGCGGAACAGGAAACTCAGCGAGATCTGCCCCGTCCAGGTCTGCCGCAGCGCCGTCGACAGATTATAGTGCTGCGACGAATGATGAATGACATGGCTGGCCCAGAACCAGCGAATCCGGTGCGCGGTGCGATGAAACCAGTAATAGTTGAAGTCTTCGCCGATCAGGCACAGCGCCAGGCTCCACCAGGTCAGCGGGATGTCGAACAGCCGGAATTGGTACAGCCAGACTCCCATGGCAACAACGCCCGCGCCGAACAGCACCGCGGCAAAGGTGTTGCCGAAGCCCATGACCAGCGAGGTCGCGGTGTCGCGCCAGTCATAGGCGCCGCGCGCGCCGGACCGGATGGAAAACATCTCCAGAATGATCGCGATGATGAACACCGGGATCGCCAGCTGGACGGGATCGGGAAAGGTCACAGGCGTTGCGCCCAGGCAGCCGCGGCGGGGCCGAGATCGAGGTCGGCGGGCGGAAACATCGTTTCCGCCGGGGTCACGCGCAGCCGGCCGTCGGTCACCGCCGCCGCGGCGCCGTTGACGATCCGCACCACCCAGCGGTCGCCCAGCGGCCGTACCAGTGCGACCCGGCCGTCCTGCCCGGCAACCAGCGCGCCGCGGCCATCGCGCGCCACAACGGCATCGGCGGGGGCGAAGCCATGGATGGCGTCCGCAGCGATGCGCCGGGCATCGCCATCATCGGCGAGCAGCGGCGACGCGCCGAAACCGAGCGCGCGCGCCAGCAGGACAAGGGTGACGATGCCGAAAAGCGACGTCCACACCATTGGGTCAGGCCCGCGCCGCCAGGCTGCGCAGGAATGGCGCCATGCCCGACACATCATATCCGCCGGCAGCGGCTGCCGCGACGATGGCATCGGCATCGCCGCCGCGTGACGCCGCCGCCAACGCCCACAAATTGGTCGATCGCGTTCCCGACCGGCAATAGGCAAGCACCGGCCCGCCCGCCGCCAGTTCCGCCGCCATCGCGGCGATATCCGCCTCGTCGATGCCGGCCGGGCCAACCGGAATATGGGCGAACCGCAAACCTGCTTCTGCAGCGGCGGCGCCGATCTTGGCGGCACTGGGCTGGCCCGGCACTTCGTCGTCAGGGCGGTTGCTGATGATCGCGACATAGCCTTGCGCCGCTGCAGCGGCACAATCTTCAGGCGCGATCTGAGCGGCGACAGCAATGTCGGGAGTCAGGCGAATGAACATGGCACAAGTGTAGCGGCGGCCGCGTGCGATGGCCACTGCCCCGGGCAACGATTGCGACGCCGCGTTGTCATCCCGGGGGTTGCGCAGCGGCGCACAAACAGCGTCTATTCGGCACCGATGTCCCTCCCCGCGCTGGCCACCGGCCGACCCGCTCCCTTCGTGCCGACGCGCCAGGCCGCCGCACGCGACCGTGCCGGATGACCGCCACCGCGGCGCTGCCCGCTCGACACGACGATATTCTGGGCCAGCCACGCGGCCTGGCCTGGCTTTCGGGGACCCAATTCTGGGAAGCCTTCTCGCTTTACGGCATGCAGGCATTGCTGACGCTGTACATGGTCGGCCAGCTGCTGCTTCCCGGCCACGCCGAACATGTGCTTGGGCTCGATGCCACCCGCCGCGCCATCGAAAGCGTGACCGGGCCATTGTCGACCCAGGCCTTTGCGGTGCAGATGTTCGGGCTCTGGGCCGGGCTGGTGCGCTTCACGCCGGTGTTCGGCGGGCTGATCGGCGACCGGCTGCTGGGGCGGCGGCGCACGATCATGCTCGGCTGCCTGTTGATGACCGCCGGGCATTTCTGCATGGCGTTCGATGCCAGTTTCCTGCTGGCGCTGCTGCTGCTGATGCTTGGCACCGGCTGCGCCAATTCCAACCTGTTCTCGCAGGTCGGGGCCCTGTACGGCCCCGACGACCGGCGGCGCGATGACGGGCTGCAGCTTTACTATTTCGCGCTCAACTGCGGGGCGTTCGCGGCGCCCATCGTCTGCGGCTGGATGGGGCAGCAATTCGGCTGGCACCTGGCCTTTGCCCTGGCAGGGTTCGGCATGCTCGCCGGACTGGTCGTCTATGCGCTCGGCGGCCGCCATCTGCCGCCGGATCCGCCGCGGGTCGCGCGCGCGGCGCGTCCGCCGTTGACGGGGTCGGAATGGTAGGCCGTGCGCCTGCTGTTGCTGCTCATGCTCGTTCAGGCGGCGTTCTGGATCGCCCAGTCGCAGGTCTGGAACGTCTATAACCTCTGGGTTCGCGATCATGTCGAAATGTCGGTTGCTGGCTGGCAGGTGCCGATCCCCTGGTTTCAGGCCCTCGATGCCATTGCGCCGGGGCTGCTGCTGCCGCCCACCTTGTGGCTGTGGCGACGCCAGGCCGCGCGCGGAGGCGAACCCGATGCCATCACCAAGATGGCGATCGGCTGCCTGATCTTCGGCAGCGGCATGGTCTGGCTGGCGGCATCGGGCAGCGTCTTCGGCGCCGCGCCGGTGCCGCTGCTCTGGGCGATCGGCTTTCACCTGCTGTCGAACTGGGGCTGGGTGTTCTTCACGCCGATTGCCGTCGGGCTCTACGCGCGGGCAGCGCCCAAGTCGCTCAACGCGATGATGATCGGCATCAATTCGATGGCGGTGTTCGTCGGCGCGACCGTCAGCGGGCGGATCGGCGGCCTGTACGAGGTCTGGACGCCGGGACGGTTCTGGCTGCTGCACGCCGGCATCATCGCCGGCGGGGCGCTGCTGCTGCTGGCGCTGCGCCCCGCGGTGCGGCGGATGCTGCGCGCGGCGGACGCTCAGGGATAGTTGACCGGCGGTTGCGGCTGGGCCGGTGCCTCCGGCAGCGGGATGAACTCGGTTTCGCCGGGGACATGGGGAAAACGGTCGGCACGCCAGTCATGTTCGGCCTGGGTGATGCGGTCCTTCGAATGGCTGACGAAATTCCAGACGATGTGGCGTGGTTCCGGATAGGCGGCGCCCCCCAGGATCATCGCATGAAGCGGCGTGTCGGCGGACAGCGTCGATGCCCCGTCGACCACGGCCAGACTGCCGCGAGTGAGCGCGGCAGCGCCGATGCGGGCATCGCCCGAGACCGGGAACACCCCGACCTCACCCCATTCCGGGTCGAGATCGACGCTGGCGCCGGCATCGAGGTGAAGTTCGGCATAGATGATCGGATGCGGAAAACGCACCGGGGAGCTGGCGCCGAACATGGTGCCGGCGATGATCGTCAACCGCGCGCCGGGCAAGGTGACGACGGGAAGCGATTCCGCCGGGTGGTGGACAAACGCCGGCTCCGCTTCGGCATCGGCAACCGGCAGCGCCACCCACGACTGGATGCCGTGCATATGGTGGCCGGCGGTGCGCAGCGCTTCGGGCGTGCGTTCCGAATGGACGATGCCGCGCCCTGCCGTCATCCAGTTGACCGCGCCGGGCGCGATATCGATGACGGTGCCCAGGCTGTCCCGATGCGACAGGCCGCCGGCGAACAGATAGGTGACGGTGGCAAGACCGATATGCGGGTGCGGCCGGACATCGATGCCCTGGCCGGCGGCAAAATCGGCCGGCCCCATCTCGTCGAAAAACACGAACGGCCCCAGGCTGCGCCGCTGCGGAGCGGGCAGGACGCGCGAGACCGAAAAGCCGCCAAGGTCCCGGCTCCGCCCGGCGATGGATTCGACGATCGACATATACAGGCTCCAAGTCTAGGCCGCGGTGCGATACAGTGGCAGCATAGCTGGAGAAACCCATGACCAAAATCCATTATCAGATCGTCGAGCACGATGGCGGCTGGACCTACAAGCTGGGTGACGTGATGGCGGAAACCTATGCCAGCCATGCCGATGCGCTCGCCGCCGCCCGCAGCGCCGCGGAACGCCAGCACCAGGGCGGGGAAACCGTGCCGATCAGCTGGGAAGACGAAAATGGCGTCTGGCACGAGGAAACCGCCAAGGGCGACGACCGGCCCGACGCGGACGTGATCGACAGCTAGGAGAAAACGCAGGCCGCGGCGATGGTGGTGCGGTGCAGCCGCCGCGCATGCCCCGCATAGCCGCCGGTCGCTGCGTGCAGCAGCGATCGATTGTCCCACATCACCAGCATGTCCTTCTGCCAGCGGTGGCGATACTGGAACTGCTGCTGGCTTTGCCATTGGTAGAGTTCGACGAGCAGCGGCCCGGCTTCGGCGTCGTCCATGTCGTCAAAGCCGATGATATAGCCAAGGCATCCGAACAGGCCGGGCCGGCCGGTTTCTGGCGCGTCACCCGCCATTGCCGGAAAGCCAATATTAACGTATGAGGCGTTCATTCCGCAGCGGGGGTTTCGGAAAACATGGCGACCATGGCGGGGGTGCCGCGCGCGACAGCCGGCAATGACGATCGGTTTTTTGTCATTTCGGCATTCGCCATGGCGGCGGTCGTCGTCGCCGGCTTTTCGCTGCAGGCGGCGATGGGGCGATCTAGCTTCAATGCGCCGCCGCTGCTGCACGCCCACGCCATCGTATTCATGGGCTGGGTCGGGATATACGTTTCGCAGACCGTTCTCGCCAGCCGCGGCAACAGGGCGCTGCACCGCCGGCTCGGCTGGGTGGCGGCGGGCTGGATCGTCGCCATGCTCGTCCTCGGCTGCCTCGTCACCCTCGCCATGGTGCGGCGAGGGCAGGTGCCGTTCTTCTTCGTGCCGTTGCAATTTCTCGTTTTCGATCCGCTGACCCTTTTCACCTTTGCCGGGTTGTCGGCAGCCGCGATCGTCAAGCGCCGGCAGACGCAATGGCACCGGCGGCTGCATTTCTGCGGCATGTCGATGCTGCTCGGCCCGGCGTTCGGGCGGCTGCTGCCGGTGCCGTTGCTGGCGCCCTTTGCGTTCGAGGCGACCTTTGTCGCAACGCTGTTGTTCCCGGTGGCCGGCATCATCGCCGACCTGCGCCGCACCGGCCGCGTCCACCCCGCCTGGGGTTGGGGCGTCGGCACCATGGTCGCGACGCTGCTGGCGGTCGAAGCCCTCACCTATGGCCCGCTCGGCCCGCCGCTGTACGCCAGCCTGACCGCCGGCACACCCGGTGCGGCGGTCCCGGCGCTCGAATTCCCGCCGCCGCCGATGGGCCCGCAGGTTACAGGACGTCCTTAGGGGCACCCCGCGCCTGCCAGTAATCGAAGGCGCGGCGCTGGACGACGAGCAGATATTTCCGCGCCGGCGCGCCTTCCCAGGCACCCGCATAATCGCTCCGGCCGATCCACCAGCCCTGCCCCGGCAGCTGGTCGCTTTCCCGCACCACCAGCGCCGCCAGCTCGGGCTGACCCGCGGCCTCGGCGCGCGCATCGATGGCATCGAGCACCACGCACAGCGCCCGCATTTTCGGCCGGGTGAAGCCATGGCCGAGCGACTGCAACAGCCCGGCATAGCTCAGCGTGTCGCGCTCGGCCGCCGCGGCCTGCAACAGGGCTTCGATATGGTCGATGTCGAACTCTGCCATGGCGCTTGCCTCCGGGCAGGGGCTCAGCCCCTGCCTATTCTGCTGCGAGCGACGTGCCCGCCGGCGGCAGGTTATGCCCCAGCAACCGCAGCAGCTCGGCAGCGCTTTCGACGATGTTGGTGCCGGGGCCAAAGATCGCCGCCGTGCCGATGTCGCGCAGGAAATCATAATCCTGCGCCGGAATGACGCCGCCGGCGATGACGCGGATATCGCCGCGGCCGGCGTCCTTCAGCGCGCTGATGAGCGCCGGCACCAGCGTCTTGTGCCCGGCGGCGAGCGAAGAGGCGGCGACGATGTCGACATCGAGCTGCAATGCCAGGTCGCGCGCTTCCTCGGGAGTCTGGAACAGCGGGCCAACGGTGGCGTCGAACCCCAGGTCGGCCAGCGCCGTGCCGACGACCTTGGCGCCGCGGTCATGCCCGTCCTGCCCCATCTTGACGATCAGCACGCGCGGCGCACGGCCCTTGCGGCGTTCGAACGCCTCCACGCCCTCGGCAACGCGGATATAGGCGGGATCGCCCTTATAGGCATCGGCATAGACGCCCTTGACCATCTTCACGACCGCGGCGTGGCGCCCGAACACATCCTCAAGCGCACTGCTGATCTCGCCCAGCGTTGCCCTTGCCCGCGCCGCGACGACGGCGAGGGCCAGCAGATTGGCGTCGCCCGCTGCACCGTCGCGCAACGCCGCCAGCGCCGCATCGACCGCGGCGGGGTCGCGGCGGGCGCGGATCGCCTCCAGCCGCTCGATCTGGCTGGCGCGGACGGCGACATTGTCGACATCGAGAATGTCGAGCTTTTCCTCGCTGGCCGGCCGATATTTGTTGACGCCGACGATGACGTCCTCGCCCATGTCGACCCGCGCCTGCTTGGCCGCCGCCGCCTTTTCGATTTCCAGCTTGGGCATGCCGCTTTCGACCGCACGCGTCATGCCGCCCAATGACTCGACTTCGTCGATCAGCGCCTGCGCGCCCTTCACCAGCGCATCGGTCAACGCTTCGACATAATAGCTGCCGCCCAGCGGATCGACGACGCGGGTAATGCCGGTTTCTTCCTGCAGCACCAGCTGCGTGTTGCGGGCGATGCGCGCCGAAAAATCGGTCGGCAGCGCAATCGCTTCATCGAGCGCATTGGTGTGGAGCGACTGGGTGCCGCCGAGCGCCGCGGCCATCGCTTCGACCGTGGTGCGGATGACGTTGTTATAGGGGTCCTGTTCCTGCAGGCTGACCCCGCTCGTCTGGCAATGGGTGCGCAGCATCTGGCTGCGTGGGGACGCGCCGAAATCGGCCATGATCGTCGCCCACAAGGTCCGCGCGGCGCGCAGCTTGGCGATTTCCATGAAGAAGTTCATGCCGATGCCGAAGAAGAAGCTCAGCCGCCCGGCAAAGTCGTCGACCGCCAGCCCCTTGGCCAGCGCGGCGCGGACATATTCCTTGCCATCGGCGAGGGTGAACGCCAGTTCCTGCACCGCTGTCGCCCCGGCTTCGAGCATATGATAACCCGAAATGCTGATGCTGTTGAACTTGGGCATGTTTTGCGAGGTATATTCGATGATGTCGGCGATGATCCGCATCGATGGCGCCGGCGGGTAGATATAGGTGTTGCGGACCATGAACTCCTTCAGAATGTCGTTCTGGATGGTGCCGTCGAGCTTTTCCTGGGCGACGCCGGCCTCCTCGGCCGCCACGATGTAAAAGGCCAGGCACGGCAGCACCGCGCCGTTCATGGTCATGCTGACACTCATCTGGTCGAGCGGAATGCCGTCGAACAGCAGCTTCATGTCCTCGACACTGTCGATAGCGACGCCGGCCTTGCCGACATCGCCCGAAACCCGCGGGTGGTCGCTGTCATAGCCGCGGTGGGTGGCCAGGTCGAAGGCGACACTCAGCCCCTTCTGGCCGCCGGCAAGGTTGCGGCGGTAGAAGGCGTTCGACGCCTCGGCGGTGCTGAACCCGGCATATTGGCGGATCGTCCATGGCCGGCCGGCGTACATGGTGGCACGGACGCCGCGGGTGAACGGCGCATGGCCGGGCAGGCCGGGGTCGGTCACGACGTCGGCGGCGGTATACAGCGGCTTGACGTCGATCCCCTCTGGCGTCGGCCAGGTCAGGTCGGCACCCTTGACCTCCTTGGCGGCCATTTTCTGCCAGTCGTCGAGGCTCGGTGTCGTCATATGTGATCTCCCGCCGCCGGGTATAAGCGGTGTTGCGTCCGGGCCGTCAATGTTTGCCAACTGGAACGATGCCGCATCTGGCGGGTTTGACAGGCATATCCGCTGCAAAAGGACCCGCAATGGCCGACAAGCCCAAGATCATTACCACCAATCGCGCCCGCGGCGGCGTGACGGGAACCGTCCGCTACGTGCTGATGGCGTCGCTGGCATTGGCAATTGCTGCCATGGTCTGGGTGTTCCTGCTGTCGCCCAAGGGCACGCAGGAGGGCGCGACGACATCGGCCGACCCCATCTCGGCCGACACGCCGTCCGAAACGGCGCCCGCGACTCCGCAATAACCTATTCCGCCGCCTGCAGTTCGTCGACGCTGTCGACCCGGGCGCTGGCGCTGCTGGCAACGGCAACGAGCCGCCGTTCCAGCGCCTTCAGCCGCGATGCGCTGTCGATCTTCTGGCCCGTCAGGTCGGTGATGTAGAAGGTATCGGTGGCGCGCTCGCCATAGGTGGCGATATGCGCCGAATGGATGGTGACGCGGCTCTGGAAGAGCGCGTGCGTCAGCGCATAAAGCAAGGCGGGGCGATCGGCCGCGCCGACCTCGATGACCGTGTAGCGATTCGAAGCCTTGTTGTCGATGATGATATTGGGTTCGACCTTGAACACTTCGGCGCGGCGCCGGGCCAGCGGCCGCGCTGCCAGACGGTCGGCGAGCCGGACCTTTCCTGTCAGCACATCTTCGATGCTGCGCGTCAGCCGCGCCAGCTGCGACGGTTCGGCGAACGGCCGGCCCAGCGGATCGGCGACGACGAAATTGTCGATCGCCTGGCCGTCGCGCGTCGTGTGGATGCGGGCATCGAGAATATTGGCACCGGCAAGCGAAATGGCGCCGGCGATGCGGTAGAACAGCCCGGGATGGTCGGCAGCGTAGATGGAGACCAAAGTGGTCCCCGACGACGGGTCGGGAAGGGTCGCAATGGCCAGCGGCAGGCTGCGGGCATCGGCATCGGCGACCAGCGCAGCATTGCCGGCGAGCGCCTCGGGGGTTTCGGCAATCCAGTAGCTGTCGGCAAAGCGCCGCGTGTAACGACCGAAGGTCGCATCATCCCAGCCCAGCGCCGCCCGCAGCCGCGCCTGCTTGACCGCGATGCGCTCGGTCCGGCCCTTCTGCTTGTGGCCGAGCCGCAGCACTTCCTCCGATGCCTCGTAAAGGTCGCGGAGCAGTTGGCCCTTCCAGTTGTTCCACACCCCCGGCCCGACGGCGCGGATATCGACGACGGTGAGCAGCAGCAACAGCCGCAACCGTTCCGGGCTGGCGACGCTTTCGACGAAATCGAGGATGGTCTTGAAATCGGCAAGGTCGCGCTTGAACGCGGTGCGCGACATCAGCAGATGGTTGCGCACCAGCCAGGCGACGGTTTCGGTTTCGGCAGCGCCCAGGCCCAGCCGCGGGCACAGCCGGTCGGCGATATCCCCGCCCAATTCGCTATGGTCGCCGCCGCGCCCCTTGGCGATGTCGTGGAGCAGGACCGCGACATAGAGCACGCGGCGCGAGGCGATCTGCTTGATGATCGCGCTCGACAATTTGTGTTCGGCGAGCAGCTTGCCCGATTCGATCTGGGCCAGCAGGCCGATGGCGCGGATGGTGTGTTCGTCGACCGTATAATGATGATACATGTCATATTGCATCTGCGCCACGACCCGGCCGAAATCGGGAACGAAACGCCCGAAGATGCCGGCTTCGTTCATCCAGCGCAGCACAGTCTCCGGGTCGTTGGGGCTGGTCAGCACCTGTAGGAACAGCGCGTTGGCGGCGCGGCTGCGGCGGGTGGTCTCGTTGATCAGCCCGGCGTCGCGCGAGGCCTGACGCATCGCCTGCGGGTGAATGCCGAGCTTTTCGCGATCGGCGAGCGCGAACATCTCGACCAGCCGCACCGGATCCTGGCGAAAGAAATCATCGCTCGGCACGCCGATCTGGCTGCGGCGCAGGGTGAAACCGTTCAACCGCGACGGTCGCCGCGTCAGCGTCGGCAACCAGTTCGACTTGGCGAAGCTTTCATCGAGATGGGCGAGGAACAGCCCTGTCAGGTCGCCGACCGTCTTCGCCACCAGAAAATAATGCCGCATGAAACGCTCGACCGCCGACATGCCGCCGCGATCGGCATAGCGCAGCCGCGAGGCCAGTTCCCGCTGGACATCGAAGGTCAGGCGTTCCTCCGGCCGGCCCGCGATATCGTGGAGGTTGATGCGCACCGCCCATAGAAAACTCTCGGCGCGGCGGAACTGGCGCAATTCGTTGGCGGTCAACAGGCCCTTGTCGACCAGCTCGGCGATGGTATCGACCTGATAGGCATATTTTCCGATCCAGAACAGCGTGTGAAGGTCACGCAGCCCGCCCTTGCCTTCCTTCAGATTGGGTTCGACGACATAGCGGCTGTCCCCCATCCGCTTGTGGCGTTCGTCACGTTCCACCAGTTTTTCGGCCGTGAAGGCACGCGCCGTGCCGGCGACGACTTCGCGGCGGAACCGCGCAGCGCCTTCCTCGTACAATTTCTGGTCACCCCAGACGAATCGCGATTCGAGCAGCGCGGTGCGGATGGTGACATCGGCACGCGACATGTTGATCATGTCGTCGAGCGAGCGCGTGGCGTGGCCGACCTTCAATCCCAGGTCCCACAGCATGTAGAGCATGGTTTCGATGACTTGCTCGCCCCACGCCGTCTGCTTCCAGGGCGTCAGGAACAAAAGGTCGATGTCGCTGTGCGGCGCCATCTGGCCGCGGCCATAACCACCGACGGCAACCAGCGCCAGCCGTTCCGACGACGTGCGATTGGTCGCCGGATAGAGGTCGGTGACCACCGAATCGAACAGGATGCGCAACAGCTGGTCGACCAGAAACGCCTGGGCGCTCGCCAGTTCCAGGCCCTTGGCCGGCGTGTTGTGGAGACGGCGATGGAGTTCCGCCCGGCCTTGCGCCAGGGCCGCGCGCAGCGTCGTCGCCAGCACGGCCCGCCGCGCCTCATACCCCTGCGCGCCCGGCATTGCCTCTGCAAGCTGATCAACCAGCGCCCGGCGATCGATGATGCCGCGGCGGTTGGGAATAGTATCGGGGCGGCTGGCCATGACGGCAAGATAGGCGGGCGACGAGGCTGCGCAAAGCGGCGAATGCGCCGCGCCCCATGGTCACCAACCTTGCGGCCGACTGCCGATGCTCTACACCCCCATCATGACCGATCCCGCCAAGGCTCAGCTGGAAGCCATCGCCCATCGCGGGATCGACGCGCTGCGGCGCGGCGATGCCGCTGCGGCGCGGTCGGCGTTCGACGCGATCGCCGCCAGCGGCCGGGCGACACCGCAGATCTGGCTGTTCCTGGCCCAGTCCTGCGACATGCAGGACGACCGGACCGCGGCGCGCGCGGCGCTGGCGCAGGTCCTCGCGGCTGATCCGGCCAACCCCTATGCGCTGGTCATGCAGGGGGAAATCTTCACCCGCGACGGCGATGATCGCGCCGCGTCGGCCTGGTACGATCGGGCGCTGGCAGCAGCGGCCGGCATCGGGCAGCTGCCCGCCGATCTGGTCGCGCGCCTGCAGCGTGCAGAAGCCGAGCGCGTTGCCATCGCCGGGCGCTTTACTGCGGCAATGCACGCGGCGCTCGCCGCCGCCGGGGTCGATGGCGACGCGGCCGGGCCACGCTTTGCCGAAAGCCTGGCGATCGTCGCCGGCGCGACCCGCCCCTATCTGCAGGAACCGACCAGCTTCTACTTTCCCGGCCTGCCGCAGCAGGCCTTTTATGACCCCGCCGATTTTGCCTGGGTGGCGGCGCTGGAAGCGGCATTTCCCGCGATCCGCACCGAGGCTGAAGCGGTGCTTGCCGATCGTGCGGGCACGGCGCCCTATGTCGAAGCACCAAGGGACCGGCCGGCCAAGGCTCACAGCCTGCTCGACGATCCGCGCTGGAGCGCCTTCCACCTCATCCAGCACGGCCTGCCGGTCGCCGCCAACGCAGCGCGCTGCCCGGCAACGATGGCGGCGATCGCCGACCTGCCGATCCCGGTGATCGCCGGGCGATCACCGATGGTGCTGTTCTCCCTGCTGGCGCCGGGAACCCATATCGCGCCGCACACCGGCATGCTCAACACGCGGCTGATCTGTCACTTGCCGCTGATCGTGCCCCCCGATTGCCGGTTGCGCGTCGGCAACACGACCCGCAATGTCGAGGCCGGCAAGATGCTGATCTTCGACGACAGCATCGAGCATGAGGCGTGGAACGACAGCGACGCCATGCGCGTTATCCTTTTGTTCGAAATCTGGCGTCCCGAATTGACCCTGGCGGAACGCGCGGGGCTCACCGCTCTTTTCGAATCGATCAGCGTTTACGGGGCCGAATGACACCATGATCCTCCTGACTGGCGGCGCCGGCTATATCGGCTCGCACATCACCCTCGCCCTGCTCGATCGCGGCGACGACGTGCTGGTTCTCGACAATCTTTCCACCGGCAACCGATGGCTGGTGCCCGAAGGCGCGAAATTCGTCGAAGGCGATTGCGGCGACACCGCGCTGGTCGAGGCGCTGGTCGCCGAACACGGCATCACCGCCGCCATCCACTGCGCCGGGGTGATCTCGGTTCCCGAATCGGTCGAAAAGCCGCTGTTGTATTACGACATCAATGTCGGCCGGGCGGTGCGCTTCTTTGCGGCCGCGACGGCTGCCGGGGTCCGCCATCTGCTGTTCTCGTCGACCGCGACGGTCTATGGCGCGCTCGACCTCGACATGCTGTCGGAAAGCCTGCCGATGGCGCCGGTCAACCCCTATGCCGCCAGCAAGGCGATGACCGAGCGCGCACTCGCCGACCTTGCCGCCACCGGCGCCGCCAATGTCGCGGTCCTGCGCTATTTCAACGTCGCCGGCGCCGACCCTGCCGGCCGGTCGGGGCAGGTATCGAAACAGGCGACCCATCTCATCAAGATCGCCGCCGAAGTCGTGACCGGCAAGCGCGACCATATCAGCGTGACGGGCAATGACTTCGCCACCCCCGATGGAACCGGCGTACGCGACTATATCCACATCACCGATCTCGCCGCGGCGCATCTGGTGGCGCTCGACGCACTGGTCGCCGACCCGGCCGAAAGCCTGACCTTCAACGTCGGCTATGGCCATGGCGCCTCGGTGCTGGAGGTGCTCGACGCCGTCGATCGCTTCACCAACAGCCGGATGCGCCGCGTGCCGGCGCCCCGTCGCCCCGGTGACGTGGCCCGGCTGGTCGCCGATACCAGCGCGATCCGGGCGCGGCTCGGCTGGGAGCCCAAACTCGACGACCTCGACCGCATCGTCGCCGATGCCATCGCCTGGGAACGCAAGCTGGCGGCGCGCGCGTAAATTCTTGTCGGCGGACCTGCTAGCCCCAGAGTTCCGGCTCGGGCGGCCACACATCGCTGTCCTCGAAGCGCAGCCCGGCGGGCCGGTCCTCGATCAGCAACGGCCCGTCGAGATCGGCATATTGACCCTGCATCGCGACATAGAATGCCGGTGCAATGCCGAGCGACGTCGACAACATGCAGCCGGTCATCACCCCCAGCCCGCGCTGGCGCGCAGCATGCGCCAGCGCATGGGCCTCGGTCAGCCCGCCGGCCTTGTCGAGCTTGATGTTGATATAGGTGTAGCGCCCGATGATGGCATCGAGGCTGGCGCGATCGTGGCAGCTTTCGTCCGCTGCCAGCGGCACCGGCGAGCGCACGCCATCGAGCAGCGCATCCTGCCCGGCCGGCACCGGCTGTTCGATGAGCTCGACCCCAAGGCCCGCGAGCGCCGCCGCCGTCCGCGCGATATCGGTCCCGCCCCAGGCTTCATTGGCGTCGACGATCAGCCGCGCATCGGGCGCCGCCGCCCGCACCGCCGCCATGCGTTCGACATCGGCATCGGGCCCGCCATCGCCGCCCAGCTTGATCTTGAGCAGTTCGCGCCCCCCTGCGGATGCAGCGGCAGCGGCCATGGCACCCGGTTCGCCCAGGCTGATCGTGAACGCCGTCAACAACGGCCGCGGCTGCGGCAGGTCCAGCCGCTGCCAGACGCGCTGGCCCGACGCCTTGGCCTCCAGGTCCCACAGCGCCGCGTCGAGCGCGTTGCGCGCCGCGCCATGCGGCATCAGCCCGAGCAGGTCGGCGCGGCCGGCGCCGGCCGCGACAGCGTCCGCCCGCGCATTGATGGCGGCGACGACCGTTTCCGCCGTTTCGCCGCGATAGTAGATTGCGGTGGCCTCGCCACGTCCTTCCTGCCGACCATCGCCGACCACGGCGACCGCAACATCGACATGCGTCTTGGCGCCGCGCGCAATCACGAAGCTGCCGCGGACGGGAAAACGCTCGACGCGGGCGGCAAGGGTGCGGATCATGCCGACGCATGTGCCGGATGCCGCCCCGCCATGCAACTCGGGCGTCAGTCCTGCGCTGCCACCTGTTCCGCCAGCAGCGCCAGCGCGGCGGCGGCGAACGCCAGCATGTTGTCGAAGCGCTCAGGCCGGCCGGTTTCCAGCGTCCGGGCCACCACCGACGTCCCGGCGACGGCGAAGCAACTGTGGCCGGCAGCGTCGCCATAGGGGTTGCCGGTCGGCCCCGATGCGCCGGTTTCGGAAATCCCCCAGGTCGCGCTGAACTGGCGGCGCACCGTCTCCGCCAGCAGCGCCGCATAGGGCTCGCTCGCCGAGGTCAGCCCGCGCACATCCTCGCGGCGCAACCCGAGCAGCCGGTGCCGCGCCCGTGGCGTGTAGATCACCCCGCCCCCGAGATAATAGGCCGACGCCCCCGGCACCGCGAGCAGCGCCGCCGAGATCAGCCCGCCGGTCGAACTTTCCGCCACCGCCACTGTCTGCCGCCGCGCCTTCAACAGCGCGGCAAGCTCTGCGGCCTGCGCCAGCAACGCCTTCATGCCGGGCATTTGCCGGCACCCGGCCCCTTGACGAACCGCCCTGCCGCCGCGCCGGTCGGTTCACCGTCCTTCAACACCTGGGTGCCGTTGACGAACACCTGGTTCACCCCGGTCGCATATTGGGCGGGCTTGGGGTAGGTCGCATGGTCCCCGATCGTCGCCGGATCGAACACCACGACATCGGCGAAATAGCCGGGCTTGAGCAAGCCGCGGTCCCTGATGCCGAGGTTGGTTGTCGGCAGCGACGTCAGCCGGCGGATCGCATCGGGCAATGTCGCCGCCTTTTCCTCGCGCACATATTTGCCGAGCAGCCGTGCGACATTGCCATAGGCGCGCGGATGATCGTTCGACAGCAGGAACACGCCTTCGGCCGAAGGCGCCGCCGCGTCGGACCCGAAACTCATCCACGGCAGCCCGACCTGACGCTTCACATTGGCTTCGTCCATCAGGAAATAGGCGGTGCCGACCCGGCTGCCATCCTCGATGACGAGGTCGATGGCGGTGTCCTCCGGCGAGGTGCCGCGCAGTTTGGCGACGTCGCCCAGTGTCTTGCCGGTCAGCGGCTTCAGCTTTGGGTTCCGGAACCCCAGCAAGAGCACATTGTCCGGGCTGCCGGCGCGCCGTGCAAGATTTTCCCTTGGTGCATTGTCGTCGAGCATTTCGGCCTTCACCCGGGCACGGATCGCCGGGTCCTTCAACCGTTCGATCCACGCTTCCAGCCCGCCATCCTGCACCCACAGCGGCATGGCGGCATCGAGCCCGGTCGCCCCGGCGGTGTAGTTGTACATGTCGGCGGTAATGCGGACGCCGTCCTTTCGCGCTGCCTCGATCTTGCCGATGATGCTGTCCATCTTGCCCCAGTTCTGCCGGCCCGACATCTTCATGTGATAGATTTCGGCCGGGCCGCCGGACTTGCGGGCAATTTCGATCAGTTCGTCGACCGCGGGTTCGATGCGATCGCCTTCGGATCGCATGTGGCTGATGTACATGCCGCCGCACCTGGCGCTCTCGGTGGCCAGTGCGATCAGTTCGGGGGTCTCGGCATAGGCCGCCGGCGCGTAGATCAGCGACGAGCCGACGCCGAGCGCGCCTTCGTTCATCGCGGCACGGACCAGCCCGCGCATGCGGTCCAGCTGTTCGGGAGTCGGGTCGATGTCCTTCTCGCCGAGTTCATTGACGCGCACCGTCGTCGCGCCGACGAAGCTGGCGACATTGGGGGCAATGCCCTTCTTTTCCAGCATCGCCAGATATTCGCCCAGGCTGTTCCAGTTGACCGGAAACTTGATGTCGTCCTGCCGCGCCGCCATCCGCGCCTTCATCTCGGAGTTGAGCGGCCCCATCGAATTGCCCTCGCCCATCACCTCGAGCGTCACCCCCTGGCGGATGTCGCTCTGCCCGCGGCCATCGGCGATCAGCGATTCGGTCGCCCAGCTGAGCATGTTGACGAACCCCGGCGCGATCGCCTGGCCCTTGACGTCGATGGTCTCCGCCGTGCCGGCAGGCGGCGCGCCGCGGCCGATCGCGCTGATCCG
This sequence comes from Polymorphobacter fuscus, assembly GCF_011927825.1. Taxonomy (NCBI): domain Bacteria; kingdom Pseudomonadati; phylum Pseudomonadota; class Alphaproteobacteria; order Sphingomonadales; family Sphingosinicellaceae; genus Sandarakinorhabdus; species Sandarakinorhabdus fusca. The sequence continues at coordinate 184,921 of NZ_JAATJI010000002.1, read as the reverse complement.
GTCCCCCGATATCGCCACCCATCCCGGATAGGGCGCGCCGCCCGACCCGTCATAGATAACGCCATTGGCAAGGACGCGCACCGGCAGCGCCGGCGCGGACGCCACCGCCGGTGCCGCACCCAACAGCAAGGCCAGGATCAATCGCCGCATGTTCGTCTCCCCGTTGCGACCGACGCTATGCCCCGGCGCCCGGTCGCGCAATATGCCCGCACCGCGTCCGCCTTTCCAATTTGCCTCGCATCGACCCAAATGTTAGAACTGCGAAACCAAATCGCCGTCAATCGCTGTTTGGCTCGCGGGGGGACATCAAATGGCGATCGCAACCTTCTTCTTCGGCGCGCTGATGGTGTTCTTCATCATCATGTGGTTCTGGCTGCTCATTACAGTGATCGGCGACCTTTTCAGCCGGGATGACATCGGCGGTTTTGCCAAGGTGCTGTGGATCATCTTCCTGGTGTTCCTGCCCTATCTCGGCGTTTTCGCCTATCTGCTGACGCAGAGCGCCGGCATGGCCGGGCGCAGCCGCCACGCCGCCGTGGAGGCGCGTGATTCGATCCGATCGTTCGTGGGGTTCAGCGCCGCCGACGAGCTCGAGAAGCTCGATCGCCTCAAGGCCGGCGGCAGCCTGACTGCCGAGGAACATGCGCGGCTGCGCGCCAAGGTGCTTGCACAATAAACCGGAGGGCACGGCCATGAACTGGCGATTGCAAACCACCCTCGCCGGCATCCTCGGCGCCATCGGGCTGTTCATCGTCTTCAACCCCGTGACCATCGTCACCGCCGCCGCCGGCATCATTCCCTGGTTGCTGCTCGCCGCCGGCGCGATCCAGTTCATCTCGATCGCCTTCCGCTCGCGGCGGCTGCTGCGGCTCATCATCGTCCCTGCCGTCACCGGCGCGCTGTTCGTTTATGCCGGGGTGTCGATGAAGTTCGGCGACCCCACCACCGTCGGTCCGGTATCGCTGGTGTTCATCCTGGCGCTGGTGTTCTTCGGCAGCGGCGCTGCCAAGCTGGTGACCGGCCTTTCGATGCGGCGGTCCAGATATTTCCTCTACATCATCGCGTCGGGTGCCGTTTCGATTGTCCTCGGCCTCATCGTCATGTTCAACTGGTCGACGGTGTCGGCCGGGCTGATCGGCGTGTTCCTGGGGCTGGAAGTCATCGCCGATGCGGCCATCATGGCGGTTCTCGCGCTGCGCGAGCGCGACGGCGAAGCGGCGATGGAATCGCTGGGGCTGGATCCGGTTGCCGAAGCCGCCAAGGCCGAGGCCGCGCGCGCCGCACGCGCCGCCAAGGCCGCCGCCGAAGCCGCCGCCATCGACGCTGCCGCTGCGGCCGAGGCTGCAAAGGCCCGGCCGCCGGTCATGCCCCTGCCCGCCAGTGCGATGCCGCCGCTGGTCAGGCCCGTGCCGCCGGCCGCCGAACCGTCACCGCCGCGCGCCGAAACGACAGCCGACGCACCGCCGGCCCCGAAACTGCCGACGCCGCCGCCGCTTGCGGCGCCTGCGTCACCACCGCCGCCATCAGCGGCCAGCCCGACAGAGGCGCCGCCGACGGTGCCAAAGCCGGCGGGATCCGAGCCCGATCCGCTGCCTTAGGGTGTTTTCCCGTCAGCTGTCCCATCCGCCGGGTCAGAAAACACGCCAACGCCTACAGGCGTTCGATCCGCCCGGCCGCTTCGTCGAGGATTGCGGCGACCTGCAACTGGATCTCGCGGTCGACGCCGTCTGCAGACAGTCGGCCGTGGACGGCGCTGTGCAGGTTGCGCATGGCCCGGCGGATCGGCGCCGCATCGGTCGGCGCGCGCAGCTTGGCGAGCGCCTCCAGCCGCGCCATCGCGTCGGCGATCACCGCCGCCTCGGCGTCGATCACGGCACGCCCAGCGTCGGTCACGGTAAAGCGCTTGCGACTGCCGTCGGCGACTTCATCGACAAGGCCTTCGTCGGCGATCAGCGTCAGGGTCGGGTAAACCATGCCCGGCGACGGCGCATAGACGCCGCCGCTGCGGGCCTCGATCGCCTTGATCAGGTCATAACCATGGCGCGGCGCTTCGGCGATCATCGCCAGCAATACGAGGCGGAGTTCGGCGCTGTCGAAGACGCGGCCGCGACCACGGCCGAAGCCGCCCGGGCCCCCGCCCCGCCGCCCGCCGCCGAACTCGCCGGCGATCTGTTCGCCCATTTCGCGCGCGAAGGCCTCGAACCGGCCGCCGAACCGTTGCGCCCGGCGCCCACCGTGACGTCCGCATTCATGTCTGTTGCTGTGCATATCGAACTCCCTTTGCTTCCGAATTGGCTCAAAGATATATCTTGAGCGAATTTTTGCAAGGGTCATTCCAAATTTTTCCGCTAGCGCCGGATCAACTGGGCAACGCCGGCGAACAGGGGCAGCAACGCCGCGCCGCCGCGCGTGCCGGCCAGCGCCTCCAGCCCACCCCGCGCCACGTCCGGATCGCTCGCCGCCATGCGGAGCACCAGCAACAAGCGTGCCTCGTCGGGCAGCAACATCGGACAGGCCGGTTCCCCGAGCACCACCCGCCGAGTCGCGTGTCGTGCCAGACCGACAAGCCAGCAGCGCAGCAGATGTTCGATCCCCAGACCGGTGTCGCCGAAATCGCGTTGCAGGGCGACGTGCACCGCCTGGCACCGCGCCGCGCCCAGCGGCCGCATCAACGCCAGCCGGCGCACCGCCCATAAAATCCGCTGTTCGCCCGGCGCCAGCGCGCCGACCCGGCCGTTCCGGCCCCAATGCGGCTCATCCTCGTTGCCGCGAAATTCCAGGTACATCGCCATTCTCCCAAAGGCCGAAGCCCCGGCAGAATATGCTATTGCGAACCATTCGCAAGCTATTTCGGTGCCGCAGCCCGCTGCAGCCGGTCATTGATCGCCACCCCCAGCCCCGACATCGGCACCGGCGCCACGGCAATCGCCGCGCGCCCGCTGGCTTCGGCGGCATGAAGCAGCTCGAACAGCCGCGCCGCCGCCTCCACCACATCGCCTGCCGGCGACAGGCTGACGTCCCCTGCTACCGCCCCGAAGCCGATGTGAAACTCGCCGGGCAGTGCCGTCACCGCCTCCAGCCTTACGGGTTGCCGCGGCGCATAATGCGAGGCCAGCATTCCCGGCGCCACGACCTCGCCCGAGGCCGGAGGATTATGGCGAGACGGCAAGGCCGGCGCGCGCGCAGCGTCGGTCCCGGCGCCGGACGGCGGCAACAGCACGGCACCCGGGCGCAGTACGCGCACCACGCCATCCGCCACCATCGCGATCGTCGATTCCACCCCCGCATGCGCCGGCCCGCCATCCAGGATCAGCCCGACGCTGTCCCCCAGCGACCCCGCCACATGCTCCGCCCGCGTCGGGGAAATCCGTCCCGATGCATTGGCGGATGGCGCTGCCAGCGGTCCGACCGCTGCGATAAGCGCCTGCATCACCGGATGCGCCGGGCAGCGCACCGCCAGCGTGCCCAGCCCCGCCGTCACCGGCGCCGCCACATCGGCGCCGTCGCGCAGCGGCAGGACCAGCGTCAGCGGCCCCGGCCAATATTCCGCCATCAACGCCCGCGCCACCGCGTCGACAACCACCAGCGTTTCGGCCTGCGCCACCCCCGCGACATGCACGATCAACGGGTTGAACCCCGGTCGCCCCTTGGCGGCATAGATGCGCGCCACCGCGTCGGCGTCCGACGCCCGGCCTGCCAGGCCATAGACGGTTTCGGTCGGCACCGCGACGATGCCCCCGGCGCGCAGCACCGCGACAGCCGCGGCAATGCCGGCGGCGTCGGCAGGGCGGATGCGGCTTTTGTCGGTCATGTCCCCCGTCTATAGCGGGACGGTCACAACCCCAAGGCCTGGCCCATGACCTATACCGCCCCCGCTGCCGAACAGCGTTTCGTGCTCGACGTCATCGCCGATGTGCCGGGACTCGCGGCGCTGCCGCCCTACGCCAACGCCACGCCCGACATGGTCGATGCCATCCTCGCCGAATCGGGCAAGCTCGCCTCGAACGTCTTTGCACCGCTCAACGCCGTCGGGGACAAGGCCGGCGCCCGCCTGGCCGATGGCGTCGTCACCCTGCCGCCGGGCTTTGCCGATGCCTATGGGCTCTACGTCGCGGGTGGCTGGGCCGGGCTCGGCGTCGCCGAGGCGCATGGCGGCCAGGGGCTGCCCTTCGCGGTCGCTGTCGCCGTGCAGGAACAATTGACCAGCGCCAACATGGCGTTCGCCCTGTGCATGATGCTCAGCCAGGGCGCCATCGAGGCGCTCGCGGCCCATGCCAGCCCCGAATTGCAGGACCGCTATCTCGCCAGGCTCGTCAGCGGCGAATGGACCGGAACGATGAACCTGACCGAGCCTTCCGCCGGGTCCGACGTCGGCGCGCTGAAGACTCGCGCCGTGCCGCATGCCGACGGCAGCTATCGCATCAAGGGCACCAAGATCTACATCACCTGGGGCGAACATGACGCGGCCGACAATATCGTCCACCTGGTCCTTGCCCGCCTGCCCGATGCGCCGGCCGGCACCAAGGGCATAAGCCTGTTCCTGTGCCCCAAGATCCTCCCCGACGGGGCGCGCAACGACCTCATCTGCACCGGGCTCGAACACAAGCTCGGCATCCACGCCTCGCCGACCTGCACGATGAGCTTCGGCGACAACGACAACTGCGTCGGCTATCTCGTCGGCGCCGAAGGTGCCGGGATGCGCGCCATGTTCACGATGATGAACAACGCCCGGGTCCAGGTCGGCCTGCAGGGTGTCGCCATTGCCGAGGCGGCCACCCAGCATGCCGTCGCCTTCGCCCGCCAGCGCGTCCAGTCGGCAAAGTTCGGCGGGTCCCGCGAGGCCGTGCGCATCATCGATCACGCCGATGTCCGCCGCACGCTGATGACCTGCCGGGCACTGACCGAAGCCACCCGCGCGCTGGTCTATCTCAATGCCGCCGCCGTCGACCGCGGCCACGCCGGCGACGCCGCCGCAACGGGCCTCGCCGACCTGCTCACCCCCATTTCCAAGGCCTGGGCGACCGATGTCGGCGTGGAAGTCGCCTCGCTGGCGCTGCAGGTGTTCGGCGGCATGGGCTATGTCGAGGAAACCGGCGCCGCCCAGTTTCTGCGCGACGCGCGCATTGCGCCGATCTACGAAGGCACCAACGGCATCCAGGCACTCGATCTTGTCGGCCGCAAGCTCGGCATGGACGGCGGCACCCATTGGCAGGAGCTGTTCGCCCAGATCGGCGACACGCTTCATGACCTCAACGCCAATGCGGAGCTTGCCGGCCTCGCGCCCTGGCTCGACGATGCGCTCACCGCGACCAGGGCCGCCACGCTCTGGCTCGCCGCCGCCAACAACGCCGACGATGTTGCCGCCGGGGCCACCCCCTATTTGCGGATGATGGGGTTGACGCTCGGCGGCTGGCTGCTGGCCAAGCAGGCGCTGGCTGCACAAAAGCAGCGCGATGCGGGCATCGGCGATGCCGCGTTCCTCGCCGCCAAGATCACCACCGCCCGCTTTTTTGCCGAGCAGTTGCTTCCCCAGGTCGGCGCGCTCTCCGCACCGGTGACCCGCGGCGCTGCCACCCTTTTCGCGATCTCCGAAGCGACGCTTGCCGCCTGAAAAAAGACCATGCCACCTAAAGTGTCGGCTGGCTTTACACGCTTAACGCCTTATTAGCACATCGCCCTATTAACAATCAGCTACTTAAGATAATTCGTAAGTTGGCATGGTTCTTGCTTGGTATTGGGACAGTTGGGTTGTTCCAATTCTATATTTGCACTGTCCAAATATTAGCCGATTATTAAGGACCGGTCATCATGAAGCATCTTCCGTTGCTCGCTGCGCTCGTCGGTCTTTCGGTCGCCACGCCGGCAGCCGCCGTGCTTACCACCTTCGCGACGTTCAGCTCGGCTGGTGGTACCAATGTCCGTTGGATCAATTCGGGGACGGCAGCCGACCGCGCCAACGACGCCGTCTATTATACGACGTCGACTCCCAACGCGACCGTTCCGGGTGGCGTCGTGGTGAACTTCAGCTTCATCAACTCGTTGATCGCGCCGATGGTCAACAACATCAGTGCCGTTTACACGATGAACGCTGTCGTGGCGAAGGACAGCCCGGTTCTGGTCCTCGGCAACGCCTATATCCAGCCGGGTCTCAGCGGCAGCTTCAGCTTCGTTTCGACTTCCGACATCACCATCTCGGGGCCGGGCCTCATCACCACCACCTATGCGGCGGGCTCCAACCTGCTGTCGGGCACCTTCTCCGGTGGCAATGTGGTGACCAACCGTTTTGGCTCTTCGGGCGCCAGCTTCGCGTCCGGCATCAACGGCTCGGACATCAGCTTCACGTCGGACTTCCTGACGATCGACGCCATGGCGCAGCTTGATCGCGCCACATCGCTCACCGCCATTGCACCGACGGCGTTCACCGCTGCCAACGGCGCGCTGCGCAGCTTCCGCGCCGTCACCGGCGGCCAGTTCTCGGCCGAGCCGAACCCGATCCCGGCCGCCGAGATCGTTCCGGAACCGGCCAGCTGGGCCATGCTCATCGCCGGCTTCTCGCTGGTCGGCGTCGCGATGCGCCGCCGCAAGCGCGCGCTCGTCGCCTAAGCCTGGCGTCTCGAAAGTCGAAGGCGGCGGGTCCATCGGGCCCGCCGCCGGCGTTTCAGGGTCTTGCGCGCAGCGTGTGGCAGGTTCACCACTGTCCGCATGAAACTCGCCTCGCTCCGCCACGGCCGGGATGGCCGTCTCGTCGTCGTCTCCGACGATCTCGCCTGGTGCGCGGCGCCGCCGCCAATGTTCCCGACCCTGCAGGCGGCACTCGACGACTGGCATCATGCCGAACCGATCCTGCGCGGTGTCGCCGAAAGCCTGGCGCATGACGCTGTCCCGCACAGCCGCTTCCACGAACGCGATGTCGCCGCGCCACTGCCGCGCGCCTATCAATGGGCCGATGGCAGCGCTTATGTGAACCATGTCGAACTGGTGCGGAAGGCGCGCGGCGCCGAACTGCCTGCCAGCTTCTGGACCGACCCGCTGATGTACCAGGGCGGCAGCGACCGCTTCCTCGCTCCCCGCGACCCGATCCCGTTCCAGGATGCCGGCTGGGGGTTGGACCTGGAGGCCGAAGTCGTTGTCGTCACCGGCGATGTGCCGCAAGGCGCAAGCCGCGACCAGGCACTGGCTGCCATCCGCCTTGTCGGCCTCGTCAACGACGTGTCGCTGCGCGGCCTCATCCCCGATGAACTCGCCAAGGGCTTCGGCTTCGTCCAGTCGAAACCCGCCTCCGCCTTGTCGCCGGTGTTCGTCACCCCCGACGCGCTTGGGGACCGCTGGCGCGACGGCAAGCTCCACGGCGTGCTCAGTGTCGATCTCAACGGGCAGCCGTTCGGCCGCGCCGATGCCGGCATCGACATGACCTTCGATTTCGGCACGCTGATCGCGCATCTGGCCAAGACGCGCAGCATCACCGCCGGCAGCATCATCGGCTCAGGCACCGTTTCCAACCGCGGTCCCGATGGCGGCCCGGGCCAGCCCGTCGCCAGCGGCGGCGCTGGCTACAGCTGCATCGCCGAAGTCCGCATGGTCGAAACGATCGAAAACGGCGCGCCGGCAACGCCCTTCCTGGCCCCGGGCGATGTCGTGCGGATCGAGATGCTCGATGACCGCCACCATTCGATCTTCGGGGCAATCGAGCAGACGGTCGCCTGATCGGGGACTGCGGGCGACGTCCGGGCTCAGGTCTCTGCCGCCGTGTCGCCTCCCGGCGGCGCCTCACCGGTCACCCGCTCCACGGCCAGGCCGGCGGTGAAGCCGTGGACGATCGTCGACAGCAGGACCGTGAAGGCAACGATCGCCCAAAGCTGCGCTTCGTTGAGCAGCTGCATGTGCGATCCGGCATAGGCAAGATAGTAGATCGAGCCGACACCGCGCACCCCATAGAATGCCACGACCGAGCGCTCGCGAGTCTTGTGCATCGCACCCTTCAGCGCCACCCACGCTGCGAGCGGGCGCACGACGAACACCAGCGCGAGGCCGATCGCCGCCTCGGTCCAGCCCAGCGCCGGCAGCAGCGACGGAAGCGCAGCGCCCAGCCCGATGAGCAGCAGCGCGGTCAGCGCATGCTCGATGTTCTCCGAAAAACCGTGCATTCGGACGTGGAATTCGTGCGCGGCTTCGGCTTGGCGCAACGTCAGGCCAGCAAGAAAGGCCGCGATGAAACCATAGCCCTCGGCCAGCTCGGTCAGGCCATAGGCCGCCAGCACACCGGCCAGCGCGATGACCCCGGCTTCGGTCTTGGCGAGCGAATTCTCCCGCGGCAGGATGAACAATATGCGGCCCAGCAGCCAGCCCAGCGCGACCCCGCAGCCGGCGCCGACGACGATCCGATAGACGACATCGCGCCACAGCCACTCGCCGATCAGGTCCGGCGTCACCGCCCCCGCCACCGCGAGTGTCAGCGCCAGGTGGACAAAAGGAAAGGCCAGTCCGTCATTGAGGCCCGCCTCGGTTGTCAGTGCAAAGCGCACCGGATGCTCGCCGCCCTCGCGCGGTGGCCCGACCTGCACATCGCCGGCGAGCACCGGGTCGGTGGGGGCCAGCACCGCGCCCAGAAGCAACGCCCCGGCGAACGTCATCCCGCCGATTGCCCATCCCAAACCGGCCACCGCGGCGATGGACAGCGGCATGGCCACCACGAGCAGTCGCGCCGTTGGGCGCCAGTGCCGCCAGCCGCGGAGGTTGTCGATCTTCAATCCGACGCCGAAAAGGCCGACGATGACGCAGACCTCGCTGATATGCTCCCACGGCACCGGGTTGCTGATCGGGTCAATGGCCTTCGGCATTCCCGGGACAAGTCCGAACACGGCAAGCCCCAGCCCGATCAGCAGCGCCGACGCTGCCGGCTCGCGCCCCGAAACAAAGCGCGGAACCCAATAGGCGATGATCGTCACCGTCCCGATCGCCGCAAGCAACAGATGGTAGGAGTTGAAGTCATACATGAACGTGCCAACGGGCGGGCGGCGGCTTTGTTGCATGTGCGAGACAGCATGGGGGATGACGCCAGCCGCGCCGGGCAGTAGGAGGGACTTGCAACCTCCCGCACCGGACCCCGCCTTGAACCTCTATCCGCGTTTTGCTGCCCATGTCGCCACCGCCCTCGCCACGTTGATGGCGGAAGGTGACCTTCCGGCGGGTCTCGACACGCGCGCCGTCGCCGTCGAACCACCCCGCGACCCGAGCCATGGCGATCTCGCCACGAACGCGGCGATGGTGCTGGCGAAGCCCGCCGGCATGAAACCGCGCGATATCGCCATGCTGCTGGCGCTCAAGCTCAACCGTCTCGATGACGTCGCACAGGCCGAGGTGGCAGGGCCCGGCTTTCTCAACCTGCGGCTCAGCCCCGATGTCTGGCGTGCCGAAATCACCGCCATCCACGCTGCCGGCGCCGATTATGGCCGGTCGACGATGGGCGGCGGCCACCGGGTCAATGTCGAATATGTATCGGCCAACCCCACCGGCCCCATGCACATGGGCCATTGTCGCGGCGCCGTGGTCGGCGATGCGCTGGCAGCGACGCTGGAGTTCGCCGGTTTCGACGTGACCCGCGAATATTATATCAACGATGCCGGCGGCCAGGTCGACACGCTCGCTCGATCGGCGCACCTGCGCTATCGTGAGGCGCTCGGCGAAACCATCGCCATTCCCGAAGGCTTCTACCCCGGCGATTACCTGGTCCCCGTTGGCGAGGCGCTCGCCGCCGATTTCGGCCCGCGCTATGTCGGCGCGCCCGAGGCCGAATGGCTGCCGGCGTTCCGCAGCCGCACCGTCGCGCTGATGATGGACCGCATCCGCGACGACCTGCTGCTGCTCGGCATCAAGCAGGACGTGTTCTTTTCCGAAGCGTCCTTGGGCGACCGGGTCCAGCAGGCGCTCGACACGCTCGACGCCAAGGGGCTGATTTATGAAGGCGTCCTCGAAGCGCCCAAGGGCGAGGCCGCCGATGATTGGGAACCGCGCCCGCAGACCTTGTTCCGCGCCAGCCAGTTCGGCGACGACACCGACCGCGCGCTGAAGAAATCGGACGGCAGCTGGACCTATTTCGCCGGCGACGTCGCCTATCACTGGGACAAGCTGGAGCGGGGCTATTCGGCGCTGGTCGACATGTTCGGCGCCGACCATGGCGGCTATGTCAAACGCATGCAGGCCGCGGTGCGGGCACTCAGCGACAACAAGGTACCGCTCGACATCAAGATCGTCCAGATGGTCAAGCTGCTGCGCGCCGGCGAGCCGGTGAAGATGTCGAAGCGGTCGGGCAATTTCGTCACGCTGGCCGATGTGGTGGAGGAGGTCGGCAAGGACGTCGTGCGCTTCATCATGCTGACCAAGCGCAGCGATTCCCAACTCGATTTCGACTTTGCCAAGGTCGTCGAGCAATCGCGCGACAATCCGGTTTTCTACGTCCAGTACGCCCATGCCCGCATCGCCTCGCTCGGCCGCAAGGCGAAGGAGGCCGGCATCGACCTGCCGCCGCCCGACCTCGCCCTGCTCGACGATGCCGACCTGGCGCTGGTCAAGACCGCGGCGCTGTGGCCGCGCATCGTCGAACAAGCGGCCGACGCACGCGAGCCGCACCGCATCGCCTTTTACCTCGGCGATCTCGCCGCTGTCTTCCACACCCAGTGGAACATGGGCAATGACGACGCCGCGCGCCGTTTCGTCCGCGCCGACGCCCCGGCATTGACCGCCGCGCGCCTCCACCTCGCCGATGCCGTCGGCCAGGTCATCCGCAACGGCCTGGCGGTGATGGGCGTCGAAGCCGCCGACGAGCTGCACTGATGGCCCGCCGCGCCGATGATGACGACGCGCCCTGGCTCGCCGAAGCCCAACCGGCGGCCCGCACCGTGGTCAGCCGGCGATCGCTGTTCTGGACATTGTTCATCGTGCTGGCGCTCGCCACGGTCGCTGCGGTCGGCCTTATCCTGCTGATGTCGAAAAAGGACGGCGGTTCGACCCAGGGCTATATGAATGCCGAACAGGCACCGGTCATCACGGCGGAGCCGGGACCGTACAAGATCCCCCCCACCGACCCCGCCGGCATGAAGATCGATGGCCTCGACGGCAGCATGTACACGGCCGGCGAAGGCATCGACACGGGCAGCAATATCGACCCCAATCTGGCGGCGGAAACCCCGCTGCCGCGTCCCGGAACGCCCGGTGCCACCGGCGCGCCGCGCGAACTGGTCCCCGAAGGCGTCAGCGATCCGATTCCCCCGATCATCGCGCCGGCGACGCCGCGCACCGCGACGCCGCCCGCCGCATCGGTGGTGACCGTCAAGCCGCCAGCGCCGGTGGCCAAGCCCGCGCCAGGTCAGGCACCAGGCCCGGCGCCGACGCCGACACGCCCCGCCGCCGCCGCGCCAAGGGCCGAAGCGCCGCGGCCCGACCCTGCAAGATCCGAACCGGCCAGGCCCGATGCCGCCAAGGCGAATCCGGGCAAGGCCGGCACCGTCCAGCTCGGCGCCTTTTCGAGCGAGGACAAGGCGAACGCCGCCTGGGCCAGCCTCGCCGGCAAACATGGTCTGGCCGGCAAGCGCATCGTCACCGTCGAAAGCGGCGGCAAGACACTGTATCGCCTGCGGGCCGCCAGCGGCGACACCGCTGCCACCTGCGCAAAGCTGAAGGCAGCCGGCGACGCCTGCGCCGCCGTGGAGTAACGCCTTGCAACCGACCTTCCTCGGCCTCGAAGGCCTCGCCCTCACACCCGACGAAACGGCGCTGTTCCGCGCTGCCGACCCGGCCGGCTATATCCTGTTCAAACGCAATATCGACACCCCGGACCAGGTCCGCGCGCTGACCGCCAGCCTGACCGATCTCGCCGGCCGCGCCCTGCCCATCCTGATCGACCAGGAAGGCGGCCGGGTCGCGCGCCTGCGCCCGCCGCACTGGCCGGAATATCCCGCCGGCGACGTCTTTGCGCAGTTGTACGACAAGGCGCCGGTCACTGCGATGGAAGCTGCTCGCCTCAACGCCCTGTCGCTCGCCGCACTGCTCCGCGACCTCGGCATCACCGTCGATTGCCTGCCGCTGCTCGATGTCCGCGATCCCGGCGGCCATGACATCATCGGCGACCGTGCCTATGGCGCCGATCCGATGCAGGTGGCGGCGCTCGGCCGCATGACGCTCGACGGCCTGGCGCAGGGCGGCGTCTGCGGCGTCGTCAAGCACATCCCGGGCCATGGCCGCGCCGCCGCCGACAGCCATCTGGAACTTCCCGTCGTCACCGCGAGCCGCGCCGAACTGGAGCGCGATTTCCGGCCCTTCCGGACGCTGAACTGGGCCCCGATGGCGATGACCGCGCATGTCACCTACACCGCGCTCGACCCCGATCGCTGCGCCACCCTGTCGCCGATCGTCATCGACCTCATCCGCACCGACATCGGCTTCCAGAATCTGTTGATGTCCGACGATATCGGCATGAAGGCGCTTGGCGCCCCCAGCGCCGGTGGCTATCCGGCGGGCAGCAATGCGCTCGCAGACTTCGGCGCCCGCGCCCTCGCCTGCCTCGACGCCGGCTGCGACATCGCCCTCCATTGCTCCGGCGACTTCGCCGAGATGCGCTCCGTCTGCGAGGCGGTTCCCGAGATCGGCGCGGCTGCCCGGGCCCGGCTCGACGCCGCCATGGCCAGCATAGCCTCCGGCGACGCCACGCCTGCCGCCCAATGGGCCGACGCCCGCGATCGCCTGCTGGCGCTTGCGTGACCGAGGCGGACGCCTTCGACGCTCCCCACCGCAGCGGCGCCAGCACGCTCGTCCTGCAACTCGGCAGCTGGGAAGGCCCGCTCGACCTGCTGCTCGCCCTCGCCCGCAGCCAGAAGGTCGATCTCGCGCAGATCTCCATTCTGGCGCTGGTCGACCAGTATCTCGCCTTCATCCGCGACGCCCGCGCGCTCAGCCTCGAACTCGCCGCCGATTATCTCGTCATGGCGGCCTGGCTCGCCTATCTCAAATCGGCGCTGCTGCTGCCCCCCGATCCCGAGGCGGAACCCGACCCGCACGACCTGGCGCTGAAGCTGCAGTTCCAGTTGCAGCGCCTCGATGCCATGCGCGACGCGGGCGCCCGCCTCCTCGCCCGCCCGCAGCGCGGCTGGGACACGTTCACCCGCGCCAACCCCGAAGGTCTGACGCGCGAAACCATCGCGCGCTACGATACCAGCTACTTCGACCTCGTCACGGCCTATGGCGCCATCAAGGCGCGCAGCAACGCCAACGTCCATGTCGTCCGTCGCCGCCCGGTCATGGCGCTCGACGAAGCCATCGAACGCCTTGAACGCCTGCTCGGCGCCAGCCTCGACTGGACCGAATTGTCGCGCTTCCTTCCCGACGACCTCTCCGACGAAAGCTATGCCCGCTCGGTGCTTGCCAGCAGCTTTGTCGCCGCGCTGGAACTGACGCGGCTCGGCAAGGCCAGCCTCAGCCAGGGGGCCGCCTTCGCGCCGATATTGGTGCGCGCGCGATGAACGGCCCTGGCGGCCCCATTGCAGACAACGCGGGGATCGCCAGCGCGCCCGTGACCGACTTCGAAACCCTGCGCGCGCTCGAAGCAGTGATCTTCGCTGCCGCCGCCCCGCTCACCCTCGCCGACATTGCCGCCCATGTCGGCCAGCGCGGCGACCTGCCCGCCCTGCTCGCCGAACTGGCGGACAGCTATGCGCCGGGCGGCATAAACCTCGTCGAACGCGGCGGCCGCTGGCAGTTCCAGACCGCGGCCGACCTTGCCCATCATCTGCGGCCGGCGCGCGAGCAGGTGCGCAAACTGTCGCGCGCCGCGGTCGAAACACTCGCCATCATCGCCTATCACGAACCCGTCACCCGCCCTGAAATCGAGGAAATCCGCGGCGTCGCGGTCTCCGCCGGCACCATCGACGTGCTGCTTGAGGCGGGCTGGATCCGCCCCGCCGGCCGCCGCGAAACCCCGGGCCGGCCGCTGCAATATGCCACCACGCCGGGTTTTCTCGTCCATTTCAACCTGACCAGCCGGCGCGACCTGCCCGGCATCGCCGATCTGAAGGCCGCCGGCCTGCTCGATCGCGAACCGCCCACCGAACTCGCCTTGCCCTTCAGCGGAGACCGCGAATGATCACCAGCCGCCGCACGCTCATGGCCGGCATCGGCGGCCTTGGCCTGTCGGGCTGCGTCGCGGCGACGCCCAGGCTTGCCGCCGCGCCCGGCTTCGCACCGCAGCCGCTGGCGCCGCTGCGGATGGACCCCGACCGCATCACCCATATCACCGTCTGCCTGCGCCCGTTTCGCGCCGCCGGGCCGCGCATGGATATCGAAACCATCGGGGGCAAGCGCGTCGTCCACAATTATGGCCATGGCGGCAGCGGCTGGTCGCTGTCCTGGGGCGCCGCCGCCATTGCCGCGCGCAATGCCATGGCGGATGGCCGCCGGGACATCGCCGTCATCGGCTGCGGCGCCATCGGCATCACCACGGCGCTGACGCTGCAGCGCGCCGGCGCCCGCGTCACCATCTATGCCCGGGAACGCCTGCCGCAGACCCGCTCCGCCCGCGCCACCGGCACCTGGTCCCCCGATTCGCGCATCGCCGATGCCAACGCCGTCACCGCGCAATTTCCGGCGCTGTGGGAGGCGATGGCTCGTGCCAGCTTCCCCATCCACCAAAGCTATGTCGGGCTCCCCGGCGATCCGGTGGTGTGGTCTGACCGCTACACGCTGCTGTCGCCCGGCCTCCCGCGCCCGCCGCGACCCGCCGGCGCCATTCACTTTGCCGAATATGGCGAGCGCATCGCCGATATCGTGCCGCCGTTCCGCAGCCTGTCCCGCGCCCAGCATCCGTTTCCGGTCGACACCGTCCGCCACGGCACGTCGATGCAGTTCAACGTCGCCGCGCTCGGCCAGCGGTTGATGCAGGATTTCCTCATCGAAGGGGGTCATATCGAGCAGGCGCATTTCGAAACGCCCGCCGACTTTGCCCGGCTGTCGCAGCCGGTGGTGGTCAACTGCACCGGTTACGGCGCCCGCGCGCTGATGCGCGATGACAGCATCGTCCCGGTCCGCGGCCAGATCGCCTGGCTGGCGCCGCAACCGGAGGTCCGTTACGGCCTCTATTATCGCTCGGTCTCGATCTTGCCGCGCAACGACGGCATCGTTGTCCAATATGTCGGCGACAGCGACATGTGGGGCTATGGCATCGACAGCGAAACCCCCGATCGCGGCGAAGCCGAACGCGCCATCGCCGTCGTGGCGGCGCTGTTCTGACCGACCGCGACGACAATCACGGCGGTGTCAGATCGGCGGCCCGGCGACGCCTGGCGCGTGGCACCGGCGACGTCACCGCAACCGGCGACGATACAGGCGAGGATAGCGCCGGCTCGACGCGATTGCGGCCGCCGCGCTTGGCGCGGTACAGGCAACGGTCAGCCACCTCGAGCGCCTCGGCGAGCGAAATGCCGTTGCCGTCCATGACGGCGCACCCGAAGCTGGCGGTGATGTTGATGACCGCGTCGCCAAGTTGCACCGGCATGGCGGCGATCGCGATGCGGAGCCGTTCCGCCGTGCGGACGGAGCCGTCCAGGTCCATGCCCGGCAGCAGCACGACGAACTCCTCGCCGCCCATGCGCGCAAAGGTATCGGTGGCGCGCAGCAGGGAGCGGCACAATCGGGTCAGCAGCTTCAGCGTGGTGTCGCCGGCGGCATGGCCATGATTGTCGTTGATCTGCTTGAAGCAATCGATGTCGAGAACGATGATCGAAAGCGGCGCTTCGTTGAGGTTGCGCCGGCTTCGCTGCCGCTCGGCCAGTTCGAAAAAGTGCGCCCGATTGCACGCCCCGGTAAGGTGGTCGGTGGTCAGCATCTCCTTCAGTCGCGCGCTGTCGGAATCGCCGCGGGTCACGTCGCGCAGGACGACGGTATAGCCTGAAACGATCCGCTCGCCCCGGACCATGTCCTCGCTGCGCGCCGCCAGCAGGCGTTGACACCAGAAGCGCTCGCCATTCGCCCGTTGGCGCCAGCCTTCGTCGAGATGCCAGCCGTCGCGCTGCGCGATCGCCATCTGCTCCAGCGCGCTATAGGTCGATCCACCCTGTTCCGGCGTGTCGAACCGGTCGAGCCGCTGGCCGATCATCACTTCCTGGCTGGCGCCGGTCAGCAGGGCCGCGGCCGGGTTGACGCCGTCGATGATGCCATGGCGATCGAGCGAGATGACGGCAAAGTCGTTGACCGAATCGATCAGGGTGGCGAACCAGGTTTCGGCCTGCCGCAGCCGCCCTTCCTGGACGACCTGCTGCGACACGTCCGACAGCGTGGCAATCATCTTGCGATCATTGATCTTGATGAGCGTACACGACAGCACATGCGCATCGGCAGCGCCGTTCTTGCCGGCCGCATTGACGAAAATGCGAAGGTTCTCGCACAATGTCCCCTGTCGGTCGGTGAACTCCCTGATCTTGCTGCGCAATTCCGGTGAATAGCGGTTGAGCACGGTGAACAGGTTGACGACGATGCCGTCTGCGGAGATCGGCAGGAGCAGGTTCATCGCCATCGGATTGACCATGACGATGCCGCCGTCGAGCGTGGCCTGCACGATCCCGACCGGGCATGCGTAAAGCAGCTCCAGCGCATCCTCGAGATCCGTGTCGGCCATGTCAGCCATCAACGACCGGCAAGGTCACGCTCGACCAGGACGTAGCGCAACGGGACGTCGCGGGTTTGCAACAGCCGCAGCTTGACCGGGGTCG
Source organism: Polymorphobacter fuscus (assembly GCF_011927825.1). NCBI lineage: Bacteria > Pseudomonadati > Pseudomonadota > Alphaproteobacteria > Sphingomonadales > Sphingosinicellaceae > Sandarakinorhabdus > Sandarakinorhabdus fusca. The sequence continues at coordinate 168,170 of NZ_JAATJI010000002.1, read as the reverse complement.
GCTTCATCCGCAGCGTCAGCACGAAGTCGATGACGGCGTCGAGTTCGGGCTCGTCCTCGAAACGCTGTGCCACCATGAAATTGTTCATGCACTGGGCGATATTGTCGAAAAACTGCCCGCCGACGACCCGCGACCGGGACAATCCGGCAAGCGCCGCTTCGGTGGCGTTGTAAACGACGACAAGGCCGTTGCGATCCAGCCCGATCACGCCATAGGACAAGGCGTCGAGGCCGGCGTCGTCCATCCCGTGCAAGGCGGCGGTTGAAATCGCATCGAAGCTCTGCATCTGTTTTCCCATGTCTTTCCAGGCCGGCGTCGTTACGGCGCACCGCCCAATTTGCTGCTTCAGCCGATGCCGGGAACGGAAATGGACAATTCCGGCGAAGGGTCTTCAGGTGCGATCGCGACGGGAAAGGACACCGGCACGATGGCGGCGAACGCCGGCCGGGCCAGCAGATATCCCTGCACGTAGCGAACGCCGAGGTGCCGGAGCACCGCGAGTTCGCCCGGCGTCTCGACGCCTTCGCCGATGACCGTCACGCCCAGTTCCCCGCTCATGCGCACGACATTCCCGACGATGGTGCGCTTTGCGGCGCTGGCGTCGATCCCGCAGATCAACTGCCGGTCGAGCTTGATGATATCGGGCTGGATCGCGGCCAGCAGCGAGAGGCCGGCAAAGCCCGCGCCGAAATCGTCGAGCGCGGTGGCGAAGCCCATCTTGCGATAGGCTTGGACGATCTCCGCCACATGGCGCGGGTCGGGCATGCGCTCGTTCTCGGTGAATTCGAAAATCAGCCGATCGGTGGGGAAGTCGTTGGCCCGCGCCGTCGCGAGGGTCAGCTGGATGCAGGCCAGCGGCGAATAGACCGCGTTGGGCAGGAAGTTGATCGACAGGCGCGCATCGGTTTCGAGAATGCCGGCTGCCACGGCACCCTCGATCGCGGCAACCCGGCATTTCTGGTCGAAGGCGTAGCGATTGGCTTCGCTGACCTTGGAAAGCACGCTCTGCGCGCTTTCGTTGTCGGGCCCGCGGACCAGCGCTTCATAGGCATGGACGCGTTCCAGCGCGAGGTCGACGATCGGCTGAAACGCCATGGCGATCGGGGCGGAAAAACCCGCGCCATCCCGGCACCCGGCACATGGCACCCGGGCGGGCGCCGCGTGATCGTGCAAATCGTCGCCTCTCGCCATCGGGCAGGCCTAGGCCGGCCCTGTGCGTCGAGTCGAGCCGGTAGAACTACGGTCGCGCGGCAGACGCCGTGTGCCGCATCGCCGCAGTTACCGCCGGAACAGCGCCTCGCCCTGTTCGAGCGCGGTTCCGCCATGCTGGACCGGCTCGCCATGTTCCTTGACATATTCGGCCGCGGTCCGTTCCGCCTGCAGCTGCTCGATCAGCGCGGCGCGGTCCTCGCCCAGCTTGCCGAGATCGGGCGAGGTGTCGATGCCGGCCTTCTTCGCCGCCGTCGCCACCAGCGCGTCCATTTCGCGCTGGCCTGCCAGGCCCAGCGTCACCGGGTCGCGCGCCTGCAGATTGGCATAGTTCCAGTGGCTCTTGTCGCGGATGGCGGCAATCGTCGTCTTGGTCGTGCCGATCAGCTTGGAAATCTGGTTGTCGGTGATCTCGGGATGGTTCTTGATGATCCACAGGATGCCGTCGGGCTTGTCCTGCCGTTTCGATACCGGCGTGTAGCGCGGGCCGGTGGTGCGGCGCGACTGTTCGGGCTGGCGCGACAGCTTCAGCGCATAATCCGGGTTGGCCTGGCCGCGGTCGAGCTCGCCCTGGCTCAGCTCGCCGTTGCGCACCGGGTCGCGCCCCGCAAGCTTGGTGGCTGCGGTATCGTCGGCAATCGCCTGGACTTCGAGGATATGCAGCCCGCAGAATGTGGCGATCTGTTCGAAGGTCAGCGCCGAATTGTCGACCAGCCAGGCAGCGGTCGCGTGCGGCATCAGCGGGTGGGTGGGAGCGGCCATGGTCAACCTTCACGTTTCAAAATGGAAACAGCCGCCCCTTTCCGGAGCGGCTGTGCCTTGACAGTGTAACCCGCGCGCCGCGCCCGTGCAACCCGCCACTGGCCATCTGCACGGCGCCTGATAAGGTGGGCCATGGCCGATGCTCCCACCCCCCGCGGCGACCATGGCGGCAAGGATGAGGAAGGCCTCGATCCCGCCACCCGCGCCTCGGCGCTGCGCGGCTTTCGCGCCATCGAACGCACGCTGCTGATCGTCATCGCCGTGATGACGCTCGCCGCCGCCGCGTTCGAAGTCGAGCGCGTCGTCGCTCTGCGGTCGGTCAACCTCGCCGATATCCTGCTGATGTTCCTCTATACCGAGGTCATCGGCATGATCGCGGTGTTCTATGGCGGCAAGGAATCGCCGTTCGTCTATCCGATCTTCATCGCCATCACCGCGCTCGCCCGGCTGATCGTGCTGCAGGGCAAGACCATGGCACCCGAAAACATCGTCTTCGAAGCCGGCGCCATCCTGCTGCTCGCGCTCGCCGCCGTCGTCATTGCCCGCACCAGCAGGTCATGATGCCGGCCGAACCGGCGGCAGCGGCCGACGAAACCATGCTGTCGGCACTCGACGCCGCCGACTCGCTCGCGCCCTTTCGCACCCGTTTCGCCCTGCCCGCCGGCATCGTCTATCTGGATGGCAACTCGCTCGGCCCGCTGCCGGCTGCGACCCCGGCGCTGCTCGCCGACGCCGTCACCCGCCAATGGGGCACGGGGCTGATCCGCAGCTGGAACGACGAGGCCTGGATCGACCTGCCCGCCACCATCGGCGCCGCTATTGCCCCGATCATCGGCGCCCCGCCGGACTGCGTGATCGCCTGCGATTCGGTTTCGGTCAATCTCTACAAGCTCGCCGGCGCCGCGCTGATGCTGCGCCCCGGCCGCCGGAAAATTCTCGTCGAGGCCGGTGATTTCCCCACCGATCGCTACATCCTCGATGGCCTGGCGCGCACCACCGGCGCGCGGTGCGAGGCAGTGCCACGCGGCGATGTCGCCGCCGCGATCGATGGCGACACCGCACTCGTCGTCCTCAGCCATGTTCACTTCAGCACCGGCGCCGTCCATGACATGGCGGCCTTGACGGCCGCCGCCCATGCCGCAGGCGCGCTGATCCTGTGGGATCTCAGCCATTCCGCCGGCGCGCTGGCGGTCGCGCTCGATGCTGACAACGCCGATTTCGCGGTGGGTTGCGGCTACAAATATCTGAACGGCGGCCCCGGTGCACCGGCATTTGCCTTCGCCGCGGCCCGCCACCACGCGGCGCTGCAGCCGCCGCTGCAGGGCTGGATGGGCCATGCCGCGCCATTTGCGTTCGCCGCCGACTGGTCGCCGGCCCCCGGCATCCGCCGACTGCTTGCCGGCACCCCGCCTGTCCTTGCCATGGCGGCACTTGCCGCCGGCGTCGCCACCTTCGCCGGTGTCGACATGGCGGCAGCCGAAGCCAAGTCGGCGGCGCTGGCGCAATGCTTCGCCCGCCTTGCCGCGGCGCGCTGCCCCGGCGTTGCCGTCGAAATGCCGCATCGGCTCCGTCATGGCGCCCAGGTCGTCCTGCGCCACCCGCAAGCACGCAGGGTCATGGCCGCGCTGATCGCCCATGGCGTCATCGGCGATTGCCGGCCGCCGGACCGGATGCGCTTCGGCTTTCCCGCGCTCTACACGCGCTTTGCCGATATCGGCATTGCCGTGGACACGCTTGCCGCCGTTCTCGCCAGCGGCGAATGGCAGGACGCGCGTTTCGATGCGCTCGGCCAGGTATCGTGACGGCCACGGCTTGCTACCGCGCGTCAGTCTGGTAGTTTGGAGCACATAATGTCGCACCGCTATCGGGGGGAACAACCATGAAGACTTTGAAATTTGCCGCCGTGCCCGTCGCCGCGGCGATGCTGGCGCTCGCTGCCTGCTCCAACAATCTTTATGCCGACGTCACCCGCTTCCATACCAACCAGCCAATCACCCGCGGCACGCTCGCGGTCGTCGCGATCGATCCGGCCATGGCCAACAACCTGGAATTTCGCACCCACGCCGAAACCGTCGCCATCCAGATGCGCCGGCTTGGCTATTCGACCGGGATGCCCGCCGCGCAGGTCGATTATATCGCGACGGTGGACATCACCCAGGCCGATGCCCAGGGCAATGTCACCCGCCCCGGCGTGACGGTGGGCGGCGGGGTCGGCGTGCCGATCGGCAACAACGCTGGCCTTGGCGCCAATGTCGCGGTGCCGGTCGGCGGCAGCCGCCGCAACCCGGCGCTGCGCACCACCACCCTGTCGGTCCGCATCCAGCGCCGCAGCGACAATACCCAGATCTGGGAGGGCCGCGCCACCAAGGAACTCGCCGCCAATGACGATCGCAGCGCCGCCACCAACGCCGTGCCGCTCCTCGCCGAAGCGCTGTTCCGGGACTTCCCCGGCACGCCGGGCCAGACCGTTCGCGTCCGTATCTGACTTGCGCCCGATTGTCCTCGCGGCGGTGCTGGCTGCCGCCGCGCCTGCCCATGGTGCCCCTGCGACCGTTGCCGACGCTCGGGCGCTCCTCGCCCGGGGCGTCGCGTTCGATACGGTCAAGGGCCGTGGCAAGGTCCCGGCCTATGCCGACTTCCTGAAATCGCAGCTGGTCGCCGCGGGTTTTGCGCCGGCGGACATCCGCATCACGCCTGTCGGCGAAACCGCCAACCTCCATCTTGCCTGGAAAGGCAACGGCACCCGTCCGCCGATCGCCATAACCGGGCACATGGACGTCGTCGAAGCCGATCCCAAGGACTGGGCGCGCGACCCCTTCACGGCCACCGAAGACGGGGGTTATCTGTTCGGCCGCGGCGTGGGTGACAACAAGTTCGACGTGTCGATGGTCGTTGCCACCCTTGCAGCAATGAAGCGCGAAGGCTTCCGGCCGAACCGCGACATCCACCTGTTCCTGTCAGGAGACGAGGAGACCGACGGCCTCACTGCGGAAAAACAGGCCGCCGAGGCCAAGGCCGCCGGTGTCGCGCTGATGCTCAACAGCGATGGCGGCGGCGGCCTCGATGCCGGCGGCGCCGCCAGCGGCTATTCACTGTCGGCGGCCGAGAAAACCTATGCCGACTACCGGCTGACCGTCACCAACCCCGGCGGCCACAGCAGCCGCCCGACCAGCCCCAATGCGATCGCCCAGCTGGCGGCGGCGGCTAGCCGCGTCGATGCCTATCGCTTTGCCCCGCAGATCAACGAGATCACCCGCGCCTCGCTGACCGCCGAGGGGCAGAAACAGGGCGGCGCCATCGGCAACGCCATGGTCGCCTTCGCCCGCAACCCCGGCGATGCCGCCGCCATCGCGACGCTGCGCGCCGACCCGGCCAGCATCGGCCAGATCGCCACCACTTGCGTCCCGACGATGATGACCGGCGGCCATGCCCCCAACGCCTTGCCGCAAAAGGCGGCGCTGACCGTCAACTGCCGCATTTTTCCGGGCACCAGTGTCGAAGCGACCCGCAAGACAATCGAAACCATCGTCGCCGACCCCGCGGTCAAGGTCGAAACCGCGCAGGAATGGGTATCGACGCCCGCATCGCCGCTGCGACCCGATGTCATGGCCGCCGTCACTCGCGCCGTCGCCGCCGCCCATCCGGGCATCGTGCCGGTCCCGGCAATGGACGCCGGCGCCAGCGACAGCGTCTATTACCGCGCCGTCGGTATTCCCTCCTATGGCGTCAGCGCGCTGTTCATGAAGCCCGAGGACCAGTTCGCCCATGGCCTCAACGAGCGCATTCCACTCGCCGCCATCGCCCCGGCGCTGACGCAGTGGCACAGCCTCATCACGGCAATGGCGCAATAACCCTGCCCAAAGCACCGGGTAACCCCGCCCGCGACGCCGGTCCATCATGCCCCGATGGACTTGCGCACCGCCGACACCATCGACCCCGCCTGGCTGACCACCGCCCTCCGCACCGCCGGCACCTTGCCCCACGGGCGCGTCACCAGCTTCACCCGCGCCCCCGTCGGCAACGGACTGGTGGCGGACAGCTACCGTTTCACCCTCGACTATGCCGATGCACCGCCCGAAGCCCCCGCCGCCATCATCGGCAAATTCCCCGCGCATGATCCCGTCAGCCGCAAATCGGGCAGCGACCATCTTCTGTATCTGCGCGAAGTCAGCTTCTACCGTGAGCTCGCCGCCAGCGTCGCCATCCACACCCCCCACGCCTATGCGGCGCTGATCGACCCTGTCAGCGACGATTTCGTGCTGCTGCTCGCCGACCTTGCGCCGGCCCGGCAGGGGGACCAGCTTGCCGGATGCAGCCTCGACGACGCCCGCACGGCCATGGCCGAGGCCGCCGCGCTCCATGGGCCGCGCTGGGGCGATCCGGCGCTGCCTGGGCTCGACTGGCTGGCGGTGCGCCCGGCGGCGCTGGCGGGGATGGTCGATGCCATGCTGCCGACCATCATCGGGCTGTTCCGCGAGCGTTTTTCAAGCCTGCTGCCGCCCGAACATCTGGCCATGGTCGAACGCCTGCCCGCTGCCATCATCGCGATGCGCACCGGCAACGACGCCCCGGTCACGGTCCAGCACGCCGATTTCCGCCTCGACAACATCATGTTCGACGTCAACGGCAGTCGCCGCATGGCGACGCTCGACTGGCAGACCGTCACCGCCGGCCCCGGCCTGACCGATGTCGCCTATTTCCTTTCGGCCGGCCTGTCCCCGGCCGATCGGCGCGCGCACGAAGCCGAACTGGTGCGCTTCTACCATGCCGAGCTGCTGCGCCGCGGCGTCACCGGCTATGGCTGGGACGCCTGCTGGCGCGATTATCGCCGCTTCACCCTCCACGGCATCCTCATGGGGGTGTTTTCGGCGCTGTCCGTCGAGCGCACCCCCCGCGCCGATGCGCTGTTCCTCAAGATGACCCAGGGCGCCTGCGAACAGGCCGCCGACCACGACAGCTTCGGCTATTGGCTGTGACCTATTTCGCCCCGTCCAGGAACGACGCAAACCCTGCCGGCGCATAGGGCCCGAACACCACTTGCTCGAGCACGCCGACCCCGGTCCGCGCCCCGTCGGTGGCACGCACCACCTGCTGGACGTGGAGATTTTCGGGCGCCAGCAAATCGAGCGCCGCGACGTCGAAGCTCTCCCCACCGATCGCCAGTTCGCCCTTCCACATCCCCTGCCCCCAGACCGGATGGCCATAGCCCAGCCCCTTCATCTGGAAGCGCAGAAGGGGTTCCAGCGCGATCGTGCGCACGGCTCCGTCATGCCCGACCAGGTCGATCTCGGCGCTGCGTGCCAGCCGGGTGCCCGGCACATAGGCCACCCTGTGCCGCGCCGTCGCCATCCGCTGGTCGCGGCCATCCTCGGTACCGGGAATATCGGCCTCGGCGGCATAGAGCGGCGCGACGATCCCTTCGCGCACCAGCGCCTGCCCCTGCGGCCCGTCGAAGAAGATCGCATGGGTGACATGGTCGTCCCAGACCAGCGGCGCCCACAGGAACATGATGCCGCCGGGCATGGCCGGCGCACCGCCGGTTTCGGGCTCGCCCACCCGGCGCACGCCCCAGCTGCGGTCCTTGGTGCCCCGGCACACCGCTTCGTCGACGCGGCACTCGCCATCGGGCGTCCGCACCACGCCGCTCCATCGCCCGAACTGGTCAAACCGCGTCGCGTCCATGACCCGGCGGCCGTTCTGCCACAATGTCTGCCGCGCTTCCTCGATGGCCGCCGTCCGGGCGGAAAAGGTCAGGTCGCAGGCGATGCCGGTCTCATTGTCGTCGAGGATGACCCGCGTCCGCCGCATCGGCTCGACGACTTCGATGCGGAACGGCCCTACCGCCATTTCGGTGCGCTCCACCGGCGCCCGCCGCGATCCATAAAAGCAATGCTGCCGCTGGCCCGGCCGCACCGTGCTGAAGGCGCAATCGAGGATGCCGCGGTGCGGATACACCGCCATGCCCAGCCCGAAATAATAGCTGCCGTCGGGCGCATAGCCGTTGAACCAGGTCCGGTCATAGGCATTGCGATCGCTCGTCGCCAGCACCGCCAGCGGCTCGGGCGTCTGGTGGACGGGATAGTCGTCGAGCCGGTTGAGCATGAGCGGTCCCTCGTTGGTTGCCACTGCTCTACCGGCGGCGGCCGCCCAAATCGCCTCTCGGTTGAGAGGGGAGGCCAGCCGCTCAGACGCTCAGCACGATCTTTCCCACATGCGTCCCCGCCTCCATCCGGCGATGTGCTTCCGCTGCCTCGACGAGCGGGAAGACCTTGTCGGTCACCGGCACGATCCGCCCGGCCTCGAACTCCGGCCAGATAACGCCTTCCAGCGTCTCGGCGATCGCGGTCTTGAATGCCACCGAACGCGGCCGCAGCATCGATCCGGTCAGCGTCAGCCGCTTGCGCATCACCGCCACCAGGTCGAGATCGGCGCGCGGGCCGCGCTGGAAGGCGATGCTGACATGGCGGCCATCGTCGGCGAGGCACTGCAGATTGCGCGGCACATAATCGCCGCCGACCATGTCGAGCACCAGGTCGACGCCGCGCCCATCCGTGATCCGCGCCACTTCGGCGACGAAATCCTGCGCCTTGTAGTCGATCGCGTGCGCCGCGCCCAGCGCCAGCGCCGCGGCGCATTTTTCACCGCTCCCCGCCGTGACGATCACCGTCATCCCCAGAGCCGTGCCGAGCTGGATTGCTGTCACGCCAATGCCGCTCGTGCCACCATGCACCAGCAGCGTCTCACCGGGGCGCGCATGGCCACGGTCCATGACATTCGACCAGACGGTGAACCAGGTTTCCGGCAGCCCGGCGGCATCGGTCAGCGCCATGCCCGACGGCACCGCCAGGCACTGGCCCGCCGGCGCCGTGCAATATTCGGCATAGCCGCCGCCGGCCACCAGCGCACAGACCGCATCGCCGACCCGCCAGCGCGTCACATCGGTCCCCAGCGCCACGATCGTCCCGGCAATCTCCAGCCCCGGGATCGTCGGTGCCCCCGGCGGCATCGGGTACAGCCCCTGGCGCTGCAGCACATCGGGACGGTTGACCCCGGCAGCAGCGACCTTGACGAGCACCTGCCCCGGCTCCGGCGTCGGCACCGGCCGGGTAACGGGCTGCAAAACCTCCGGGCCTCCCGCGGCGCTGGGGTCGATGGCGGTCATGGTGGCGGGAATGGTCATGCGCGGATATTGACTTGCCCGCCGCGCCGGTCAACGTCTGCTGCATGTTCGAAGACCCCGACCTGCCGCGCCGCAAGGCCGACACCCTGGCGGACCTGGCCCGCGAAGACCTCGACAAGCTGTCGGTCGCCGAGCTCGACGACCGCATCGCCGCGCTCGAGGCCGAACTGGCGCGAGCGAGGGCCAAGCGCACCGCGGCAGCCAGCTTCCGTGCCGCCGCCGACGAACTGTTCAAGCGATGAGGTGCAGGTGACGGGCTCGCAGGATTTTGCCGCCGATCCGCGCAACGACAACCTCCTGATCTGGCTCAACGGCGCGCTGGTGCACCGCGCCGCGGCGCTGGTCTCGGTGTTCGACGCAGGGTTCGTCCTGGGCGATGGCGTCTGGGAAGGCTTGCGTCTCCACCATGGCCGCCTGTTGTTCCTCGATGCCCATCTCGACCGGCTGTTCGCCAGTGCCGCCGCGATCGGGCTCGACATGCAATTGACCCGCGCCGAATTTGCAGCGGCGCTCGCCGAAACCTGCGCGGCGAACGGCATGGAGGATGGCGCGCATCTGCGCCTGATGGTCACGCGCGGCGAAAAAAAGGCCGCCAACCAGGATCCGCGCAATGCGCTGGGCCGGCCGACGATCGTCATCCTGGCCGAATACAAGCAACCCGCGCCGGCGCTGCGCACCACCGGGCTGCGGCTGCACACCGCCGGTATCCGCTGCACGCCGCCCGACATGTTCGACATGCGGATCAATTCGCACAGCCGCCTGCCGCTCATCCTCGCCCTCAACGAAGCCATTGCCGCCGGCGCCGATGAAGCGCTGATGCGCGATCCGGCCGGGAACATCGCCAGCTGCAACGCCACCAACTTCTTCTGGGTCGTGGACGGCGAACTGCGCACGTCGTCCGGGGCGTTCTGTTTCAACGGCATCACCCGCGCCAATGTGCTGGCGGTGGCGAGGGCAGCGGGGATGGCGGTGACCGAGGGCGATTTTGCCCCCGACGATCTTCTCGCTGCCAGCGAGGCCTTTGTCACCGGCACCTTCGGCGGCCTGACGCCGGTCGCCGCCATCGACGGGCGATCGATGCCGCATCCGCTGCCGGGCCCGGTGACGGCCAGGCTGATCGATCTGTACAACGCGCTGAAGGACAGTGGCGCGTGACGGTGCGCATCGCCATGTGGTCCGGCCCGCGCAACCTGTCGACGGCGATGATGCGCAGCTTCGGCGCGCGCGCCGACACGATCGTCAGCGATGAGCCCTTTTACGGCGCCTATCTGCAGGCGACCGGCGACGACCACCCAATGGCTGCCGACATCATCGCCGACATGGACTGCGACTGGACCAGCGTCGCCGCCACGCTCGCCGGGCCGGCTTCGGCGCCGATCTGGTACCAGAAGCATATGGTCCATCACATGGTCGGCCCGGCCGCCGCGTCGGACCTACCCGGCTTCACCCACGCCTTTCTCATTCGGGCCCCCGAACGGGTCATCAGCAGCTATGCCGCCAAGCGCGAGACCATCACTGCCGAGGCGCTCGGCTATGCCCGGCAGCGCGCCTGGTTCGACCGCGAGGCCGACCGGCGCGGGTCGCCGCCCCCCGTCATCGATTCCGCCGATGTCCTGCGCGACCCGCGCGGCACGCTGACGGCCCTGTGTGCGGCGCTGGGCATCGCTTTCGACCCCGCCATGCTGCACTGGGCACCCGGTGGCCGCGCCAGCGATGGCATCTGGGCCAGCCATTGGTATGGGCGCGTGTTTGAAACCACAGGCTTCGAAGCCAGCGAGCCGCCCCTGCCCGGCGTGTCGGGCGACGCTGCCATCATCCGCGATGCGTGCCGCCCCCATTACGACCATCTCGCGCGGTTTCGCCTCGGCACCCCCTAAAAGGCGCGGGTTGTCTGCGGTTGACGTTAAGGTAAGTTGCCGCCAACCATTTGGGGAGCGGCGACGTGAATTTCGATTTTTCCGACGATGCCAAGGCACTTGGCGAACAGGCGAAAAAGCTGTTTGCCGACAAGGCCGGCACGGCGCCGGCGCGAAAGGCCATGGCCTCCGGCGCTCCTGATTTCGATGCCGGCCTCTGGGCCGAAATCGCCAATCTAGGCTGGACCGCGGCGCGCGTTCCCGAGGCGCATGGCGGCCTGGGGATGAGCGCCGAGGAAAGCTGCCAGCTCGCCGAAGCAGCAGGGGCCGCGCTTGCCGTCGTGCCACTGGTGTCCACCCTCCTCGCCACCGAAGCGCTGTTGATCGCCGGCACCGAGGCGCAGCAGGCAAAATATTTCCCCGGCATCGCCGATGGCAGCCTGATCGCCGTCCCCGCCTGGAACGAGCCCGGCGCGGTCACCCCCGCCACCGTCGCCACCACCGCCAGCGGCCACACGCTGACCGGCAGCAAGGCCCCGGTCCCTGACCTGCCCGGCGCGCATCTCGCCATCGTCGCTGCCGCCGGCCCCGATGGCCCGTCATTGTGGATCGTCGACCTCAACGACGCCCTTGTCGAACCCGTCGAAACCCTCGACCTGGTCCGCCGCCACGGCCGGCTGACCCTCGCCAATACCCCCGCCGAACCCCTGGGCGACCCTGCCGCCTACCAGGCATGGCTCGACCGCGCCGCCGTCATCCTCGCCTATGAAGCGATCGGCACCGCTTCGGCGGCGATGGACATGACGGTCGAATATGCCAAGACGCGCATCGCCTTCGGCCAGACCATTGGACGCTACCAGGGCGTCAAGCACAAGTGCGCCGACATGTTCATCAAGATCGAACTCGCCCGCGCCCACGCGCTCCATGGTGTCGCGATGATCGGCTCCGATGGTGCCGAACTCCGTCAGGCCGCCGCCGCCGCCCGCGTCGCCAGCCTCGACGCGCTCAGCTTCACGGCGGAGGAAACCGTCCAGCTGCACGGTGGCATCGGCTTCACCTGGGAAAGCGATTGCCAATTCTACTATCGCCGCGCCCGCGCCCTCACCGCGTCGCTCGCCGCGCGCGGCTGGTGGGCGGACCGGCTCGTCCGCGCGCTCGAACTGCGTAACCGCGCCGCAGCGTAACGCCGGCCGACACCGGGCACACTCCTGCCATCGCCTCGAAGGATCGACTCATGGACTTCAACGACACTCCGCAAGAAGCCGAATATCGCGCCAAGGCGCGCGCCTGGCTGGAAGACAACGCCGCCGAATATCGGGAGCCCCCCGAAACGGCGTGGAAGCTCGATGAGTTCATCCAGCGCTCCAAGGCCTGGCAGGCGAAGAAGTTCGCCGCCGGCTATACCGGCATCACGTGGCCAAAGGCCTTCGGCGGCCAGGGGCTGGGGCCGATGCAGTCGATCATCTACGGCCAGGAGGAAAGCCGCTTCCACGCCCCCTCCGGCCTGTATTCGATCGGGCTCGGCATGTGCATTCCGACGGTCTTCACCCATGGCTCGGCCGAAATTGCCGAACGCTATGTGCCCAAGGCGCTGGTCGGCGATGAAGTCTGGTGCCAGCTGTTCTCCGAACCTTCGGCCGGGTCCGACCTTGCCGGCATCCGCACCCGTGCCGTCCAGGATGGCGACGAATGGGTGATCGACGGCCAGAAGGTGTGGACCAGCTTCGCCCATGCCAGCGATTATGGCATCGTCGTCACCCGCACCGATCCGAGCGTTCCCAAGCACAAGGGCCTGACGATGTTCATCGTCGACATGAAGGCGCCCGGCGTCGAGGTGCGCGGCATCAAGCAGATGTCGGGCGGCAGCGACTTCAACGAGGTGTTCTTCACCGGCGTCCGCGTCAAGGACACGCACCGGCTCGGCGATGTCGGCAACGGCTGGAAGGTCGCGCTCACCACCCTCATGCACGAACGCCTCGCCGTCGGCGGCAAGCCGCGCCATGCGCCGGGTTACGAAACACTGATGAAGCTCGCCCGCGGTGTCGAAGCGCCGGTCGGCGGTCCCGCCATCGAAGCGGGTGACGTCCGTCAACGCATCGCGCAAAGCTATATCAACGACCAGGGCATCAAGCTGACCCAGATGCGCGCCCTGTCCGCCCTGTCGCGCGGCCAGATGCCGGGGCCGGAGCAGAGCATTTCCAAGGTCGTCGTCGCCAAGACGATGCAGGAAATGGCGAGCTTCGCGCTCGACCTCGCGGGCGGGGACGGCTTTGTCACCGGCGCCGATGGCGACCCCGAACTCGCCAAGCTGCAGGGCAGTTACCTTGGCGCGGCCGGGCTGCGCATCGCCGGGGGCACCGACGAGATCTTGCGCAACATCATCGCCGAGCGCGTCCTCGGCCTGCCGGGCGACCTGCGGCCCGACAAGGACAAGCCCTTCAACGCCGCGGCGTAAGCCGCCTCAGGGGCGGCGCCCGCCCCTGACCAGCCGCACCACCAACCCGGTCAGGCCCGGGTAGCTGGCCACATGGTAAGGCGAATCGGCGGGTACCGCCGCCTGGATCCGCCGATGCGCCTCGCCGAGCGCATGATAGGGCACGCCGGGCAGCAAATGGTGCAGCGCGTGGTAGCGCAGGCCGACGGGGGCCCAAAGGGCAGGCAAGAGCCCCGGCGGCGGCACGTTGACACTGTCCAGATACTGGCCGGTCACTGTCAGCTGCTCGCCGTCATTTTCCCAAAGATGCGCAACGAGTGTGCGGACCTGGTTGAGCACCGTAACCGCCGATACGACGGCCAGTGCAATGGCAAATTCCCGCAGCGGGACCACGCCGGTGACCACCAGGGCGAGCAGCGTCATTGCCCAAAGGCTGGCGGCGGTTTCCCAGATTGCCCAATGGCGGGCAAAGGCCCCCTCCGGCGCCCGTCGGCGAAACTCGGGGTTGATCGACAGCGACGAATAGCGCGCGACCAGCATCCGGCGCAGCGGCGGAATGACCAGCGACAGCGGCGCAAGAATGCCGAACCGCAGCAGCAGCGCGATCGGCGCCAGCACCGCCACGATGGCGAACATCGGCACCGTCCACGGCTTCATCAGCGCCAGGGGCAGATATTCAGGGTCCTCGGCCGTGCCATAACGGATGCGCGTGTGGTGGATGCTGTGGACATTCTCGTACATGAACGACGGCACCAGCAGCGGCACGCCGATGATGAAGTTCCAGGCGGTGCGGAAGCCCGGCACGGCGCCTGGACGCAGATGGGCGATCTCGTGCGTGAAAAGGCCGGCGCGATACAAGGCGAGCACCGCCACGACGCCGGCCAGCACCGCCAGCCAGCCCGATGCCGTCATGGCCAGCGCCAGTCCGGTATAGCCCAGCAGCGCCGAACCGAGAAAATCGGCCCAATAGATCGCCGGTCGCGCCGCGGCGAGGTCACGCGTCACTTGCGCCGCCGCACGGATCATCGCCGTATCCTCGGCGACCCGCAACTGCGGTGCAAATGTTGCGGCATGGTTTGGGGACTGGATCGTCATGGGCTTCCAAACAACGGGCTAGATCACGCCTCGGCGACGCCATAGCGCCAGATTGCGTCCTCGATATGGCGCCTCCGCACCGCAATACTAGGCCGCAACACCGAGGACTCGTGCCGCACTCGTCACGTTGACGCAGGTTTCCACTTGTTAACTATGTTGCATTAGGAGTGCCATTGTTGCGGAACTGCGACGCTGCTACGTCGTCTCCGCTTGGGGTGGGTGGCCATGAGCCAACGGGGCAATTCGGCAAGGTTGAGGTGAAGACGAACAGGCTCCTGCCACCGCTTCCCAGCGGTTTCGGATGGTGCGCGCCAACGGCTCTTGCCGGCGTCGGGCCGTGGCTCGCTGCGTCGCTGTTGCTTGTTCTTGTGCAACTGGTGGCAGGCTCTGTCTGGCCCGATGAAGTGCTGGTCACAGTGGTTGCGCTTGGCGGCCAGGCATTGCTGGTCGGGCATTATGCCGCATGCCAGGCGCGCGTGCAGCGGCAGAACCGTGCCTTGTGGTGGCTGTTGGCGACGGCGATGCTGTTCTGGGCGCTCGCCTATGTCGCAATCTTCGTGCTGCAGGATATCGTGGCAGCGGATTCGGGTCACGCGCTGATCGACAGCGTGCTGTTCATGGCGCGCGGCGTGCCGCTGCTGCTGATGCTGACCTGCGGAATCGATGACGAGGCCGATCGCCGGATATGGCGGCTGGATATCGCCCAGGCGGCGGTCTATCTCGCCGCCGTCAGCCTGTTGATGCTCGGCAACCCGCTGACCGATCTGCCGTCCCTGGCCGTCAACGAAACCCATGCCATTCGGGAATTGCAGGCGCTCGCGCTGGCGGTGCTCGCCACGCTGGTGGCGCTGCTGCAACGGGACCGCCCCGGCGGCGGTCTGTTCGGTCCGGTGGCAGCGATGCTGCTGACTTATGTGGCATCGGGGCTGCTGGTCAATCATCTCTTCCTCGTCACCTGGCAGGTGCCATCGGGTTCGCCGTGGCTGGTGTTCGGCGCCTTGCCGATGCTGGCCTTTTTCCTGTTCCGCGGCGTGCCACCCGCATCGCTGCCGGGCGGCCTGACGCAACTGGCCGCGCCAGTGGGGATCATCGCACCGGCAATCATCCCCATCGCCACCCTTGCCGCGGTGCTGACCGAACGGTTGCGCGGCGATCCGGTCGGCCCGGCCCTCGGCATGTCGGCGGTCCTGCTTTATTGCTGGCGAATGGCGATGATCCAGATGCGCCATCGCCGGTCCATTGCCGACCTGGTCGCCGCCCACAAACACGCCGCCGGGCTCAGCCTGACCGATCCGCTGACGTTGCTCGGCAATCGCCGCAGCTTCGAACGCGCGCTCGCCGGCGTCACGCGGAGTGGTGAGCCGCTGCCGGTCACGGTGATGATGATCGATGCCGACTGGTTCAAGGGTTATAACGACAGCCTGGGCCATGGCGCGGGCGATACCGCCTTGCGGCGCCTTGCCGGCGCGATCCGGTCGGCGGTGCCGCCGGGCAGCGCCGTGGCCCGGATCGGCGGCGAGGAATTTGCCATGCTGACGCGGCTGGGCGACCCAGCAGCCGCGCTGGAACTGGGTGAGCGTATCCGCGCCGCCGTGACGGCACTCGACGTCGCTCACCCCCGGTCTCCGCTCGGCTATCTGACCGTCAGCGTGGGCATCGCCACCTCGATCACCGACGACAGCGAAGCCTTGATGTCGGCCGCCGATGCAGCATTGTACGACGCCAAGAACGCTGGCCGGGACTGCGTGCGCCTGGCCGATTGACCGTCGCCGTCAGCGGCCGGCGCAATCGAGGCGGGGTGCCTTGGCAAGCTCCGCCGCGGCGCGCTCCCGATCGGCCTGATATTCGGGTTCGGCGGCGATGCGCTGATAGACCGTCGTCGCGAGGATGCGGCCATTTTCGACATCGCTGAGCCAGTGGACGCGGCAGGCGATCCGCAGGTCACCCGTGGCCTGTCCGAAGCTGCGGATCGCCGGCGCGCGCGCCGGCGCGGCATCGGACAGGACCAGCGCCCATAGCCAGCCGATGCCGCTATGGCCGCTGGGATAGGACCAGCCCAGCCGCGCCCCGACGCCATCGGCTGCCACCGGATCGCATGCCTGGCCCTTGTCGGTCGTGAACGGCCTTGGCCGGGCATAATGCTGCTTGGCAACGGTCATCGGCCCGATCAGGTCGACCCCGGCGCGCGCGACCATCGCCATCGTTGCCGGCGTCGCCTGCAGCGACAATTTCGTGCCGACCGCACAGGACAGGGCCGCCATGAATTCGGGGCTTGTCGGGTTGATCTCGGCCGTCGCCGCCTTCCAGTCGGCGCCGCCGATGCCCTTTGCACTGGCGGCATAGGCGGTGCGATCGGCGATGTCCTGGGCGCTGCCGGCAGCGGGCGGCGCCGGCAACAGCTTCAGAATGTCGACCGGCGGCTTGCCGGCGAGATAGCCCGGCGGCATTTTCGCCGGAGTCATCGCCGTTGATGCCGAAGGCGTTGTCGCCGCGGCAGGCGCTTGCGCCAGCGCGGGCGCAGCAACCATCAGCACGGCTGTCATCGGCATCCAGCGCATCATCATCGTCGTCCCCATCGATCTGCCGAGCGGCCATACCGCAACGGCAGCGCTCCCGACACCCGATTTTCGATGGTTGGCAGCCGCCGTTAACCGGCCAGCCGCCGTGCCGTGATGTCACAGGCGGCGGCATTTTGATTGCCCCCTTGATGTTTGGCACGGTCGGGGTGACATTCCCTTCAAGACGCCGGGCCTTTCGCCCGGTGCGCAAGCGGAGACAGGCATGCCCTCTTTCACCCGCGAGCTGGAAAAAACGCTGCACAACGCGCTGGCCGAAGCCGCGCGCCGCACCCACGAATATGCCACGCTCGAACATCTGCTGCTGGCACTGACCAGCGATACCCACGGTCTTGCCGTGCTGAAGGCGTGCAACGTCGACGTCGACGAGTTGCAGGGCCAGCTGGCACGCTATCTCGACAGCGAGCTTTCGGCGCTGAAGGCCGATGCCAGCGTCGATCCGTCGCCCACCGCCGGCTTCCAGCGCGTCGTCCAGCGCGCCATCCTCCACGTCCAGTCGTCCGGGCGCGAGGAAGTCACCGGCGCCAATGTCCTCGTCGCGCTGTTTTCCGAGCGCGAAAGCCATGCGGTTTTCTTCCTGCAGCAGCAGGACATGACGCGCCTCGACGCCGTCAGCTTCATCAGCCATGGCATCGCCAAATCGGGCCAGTCGGAAGCGCGCGCCGTCAAGGGATCGGGCGGGGACGAGGGCGAGAAGGCGGAAAAGGCCGAAAAGTCGGAAAAATCCGAAAAGGGCGACAAGGCCAAGGCCGAATCCGCGCTGAAGCAGTTCACCGTCAACCTCAACGAAAAGGCCAAGACCGGCAAGATCGACCCGCTGATCGGCCGTCACGCCGAGGTCGATCGCACCATCCAGATCCTGTGCCGCCGGTCGAAGAACAACCCGCTCTATGTCGGCGATCCCGGCGTCGGCAAGACGGCGATCGCCGAGGGCCTGGCGCGCAAGATCATCGAAGGCTCGGTGCCCGACGTGCTGCTGCCCGCCGTCATCTACTCGCTCGACATGGGCGCGCTGCTCGCCGGCACGCGCTATCGCGGTGACTTTGAGGAACGGCTGAAGAACGTCGTCAACGAGCTGGAAAAGCTGCCCCATGCCGTGCTGTTCATCGACGAAATCCACACCGTCATCGGTGCCGGAGCGACGTCGGGCGGCGCCATGGACGCATCGAACCTGCTCAAGCCGGCGCTGTCCTCGGGCGCCATCCGCTGCATCGGCTCGACGACCTACAAGGAGTTCCGCAACCACTTCGAGAAGGATCGCGCCCTGCTGCGCCGGTTCCAGAAGATCGACGTCAACGAGCCGTCGATCGAGGACACCGTCAAGATCCTGATGGGGCTGCGGCCGTCCTATGAGGAACACCACAAGCTGAAATACACGCCCGAAGCCATCAAGGCGGCGGTCGAGCTTTCGGCGCGCTACATCAACGACCGCAAGCTGCCCGACAAGGCGATCGACGTCATCGACGAGACTGGCGCATCGCAGATGCTGGTGCCCGAAAACAAGCGCAAGAAGACCATCGGCGTCCGCGAGGTCGAGGCGGTGATCGCCACGATGGCGCGCATCCCGCCGAAGTCGGTTTCGACCGACGACAAGAAGGCGCTTGGCACGCTCGAGGCCGATCTCAAGCGCGTTGTCTTTGGCCAGGACAAGGCGATCGAACGGGTGGCGAGCGCGATCAAGCTCAGCCGCGCGGGCCTTCGCGAGCCCAACAAGCCGATCGGCAGCTATCTGTTCTCGGGCCCCACCGGGGTCGGCAAGACCGAAGTCGCCAAACAGCTTGCCGCCATCCTCGGCATTCCGCTGACGCGCTTCGACATGTCCGAATATATGGAGCGCCACTCGGTCTCGCGGCTGATCGGTGCGCCCCCGGGCTATGTCGGCTTCGACCAGGGCGGCTTGCTCACCGATGCCGTCGACCAGCAGCCGCATTCGGTGCTGCTGCTCGACGAGATCGAGAAGGCGCACCCCGATCTGTTCAACATCCTGTTGCAGGTCATGGACAATGGCAAGCTGACCGACCACCACGGCAAAACGGTCGATTTCCGCAACACCATCCTCATCATGACGACCAATGCCGGCGCCGCCGACATGGCGCGTGAAGGGGTCGGGTTCGGCTCCACCCAGCGCGTCGGGGAGGACGAGGAGGCGATCAAGCGGATGTTCACCCCCGAATTCCGCAACCGTCTCGATGCGGTCGTGGCGTTCGATTACCTGCCGCCCGAAGTTGTCGCCCGCGTCATCGACAAGTTCGTCCTCGAGCTTGAGGTCCAGCTTGCCGAGCGCGACGTCCACATCGGCCTGACCGACGAAGCCAAGAGCTGGCTGACCGAGCGCGGCTATGACAAGCTGTACGGTGCCCGCCCGATGGGCCGCCTGATCCAGGAAAAGATCAAGCAGCCGCTCGCCGAGGAACTGCTGTTCGGCAAGCTGGTCCATGGCGGCGAAGTCCGCGTCCATCTGAAGGACAACGACCTGGCGTTCGAGATCGTCCCGGCGGCGAAGAAACCGCCGCGCGCCAAGCGGCTCCGGTCCACCAAGGCGCTGCCGCCGCCGACCGTGGACGCCTGAGACGCGCGGCTGAATGCGCAAGGCTGAAGCACGCCGCCGGGGGCAACCCCGGCGGCGTTTTCATGTGACCGCCGCCAGCGAGCGTTCAATCATCCTGTGTCAACGCCGCGGCGGCTTCGGCATCCACGGCCGCCAACACCCGCCGCGCCACGCCGAAGTCATGGCCGGCGCGCGCCATCGCCGCCATCTCCCGCTGCCGCCGTGCCGGATCGGTTCCGGCGCCGTCGCGCGCGAATGGTCCGAAGCGCCGGCGGCGGGCAAAGGCAATCGCCGGCGCATAGGGGTCCCAGGGCGCTCCGTCCTCCGGCGCCATCACGGCACCTGCATCATCCCTGGACACGCCGGCGGCCGACAGCGCACCCCGCACCCGGCCGGCGCCGAAGCCGCGCGCCGTTAGATCGCGTTGCTTGGCCGCCGCATAGGCGCGGTCGTCGACATAGCCGAGGCTGGTCAGCCGCAGCACCAGCGCCTCGATGTCGGGTGGGTCGGCGGGCGTCCACAGCCGTTCCCCCAGCTTGCGTACCAGATAGCGGCGCAGCTTGGCCGCCGTCGTCGCATAGCGCGCGGCATAGCCCAGCGCCATGTCCTGCAACTGCGCCGCATCGATGGGCCGGGGTTCGCGCGGCGCATATTCGCGTCGCTTTTGCCGCTGCGGGCGTTTTTCGCCGTCGCCGTCGTGGCTTTCTTTCGTCATGCCTTGTTTGTGCCATGATCGGGCCGGAATTTAAACGCCCGGCTGGGGCAGAGACGATTCATAAATCCGTCGTCCGCCGTTTCGGTGCGCCGACGGGGACAAAGGGAGACAGGGCTTGGACAAGAGCCTGGAACTGAAAGCGACGCCGACCTTCGATGCCCTGCCCTACAAGCGGGCGTCCTTTGCCACCCTTGGCGAAGCCCTCGACTATGCGGCCTTGGGCGACAAGGGCATGAATTTTCACGATGCCCGCGCCGATCTCGTCCATGCCTATCCCTATCGCGCCATCGCTGCCGATGCGCGCCGCCAGGCGCTGCGGCTGATCGCCGACGGCGTCGCGCCCGGCGACCGCGTTGCGCTGATCGCCGAAACCGGCCCAGGCTTTGCCGCCGCCTTCTTTGCCGCCATTTACGCCGGCGCGCTGCCGGTGCCGCTGCCGTTGCCGACAAGTTTCGGCGGCCGCGACGCCTATGTCGACCAGATTGCCACCCAGCTGCGCAGCTGCGACCCGCGCCTGGTCCTGTCGCCCGAAGGGCTGTTCCCGATGGTCGAACAGGCGGCGCAGGGGCTTTGCACCGCCGCTGACTGGGCGGTGTATTTCGCCGAGACGGCGCCCGATGCGCCGCTGCCCCAGGCGCGGTCGACCGATATCGCCTATCTGCAATATTCCAGCGGCAGCACCCGCTTCCCGCACGGCGTATCGGTGACCCACGAGGCGTTGCTGGCCAACCTCGCCGGCCATGCCCATTGCATGGAAGCCGGCCATGGCGACCGTGTCGTCTCGTGGCTGCCCTGGTATCATGACATGGGGCTGGTCGGCTGCATGCTGGCGCCGCTCGCCAACCAGATTTCGGTCGATTATCTCGCCACCGAGGATTTTGCCCGCCGTCCGCTCAGCTGGCTGACGCTGATCAGCCGCAACCCGCACAACACGCTGAGCTATTCGCCGACGTTCGGTTACGACATCTGCGCCCGCCGGATTTCGCCGTCGATCGACGTCGCGGCGCGTTTCGACCTGTCCCGCTGGCGCGTTGCCGGCAATGGCGCCGACATGATCCGCCCCGAAGTCATGCAGGCCTTTGTCGACGTCTTTGCCGCCGCCGGCTTCAAGGCCAGCGCCTTCCTGCCGAGCTATGGCCTCGCCGAAGCCACGCTGGCGGTGACGATCATGCCGCTTGGCGAAGGCATCGTGTCCGATCTCATCGACGAACGCATCCTGTCCGGCGGCAGCGATGCCCGCCCGGGCCTGAAGGACAAGCCGCGCCGCCCGACGCGCTATCGCGCCATCGTCAACTGCGGCAAGGCCGTGCCCGGCCTGACCATCGAAGTCCGCGACGAGGAAGGCGCTGTGCTGCCCGACCGCCGGATCGGCCGCATCTACGTCCGCGGCCTCGGCGTCATGGCCGGCTATTTCCGCGATCCCGAAGCGACGGCGGCGGCGCTTTCGCCCGATGGCTGGCTCGATACCGGCGACATGGGCTATCTGTCCGCGGGGTCGATCTTCCTCGTCGGGCGCGCCAAGGACATGATCATCATCAATGGCAAGAACCATTGGCCGCAGGACATCGAATGGGCGATCGAGCAACTGCCGGGCTTCAAGGCCGGTGACATTGCCGCCTTTGCCATCACCACGCCATCGGGCGAGGAATCGCCGGCGGTGCTGGTGCAATGCCGGACGTCGGATGTCGAGGAACGCAACAATTTGCGCGAAGCGATCCGCACCAAGGTGCGCGCCATCACCGGCATGTCGTGTGTCGTCGAACTGGTGCCGCCGCGGACCCTGCCCAAGACTTCATCGGGCAAGCTGAGCCGATCGAAGGCGCGGATGCAATATCTGTCGGGCGAGATCCAGCCGTTCGACGTGGCGGCCTGACGACCGGGCATGGTCGTGATGTGACGGCATCACGATTGCCATGACCATTGCCATTACCGGTGCCACCGGCTTTGTCGGCCAGCGGGTGCTCGCCCTCGCCAACACCCCCGTTCGCGCGCTGACCCGCACACCCCGGCCCGCCAGGCCCGACATTGGCTGGATCGCGGGTGATCTTGCCGACACCGCCGCCCTTGCCGCCCTGTGTGACGGTGCCAGCGCCGTCATCCATATCGCCGGCGTCGTCAGTGCCCCGACCCGCGAAGTCTTCGACGCCGCCAATGTCGCCGGCACGGCAACGGTGCTGGCGGCGGCGCAGGCGGCGGGCGTGCGCCGGTTCGTCCATGTCTCCAGCCTGGCGGCGCGCGAAGCGCAGCTTTCCATGTATGGCGCCTCCAAGGCCGCCGCGGAACAATTGGTCATGGCGAGCGCGCTGGACTGGGTCATCGTCCGCCCGCCGGGCGTCTATGGGCCGGCCGATGCCGAAATGCGCGACATCTACAAGCTGGCGGCGCGCGGGCTCTACATCGCGCCGCCGGGGCGGATCTCGCTGCTCCACGTCGACGATCTGGCGGGCGCGCTGCTGGCGCTGGCCGGCGGTGGCCCGTCGCACCGATTGCTGGAAATCGACGATGGCGCTGCCAACGGTCATTCGCATGCCGATTTCGCCCAGGCCATCGGCGGCGCCCTCGGGCGGCGGGTCCGGGTCATCCCGTTGCCGGTGTCGATGCTGCATGTCGCCGCCCGGATCGGCCTGTCCGCCAAATTGACGCGCGACCGGGCGCGATACATCGCCCATCCCGATTGGGTGGCGCGTGGCGGCAACGCCGCGCTGGCCGGAGTGTGGCGCCCGGAAATCGGCCTGGCCGAAGGCGTTGCGGACACGGTCGCCGGCTTTCGTGCAAAAGCGTGGCTTTGAACCCGGGTGTGAACTGGCCCCGCTTTGGACATTTTGTTAAGGCAAAGCCCGCCGATCAAAGGAGTCTTCATGACAAGCCGCGCGCAGGTCTACGCCCGCATCATCGAACTTATCGAACCGCTCAACCTCAAGAAGGCGCCGCTTGCCGAAACGACGACGTTCGCCGGCGACCTTGAGATGGACTCGCTGACGGTGATGGACCTTGTCGCCAGCATGGAGGACGAATGGGATATCGTGATGCCGCTCAACATGCTCCCCGACCTTGAAACCATCGGCCAGGTCGCCGACGCGGTGACGAAACTGGTCGCCAAGTGACCGACCTCTTCTCCAAGTTCGATCCGCTGATCAACGAGCGCGCCGGCCTGTTGTCGTCGGGCATCCGCGACCCGTTCGCGATCGTCATGGAGGAGGTCAAGTCGCCGACCGTCGCGGTCATCGACGGCAAGGACACCATCCTGCTCGGCACCTATAATTACATGGGGATGACCTTCGACCCCGATGTCATCGCTGCCGGCAAGGACGCCCTGACCCGTTTCGGCGCCGGCACCACCGGCAGCCGTGTTCTCAACGGCACCTACCAGGGCCACAGGGAATGCGAGGACGCGCTCAAGGATTTCTACGGCATGGACCATGCCATGGTGTTCTCGACCGGCTATCAGGCCAATCTCGGCATGGTCTCGACGCTCGCCGGCAAGGGCGACTTCGTCATCCTCGATGCCGACAGCCATGCCTCGATCTATGACGGCTGCTATCTGGGCAATGCCGATATCGTTCGCTTCAAGCACAATAGTGCCGAGGACCTGGAAAAGCGCCTGCGCCGGCTGCCACCCGAAGCCGGCAAGCTGGTCATCCTCGAAGGCGTCTATTCGATGCTCGGCGATATCGCGCCGCTGAAGGAACTGGTCGCCATCGCCAAGGCGCACAATTGCATGGTCCTCGTCGACGAAGCCCATGGCATGGGCTTTTTCGGCGAGAACGGCCGCGGCGTCTATGAAGCCGCCGGCGTTGCCGATGATGTCGATTTCGTCGTCGGCACCTTTTCCAAATCGGTCGGCACGGTCGGCGGCTTCTGCGTGTCGAACCATCCCAAGTTCGAGATCCTGCGCCTCGTCTGCCGCCCCTATACCTTCACCGCGTCGTTGCCGCCGGCCGTCGTCGCCTGCGCCGCGACCTCCATCCGCAAGCTGATGCACGCCGGCGACAAGCGCGCACGGCTGTGGGACATGACTCGCAAGCTGCACGGCGGGCTGAAGGCACGCGGCTTCCGCCTCGCGACCGAAACCCCCGAAAGCGCCATCGTGTCGGTGCTGATGCCCGACCAGGAAACCACCGTGCGCATGTGGGCGGCGATGATCGGCCTCGGCGTCTACGTCAATATGTCGCGCCCGCCGGCGACGCCGGTCGGCGTCTTCCTGCTGCGCTGTTCGCTGTGTGCCGAACATAGTGCCGACCAGCTGGAAATCGTCCTCGACCGGTTCGACGAAGCCGCGACGATGACCGGCCTCTTTGCCCAGGCGGCCGAATAGTCGCGCTTTGCCGGTTGCGCCGGCGGCGAATCTGGGTTCAATTATCGGCCGTTGCCACAACTGCCGGAGTGATTTGCCATGGTTCGTCCCAAGATGCTGGTCGCCGCCTGCGCAGCCGTCATGCTCGTCGCCCCCTCGGTCGGCTGGGCCGCTGCGGCGGACGATGCGGCCGCGATGCGCTCGAAGTTGATGGAGCAGAACGGCAAGGACGCCAAGGCCGGCGGGCAGATCCTGAAGGGGGAGATCCCCTTCGACGCTGCCAAGGCGCAGGCGATCTTTGTCGGCATGCACGACGTCGCCACCAAGTTCGGCAATTATTTCCCCAAGGGCAGCATCACGCCCAAGTCCGAAGCCTCGCCGGCGATCTGGGAAAAGCCCGCAGAATTCAAGGCAGCGCTCGCCAAGTTCGAAAAGGACACCGGCAACGCCATCGCCGCCAAGGTCACCACCAAGGAAGCCTTTGGCCAGCAGTTCGGCCTTGTCACCGCCAATTGCAAAAGCTGCCACGAGGCGTTCCGCGTCAAGAAATAGCGCGGGATCGTCGCGGTGCGGTTGATCGCCATCCTTGTCGCCGTGCTTGCCGTCATCGGCGCCGGGCTCTGGTGGGCGACGGCGCCGCAGCGCCTGCCGGCCGACCGCATCGCCGCGGAAACCAGCGGCGTGGCGGCGCGTGGCCAGCGGATCTTCTGGGCCGGCGGCTGTGCGTCGTGCCATGCCGAAGCCAAGGCGACCGGCGATGCCCAGCTCCGCCTCGGCGGCGGGGCGCCGCTGAAAACGCCGTTCGGGACCTTTTACGCGCCCAATATCTCCCCCGATCCGGTCCATGGCATCGGCCGATGGCGGCTGGCCGATTTTGCCAATGCCATGCAGCGCGGCGTCGATCCGGCCGGTCGCCATCTTTACCCGGCCTTCCCCTATGCATCGTACCAGCGGATGACCCCCGGCGACATCGCCGACCTGTTCGCCTTCATGAAGACGCTGCCGCCCATGACGACCGACGCCCATGCCAATGACCTGTCGTTTCCGTTCAACATTCGCCGCGGGATCGGCCTGTGGAAACGGGCCTTCATGGGCGATGCCGAACCGGTGATCGCCCTTCCCGCCGGCGCACCCGCCGCGGCGCGCGCCGGCCGGTATCTGGTCGAAGGCCCGGGCCATTGCGGCGAATGCCATACGGCACGTGGTCTCGGCGGGCTTGGCGGGCTTGACCGCGGCCGCTGGCTCGCCGGCGCCGCCAGCCTCGACGGGCCGGGCAAAGTGCCCAACATCACACCGGGCACGGCCGGCATCGGCAGCTGGTCGGCGGCCGAAATCGCCGATTATCTGGAAACCGGCTTTACCCCCGAATATGATTCGGTCGGCGGGTCGATGGCGGCGGTCCAGCGCAACATGGCGAAGCTGACGCCGGAAGACCGGGCGGCGATCGCGGCCTATCTGAAGGCGGTTCCGCCGCACTGACCGGCGGGCAAAGGTTAACAGGAATTTAGAAAGTCTCGAAAGTCACACCGAATCGGGGGTCGGACTTTGGTCGGCAGTCGGCTGCGCGGTTTGCGGCTGGTCAACGCTGGGCGCTATTGCGGTCTTCATCCTGCTCCCTCTGACGAATGTGACGGCGGGGTCCGGCTTCCGCAATCGGGAGATGGATCCCCGCCTTCGCGGGGATGACGATTGCGCGTGCGGATGAGCGTTGCACGAACACTGCGTCTATATCCGATCTGGTTCGTGTAGGACAGGCTCCGCGGCTCGCAGCGGCGCAGAATCGCGGCTACGCCGGCCGGTAGGGCGCCAGCAGCGCCGCCATGTCGACCTTGGCGCCGAGCCGGCTGCCGAGCAGGAACAGCCCGGCGAACTTGCGTTGCAGGAACAGCGCATCGATGGGCGGGATGTGCCAGAAATCGCGGTCGGCGGCGATGCCGATGCCTTCGTCGCGCACCGATGCGGCGATGCGATTGTCGGTGAAATCGAACAGGCCGTCGGCGCGCAGCGGTGCGAACGCGGTGTCGAACATCGTCGCGATCGCCGCCTGGTGCTTGGCCGGAACGGCAGTGTCGAACAGCCCGATCGCCAGCATCGCGTCGCGTGCGCCGGCCGCGTCGCCATCCATCCCGGCGCGCAGCAACGCCGCATAGTCGCCGATCATGGCCGCCGAAAACGCCCGCGTCGCGCCGAAATCGAGCAGCACCAGCCGGCCGGTCGCCGGATCGTGGCGATAATTGGCGAAGTTGGGGTCGGTCTGCATCAGCCGGAATTCGAACATTTCGCGCAGGCACAGCGCGATCATCAGCGTCATCACGCGGTCGCGCTCGGCCTGCGGGGCGTCGACCAGCGTCTCGATCGCCACGCCGGCGACGAAGTCCATCGCCAGCACGTCGCGCCCCGACAAGTCGGCATGGAAGCGCGGCACGCGATAATCCGGCGCGTCGGCGAGCAGGCGGCCGAATTCGGCGAGACATTCGCCTTCCCGGGCATAATCGGCTTCCTCGTGGAGCTGGCGCTTGGCTTCCGCCAGCATCGGCGCCACGTCGAGCGTCGCCGGCACCAGGCCGGACATGCGGATCAATGTCGCGACATTGTCGACATCGCTGTCGATGCTGTCGCGCACGCCGGGATATTGCACCTTGATGGCAAGGTCGCGGCCATCGCGGGTCCGCGCCCGGTGGACCTGGCCGATGGAGGCCGCCGCGATCGGCCGCACGTCGAAGCGTTCGAACTGCCGCCGCCAGTCCTTGCCCCAGCTTTTGGCCAGCACCGCCTGCAGCTGCGCCGGCGGCATCGGCGTCGCGTCGGCGCGCAGGGCACCCATGATCTCGGCGAGCTCGGGCGGCAGGAAGTCGCCGCTGTCCATCGACAGTAGCTGCCCCATCTTCATCGCCGCGCCGCGCAAATTGGCCAGCTGCTGGGTGACGCGCAGGGCGTTGGCCGGCGTCAGCAGCAGCCCGGCCACCGTCGGCTTCTGCCCTGTGGCCCATTGCCGCGCCCCTTCGGCGATCATGCCGCCGGCGATACCGCCGGCCATGCCGCCGAAGCGGGCCAGCCGCGCCAGGCGGCCATGGGGAACGGCGGCGGTGGGGCGACGGGGGAGTGCCATCGACGTCCTTAGGCGCCTTTGCGGTGGCGGCGCTATTGCGCCAACGGCCGCACCGAAAGGCCGCGGCGATAGTTCATGATGATGTGGATCGGCGTTACCCCGGGTCCGACGGTGTACAGGATCGGCGCCAGCTTGGGCTTGGCCAGCGCCAGCTTGATGTTGTTGGAAAAACCGACGCCGTCCGACCAGATCGACAGCTTGCCGTCCTCGTCGCGATCATGAAGGACGACAAAGGCATAGGCGCCGGGCGCCGGCACGGTGATGCACAGCACCATGTCGCCATAGGGAGTCATCGGCACTTCCTGGCGACGGATGAAGGCGCCGCTGGCGAGAAAGGTCTTGGGGTCGTCCGAATAATATTGCAGCCGCAGCCGCCCTTCACGGTCCTTCAGCCCCGACACGCGGACCAGCGCCGCCGGGCCGGCGGCGCCGGGCGCGCAGGCGGCCACGTCGGTGCCGAGCACCTGCGTCTGGGCAGCCGAAGGCGTTGCTGCGCCAAAGACGAGGGCAGCGGCGGTTGCCGCACCCCCCAGTAATTTCATCATGACCTTGGCTCTTCACCGGGCTATAGATTGGCCGAACGTGCGACAGGCATAGCGTGCCAACGCGTGCGTGCAACATGGTGAAGGCTTGCGGCGAAACTTGGGCGCGGCAGTGTCGACATCAAGGGACTGGACCATTTCACGCCTTGATCGCACTTTCGCGCTTTGACCGTTATCTCGTCCGGCTGATCATCGTGCCCCTGCTGGCGTCGCTGGTCATCGCCGCGATGCTGCTGCTGCTCGACCGCATGTTGCGGCTGTTCGACTTCGTGATGAACGAGGGCGGTCCGGTCAGCGTCGTCTGGCGGATGCTCGGCAACCTGCTGCCGGAATATCTGTCGCTGGGCATCCCCATCGGCGTGATGATGGGCATCCTCCTCGCCTTTCGCAAACTGGCGACGACGTCGGAGCTTGATGCGCTGCGCGCCGTCGGCATCAGCTATAACCGGCTGCTGCGGGTGCCGATGCTGTTCGCCACCGTCTTCGCGCTGATCAATTTTGGCATTGTCGGCTTCCTGCAGCCGGTGTCGCGCTACGCCTATGAAAACCTGCGCTTCGAATTGCGATCGGGTGCGCTTGGCGCGTCGATCAAGGTCGGCGAATTCGCCAGCCTGGGCAAGGGCATGACGCTGCGGGTCGAGGAGAGCAAGCGCCAGGGGGCCGATCTGCGCGGGCTGTTCGTCCGTGCCGCCGGCAAGGACGGGCAGGTGCTCGCCGTCACCGCCGCGCGCGGCACCTTCCTGTCGACCGACGACCCCGACGTCATCCTGCTACGGCTGAAGAACGGCACGCTGGTCCACGCCCCCGCCGGCGGCGGCGTGCCGCGGGTGCTGTCGTTCGACCAGCACGACCTGCCGGTCAACCTGCCGACGATGACCAATTTCCGCCAGCGCGGCGAAGGCAATCTGGAACGCACCCTGCCCGAACTGGGCCGCACCCTGCTGGATTCCAGCGCCAGCCCCGAGGTGCGCCGCGACGCCAGCGCCACCTTCAACCGCCGGCTGGTGCAGTGCGTGGTGATGTTCACCCTGCCCTTCCTTGCGGTCGCGCTGGGGGTGCCGCCGAAACGTTCGACCTCGGCGCTGGGAGTGTTCCTCAGCATCATCATGCTCGTCACCTTCCACAAGGTCACCGAATATGGCGAGCGCATGGGCAGCCTTGGCCGCATCGACCCGGCGCTGGCGCAATGGGTGCCGTTCCTGGGCTTCACGGCGCTGGCGCTCTGGCTCTACCGCACCCTTGCCTATGTGCCGGGCGGCCAGCCGATCGGCGCGCTCGACCGCTGGTCGGGCAAGATCACCGCGGCGCTGTCCGGCCTCGTCGGCAAATTGCTGCGCCGCGACGATGTGCGCGACAACGCCCTGTCGGCCGGCTGATGGCGCTTTTCCCCTCCCGCACCATCGCCTGGTACACGGCGCGGATGTTCATCATTCGCGCCGCGGCGTTCCTGATCGGGCTGATCATCATCCTCGAATCGCTCGATCTTCTGGGCGAATCGGGCAAGATCCTGGCGGCTGCCGGCAATGGCGAGGCCGAGCTGTGGACCTATGTGTCGCTGCGCGTGCCGCAGCTGATCCAGCTGTTCCTGCCCTTTTCGGTGCTGCTGGCGACACTGATCACGCTGGCGACGCTCAACCAGAACAGCGAGGTGGTGATCTTCAAGGCGGCGGGGCTGTCGGCCCACCAGATCCTGCTGCCGCTGCTGATCGCCGCGTTCGGCGTCGCGGTCGCCAATTTCGCCTTCAACGAAACCGTCACCACCCGCGCCACCCGCACCCTGAAGGTCTGGCAGGAAAATGACTATGCCAGGGTGCCCCCCGAAAAGCTGCTGACCACCGAAAGCTGGGTGCGCGGCGGCAACGACCTGTTTCATGCCGAAACCGTGCGCGGCGTCGGCGCCAACACCGTGTTGTCGAGCGTGACAATCTATGATCGCCTCGACGACCGGCTGATCCGTGTCGTCATGGCCGGGACGGCGCGGCCCGTCGCCAATGGCTGGCAATTGACCGATGTCACGTCGTTCGATGTCGGCAGCGGTCGCCGGACGGTGGAGCCGACGCTGTTTTTCGAAAGCAGCGTCGTGCCGCGCCAATTCACCACCGCGTCGATCAACCCCGCCTTCGTGCCCTTGTGGGAGCTGTGGCCGCAGATCGCCGAGCAGCGCGCCGCCGGCAAGCCGGTCGATCCGCTCGTCGCGGCGGCCTGGCACAAGATTTCGGGGCCATTGTCGACCGTGCTGATGCCGCTGCTGGGTGCCGTCGCCGCCTTCGGCCTGGCGCGATCGGGCCGGCTGTTTGTCCGTGCCGTCATCGGCATGTTCCTGGGCTTTGCCTTTTTCGTCGCCGACAATTTCATGCTGGCGATGGGCAATTTCGGCACGGTGCCGCCATTGATGGCGGCGTGGGCGCCGTTCCTGCTGTTCCTGCTGATCGGCGAGGCAGTGCTGATCCGCACCGAGGAATAACGCCGCGAATCGGCCGCATTGCAGCGCTACACAGGCTGTTTCAACGCATTGGAGCGCGACATATGCCCGGCGGGCTGTCCATCACCACCGTGGCGACCGCCGCCGATCGCAAGGCGTTCGTGGACCTGCCCTATCGGCTTTACGCCGGCGACCCGCATTTCGTGCCGCCGCTGCGGTCCGAAGTCCATGCCCTCATCGGCGGGATCAAGGGCAACCCCTGGTTCGAACATGGCAAGGCGCAGCTGTGGCTGGCGCACCGCGACGGCAAGGTGGTGGGGCGCATTTCCGCCCAGGTCGACCGGCTGGTGCAGGAGCATGTCGGCGCCGGCACCGGCCATTGGGGCATGTTCGAAACCATCGACGACCAGGCCGTCGCCGATCTTTTGCTGCAGACCGCCGAGGACTGGCTGCGCAGCCGCGGCATGACGCGCGCCCAGGGGCCGTTCAGCCTGTCGATCTGGGACGAACCGGGCCTGCTGGTCGAAGGGTTCAGCCGGGCGCCGACGGTGATGATGGGCCATCATTTGCCCTATTATCGCCGGCTGATCGAAGCGCACGGCTATGTCGGGATCAAGGACCTTCACACCTGGGGGTTGCGCATCGACCAGCCTTTCCCCGAGATGGTGCAGCGCATCGTCGCTGCCAGCGAGCGCAATTCGCGGCTGGTCACCCGCAGGGTCGACAAGGCGCGCTTTGCCGAGGAAGCGGCGCTGATCCTCGACATTTTGAACGATGCCTGGTCGACCAATTGGGGCTTTGTGCCGCTGACGCCGGCCGAAGTCGCCTTTGTCGGCAAGAAGCTGAAGCCGATCGTCTTCGAGGACCTGATCCGCATCGCCGAATATGATGGCGTGCCGGTCGGCTTCATGATCTCGCTGCCCGATATCAACGAATTGACCCGCGACCTGGGCGGCGACCTGTTTCCGTTCGGCTGGGCGAAGCTGTTGTGGCGGCTGCGGGCGCCCAAGGTGCGGACCATCCGCGTGCCGTTGATGGGGATCCGCAAGACCCTGCAGGGCCACCGGGTCGCGTCGCTGATGGCGTTCCAGATGATCGAATATATCCGGCGCGACGCAGTGGCCAAGTTCGGCGCCACCGAAGGCGAGATCGGCTGGATTCTCGATGACAATGGCCCGATGCGATCGATCGCCGATGCCATCGATAGCAAGGTCACCCGCACCTACCGCGTCTTCGAACGCGGCCTGTAGCCACCGTCAGCGCAGCACCACCCAGGCCGGGGCATGGTCGCTGGCCTTTTCGGCGCCGCGCACCGCGCGATCGACCCCGGCGTCGGCAAGCCGGTCGGCGGCGGCCGGCGAGAGCAGCAGATGGTCGATGCGAAAGCCATGGTTGCGCGGCCAGGCGCCGGCCTGGTAATCCCAGAAGCTCCAGACACCGCCGCGCGGGTGCAGGCACCGCACCGCGTCGGTCCAGCCGTCCCACAGCAGCGCGCGATAGGCGGCGCGGGATTCGGGCTGCATCAGCGCGTCGCCGGCCAGCGCCACTGGCGACCAGATGTCGTCGTCGTTGGGCACGACATTATAGTCGCCGGCGAGCACGACGGGCTGGCCGGTCGCGAGCAGCGTCGCGGCATGGGCCTGCAGCCGTGCCATCCACGCCAGCTTGTAATCGAACTTGGGGCCCGGCTGTGGGTTGCCGTTGGGCAGATAGATCGACGCGACCCGGATGCCGCCGACGTCTGCCTCCAGATAGCGCGCCTGTTCGTCGCTGTCGTCGCCGGGCAGGCCGCGCCGGGTCTCGGTCGCGGGTTCGCGGCTGAGGATCGCCACGCCGTTGAAGCCCTTCTGGCCATGGACAAGGCAATGGTAACCGGCCTCGCGCAGCACATCGACCGGGAAATTTTCGGTCTGCATCTTGATTTCCTGCAGGCAGGCGACATCCGGCGCCGCCTCCGCAAGCCATTCGAGCAGGCGCGGCAACCGGGCGTTGGTGCCGTTGATGTTGAAAGTGGCGATCCGCATCGGCGGACCTTAGCCGCAACCATGCGTCGCCGGAAAGGGCGATTGCCCGGCAGGGGTCAGCGCGGCGGCGTTCAGCGCGGCAGGCGGGCGTCGATCCAGCCGAGGATATCGGCCATCACCGCCTCGCGGCCCAGATCGTTGAGCAGGTCGTGGTAATGGCCTTCGTAGAGTTTGAGCGTTTTGTCAGCCGAGCCGGCTTCGTCGAAGAACTGCTGGCTGCCGTCGGGGCGTGTCGCCTTGTCGGCGGTGCCGTGGAGGATGAGGACGGGCAAGGTTATGCGCCCGAATTCGCGCTCGAACCGTTCGCCGGCGCGCGCCAGGGCGGCGACGGTCTGGACCGGCTGGACCTCGTCATGCGTCAGCGGGTCGGCCTCGAGCGCCGCGACCCATTGCGGATCGCGCGAGAAATCCGCCATCTTGAGCCGCAGCACATGCGCGTGCGGAACGAAATGGCTGGCGCCTTCCAGCAGCTTGAGCGCAAAGTTGGGCGCAAAAACGCGGAACGCGATGCTTTCGCAGATCAGCCCCGCCAGCCGGTCCTGATGGTCGCGACGCCATGGCACAGCACCAGCGTCGCCCGAGCCGCGCCCGATGCCGGCCAATGCCGGGTGAAGATGCGCAGGCCCGACGCGCTGTGGAGCCATTGTTCCGCGGCGATTGCAGGGAAATCCATGTCGGCCATGTCCGCGCTCCATGCAGGGGCGTAACGAACATAGGCGCGATCGGCGCCGCCTCAAACCGAAAAGCTGGACCCGCAGCCGCAGCCGCTCGCCGCATTGGGATTACGCACTTCGAAGGCGGCCGCGCCGATCTTTTCGACATAATCGACTTCGGCACCGGCGACGAAGGGCAGCGTGTCGGGGTCGATCAACATGGTGACGCCATCGGTTTCGACCGCCAGGTCATCGGCGGCGGCGTCCGATTCGAGCCCGAACTTGTACTGGAAGCCGGCGCAGCCGCCGCCATCGACGGCAAGGCGCAACTTCAGCCCCGGCTTGCCCTGTCGCGCCGCGATCACCGCAACGCGGGCGGCGGCAGCAGGCATCAGGCGGGGGGCGGTATCCATCACGCCAATGTAGGCGCGCCGTGGCGCGCCCGCAACCGGCGGCAAGACGTCAGCGGAAAGACCGGATCGGCGTCATCCGCGGGCCGTCGTTCGATGCGGTGACGACATCGTCTTCGAGCACCGGGCCGACGTCGCCGCCGACGGCGGTGCCGGAATTCTGCGCGGCGAGCACATAGCTCGACGCTTCGAGGAACGGGCGCGGGTTGACGGCACGGCCATCGATGCGGACTTCATAATGGAGATGGGTGCCGGTGGAGCGACCGGTCGACCCCATGCGCCCGATCAGCTGGCCCTGGACCACGCGCTCGCCGGGCTTGACCAGAATCGCCGAAAGATGGCCGTAGCGGGTGTCGATGCCCTTGCCGTGCGACAGTTCGACAAGGTTGCCATAGCCATTGGCACGGCCGGCCTGGCGCACCATGCCGCTGGCGGCGGCATAGATCGGTTCCCCTTGCGCGCCGGCCATGTCGGTGCCGGCGTGCATCGCGGCGCCGCCGTTGAACGGATCGTAGCGCACGCCGAAGCCCGAGGTGTAGCGATAGTCCTTGACCGGCATATAGGCCGGGATCGCCGCCACGGCCGATTGCATGGCGTTGAGCTTCTTCCAGCTGAGGAACAGGTCCTTGAAGCGCGGTTCGGCATCGGCGCTGACCGGAATATAGGGGCCGCCGACGGCGCTGGTGGCGCCGTTCCAGTCGCTCGACGCGACGAAGCGCGACGGATCGAGGCCGAGGCGGCGGATCAGGGCCTGGGTGTCCTGCAGCTTGGCCTGGGCAGCGCCGGTGGCCTTGTCGACCAATGCCAGCTGCTGGCTTTCCAGCTGGCGGAACGGTTCGACCATCCTGTTGGTGTCGGGGGCGGGAAGCGCCGCCAGGACCGTGCCGCGCTTGCCGCGCTTGGCCGCCTGGGGTGCGACGAGGTCGCGGACCATGTCGAGATTGCTGGGGCCCGATGTCCGCGATTGGCGCGGCAGCATCCGGGCGAGCTGGCCAAGGTCACCCTTGTTCGAAAGCAGGGCGGTGAGGAATGCCTGCCGCGATTCGAGCGCTTCGGCGCGGGCGGCGACATCGCCCTTCAAGGCGGCGGTTTCCGCCTTCATTGCCACCACCTGCTTGTGCAGGCGGGCGACTTCGGCCTGTTTGGCGGCGACCACGGCGTCATTGCCGGAGAGCAGGGACGACGTCGCCGCTCCCAACCAGCCGGCGACAAGTACTGCTGACCCAATTGCCATAATCTGCGCTCGCGTCCCCACCTTGATTGTCAGGTCACGTCCCGGGCCGTCGGCCTGAACATCGTGCCTGTGCCAAGTGAACTCATGCGGCGGAAGCAGGCGCACAAGGCTGACGCTGACCCGGTGAAAGGCCCCATTCCGTCTCGCCACGTGCCGAACCCCCGATAACAGTCATTCACGACGATGATGCGATCCGAAGGCGCCGAACTTCGCCAAGACCTTCGGTGCGACCGCTACCTTTTGAGCATCGGCCACGCCGCAAACAAACAGACCGGGCAGGGACAAACAACCCGTTGGCGGACAAAGACCGGCCAACTGTTGCCGTCGCACGACGAGCCGAAAAAAACGTGTTTTTGAACGCAACCAAAACGACTTTCGGTCGTATGGGCCGCCCTCGAATCGCCGCAATCGCGGCTGTGGCGGCCCCAGCGACGGGCCGCGCCGGCGTCAGTCAAGCGCCTGCGCCGCTGCCAGCACCTCGGCGGCATGGCCCGGAACCTTGACCTTGCGCCACACCCGCGCCACCCGGCCGCCGCGGTTGATGAGCAGGGTCGTGCGCTCGATCCCCATGTATTTCTTGCCGTACATGCTCTTTTCGACCCACACGCCATAGGCTTCGGTCACCGCGCCATCGTCATCGGCACCCAGGGCGATGGTCAGGCCATGCTTGGCGCGAAACTTCGCCTTCGATGCCACCGGTTCGCGCGAGACTCCGACGACGCCGGTATCGGTGGCCGCGAACGCATCGTGCAGGGCCGAAAAATCCTTGCCTTCGGTCGTGCAGCCGGGCGTGTCGTCCTTGGGGTAGAAATACAGCACCAGCTTGCGGCCGGCGAAGTCGGCAAGCCGAATCGGCCCGGTGTCGCCGGCCAGGGTGAAATCGGGGGCAGGATCGCCAATGTCCGGAAGCGTCATGTCAACGGCCTTTCGTATTGAGGATGGTCTGGAATGCCTGTCGCACCAGCGCCTTGGCCTGTGCCAGCTGCGCCACGAGATCGGCGAAGGATGCCGCGCCCCCGCCCGGCGTCATGGCACGGGCGAGCATCGCCTCCACCGCGGGCGAAAAGGATGCGGGCACCGATGCGCCCGGCGCCACCAGCCGCAGCAGCACCAGGAACCGCGTCAGCAGGTCGTGCGCCGCCGCCAGCCCGTCGGGCAGCTGCCCCGCGGCGGTCAGCACGGCGATCGCCGCCGACACGTCGGGGCCGAAGGCGCTGCGGTCGCGCAGCTGCAGGAAATGCACGACGAATTCCAGGTCGACGAGGCCGCCCGGCGCCAGCTTGACATCGAAGGCGCCCTTGGCCGGCTTGGCGGCGGCGATATCGGCGCGCATCGCCAGCACCGCGCGGCGCAGCGCCTCGCCCTCGCGCGGCCGCGCCAGCGTCGCCGCGATCGCCGCCGCGGCCGTATCCGACGCGCCGCCGCCGACCGGCCGCGCCCGGGTCAGCGCCATATGTTCCCAGTCATCGGCGTCTTCGGCCTGATAGCGCGCGAAACTGTCCACCGACAGCGCCAGCATGCCCTTTGCTCCCCAGGGCCGCAGCCTGGTATCGACTTCGTACAGCGCCCCTGCCGCCGTCGGCACCGACAGCGCCGCCGTCAGCCGCGCCGCCAACCGGTTGAAATACAGCGTCGCCGGCAGCGGCCGGTCGCCATCGGAGACCGTTTCGTGGCTGCCGGTGAACAGATAGACAAGGTCGAGGTCGGATGCGTGGGTGAGCGCC
Source organism: Polymorphobacter fuscus (assembly GCF_011927825.1). Lineage (NCBI taxonomy): Bacteria > Pseudomonadati > Pseudomonadota > Alphaproteobacteria > Sphingomonadales > Sphingosinicellaceae > Sandarakinorhabdus > Sandarakinorhabdus fusca. The sequence continues at coordinate 131,383 of NZ_JAATJI010000002.1, read as the reverse complement.
CGCCCGCCATAGCGCCCCAGCGCCAGGATCACCGGTTCGCCCCCCGGCACCCGGCCGTGCTGGCGCGCGAAGTCGGCGGCGACCGCCGGCACGATGACCGCCAGCGCCGCATCGGCGAGGTCCGACAGCGATCGCGCCACCGCCAGCGGGTCGGCGCGGCCTTCGACCAGTTGCGCGCCGAGCTGGAACCGCCGCTCCCCGGTCCAGCGCCGGACCCGGTCGAGGATATCCTCCAGCGCCGGCGCCGGCGCCGCAAAGCCCGCCAGCTCGGCGGTCAGCGCCGCCACATCGGGCAGCGGCGCAAAGGCATCGGGGGCCAGCATGACATCGAACAGCGCCGGATCCCGCGCCAGCGCATCGGCCAGCACCGGCGCCACGCCGAGCAGGTGCGACAACAGCCCGACAAGGCGGGGATTGGCTTCCAGCAGCGCAAAGAACTGCGCCCCCTGCGGCAGTGCCGCCAGAAACCCGTCGAGCCGCGACGCCGCCATGGCGGGATCCGCGGCGCCGGCGATGCCGGCGAGCAGTTCGGGCAGCACTGCTTCGAAGGCTGCTCGCGCCGGGGCGCTGCGCAACGCCCGCAGGGTGCCGCCGCGCCAGCGCGTCACCAGCGGCACGATCTGCCCGGCGATCGCCGGCTGGTGGCGCTTTGCCCAGCGGGCGACATCGGCGGGCACGGCCGCGGTGTCGGGGACGGCCGCCGCGATCAGCCGGTCATAGGCCGCAGCGACCGGTGCGGTGGCGGTGCCGAGCCGGCGTTCCACCGTCGCCCAGTCGCGCGCGCCGCTGAGCAGCGCGACGGCGGTGCGGTCGGCGGCGAGTCGCGGCACGGCATGGGTCTGTTCGTCGCGCCGCATCTGCAGCCGATGTTCGAGCGTGCGCAGATAGCGATAGCTTTCCGCCAGCTGCGCCGCTTCGCCGGCTTCGACATGCCCGGCCGCCGCCAGCGCCGCCAGCCCGTCGAGCGTTGCCGGGCAGCGCAGCGCCAGGTTGCGTCCGCCCCAGATCAGCTGGTGGATCTGGGCGAAGAATTCGATCTCGCGGATGCCGCCGCGGCCGCGCTTGACGTCGAACCCGGGGCCGATCACCTGCCCGGCTTCGAAATGGTCGCGGATGCGCAGCGATACCGCCTGGATGTCGCCCACTGCCGTCCAGTCGAGGCTGCGCCGCCAGACGAACGGCCGGATAGCGTCGAGCAGCCCCTGCCCCAACGCGATATCGCCGCCGGCGGCGCGCGCCCGGATGAAGGCCACCCGTTCCCAGGTCAGCGCTTCGGACTGGTAATAATGTTCGGCGGCCGCCACCGACAGGCTGATCGGGGTGATTTCGCTGGCCGGGCGCAGCCGCAGGTCGACACGCGCCACATAGCCATCGGGGGTCTGGTCGGCGAGGAGGGCCACCGCCCGCCGCGCGATCCGCACCGCCGCTTCGCCCGGTTCCTCATGGGCGCGGCGCGGCAGCACGTCGGGGTCGTGGACCAGGATCAGGTCGACATCCGACGAATAGTTGAGCTCGTGGCTGCCCAGCTTGCCGAGCGCCAGCGCCGACAGCCCGGCATTGGCGGCACCGCGTTCGGCCAGCGCCGCGCCGATCGCGGTGTCGATCGCCAGATCGGCAAAGTCCGACAACGCCGCGGTGACACGCTCCAGCGGCCAGCGCCCCGCCAGGTCGGCGATCGCCACGACCAGCGCCACATCGCCGCGGGCGCGGCGCAGGCGTTCGGCGACCGGGCGATCGGCGTCGCGCGCCACGGCGAAGGCCGCATCGAGCACGGCATCGGCGCCGATGGTCGCCATGTCGGCGAGCAGCTGGCGCCGACCGCGCAGCAGACCCTTCAGGAACGGCGCCGACGTCCAGGCCGCGACTGCCGCTGCCAGCAGGTCCGGCGCCAGCCCGGCCGGCAGCAGCGGCACCAGCTCGGCCGGGGGGTCGCGTCGGGGAAGGCCAAAATCCACGAAGCCGTGATGCCAGCGTCCGGTCGGCCTGTCACCCGGCACATGTCGCAAACGTCATGGAACCGTTGCCCCGCCCCGCGGTTATGCATGCGCGAAACCGCAGAGTCAGGAACCATCATGCGCGCCATCAATGTCTCGATCATCGTTGCTGCAACGCTCGCGCTGGCCGCCTGCAACACCGTCAGCGGTGCCGGCAAGGACGTCAGCTCGGCCGGCAAGGCCGTCACCAAGACCGCCGAAGACGTGAAGAACTAAGTCCGCCACCCAGGCTGACGCCAAAGGGTCGCATGCTGCCGGGAAGGCGACATGCGGCCCTTTGTCTGTACCGTCTGGCCGTCGTTCAGGCCTTTCAGCTTCAGGCGGGAATTTCGTCGCGCACCTTGTCGCGTTCGCGCTGCCGTTCCGTCAGCCAGATGCCGATGATCGAGATTTCGTAAAGCAGCATCATCGGGATCGCCAGGGCGAACTGCGACCAGACATCGGGCGGTGTCAGCACCGCCGACACCGCAAAGGCACCGACGATCGCATAGCGGCGTCCGGCCTTCAGTTGCAGCCGCGTGACGATGCCGGCGCGTTCCAGGAGCATCAGCAGCACCGGCAGCAGGAACGCGACGCCGAAGCCCAGGATCATGTTCATCACCAGGTCGAGATATTCGCCCATCGCCGGCAAGGCTTCCTGGCTGATCCCGGTGACGGCGGACGACGACTGAAAACCCAGGAAAAAGCGGAACGCCACCGGCATCACGACATAATAGGCGAGTGCGGCCCCCATGGTGAACAGCACCGGCGTGGCCAGCAGAAAGGGCAGGAAGGCCTTTTTTTCGCGGCGGTAAAGGCCGGGGGCGACGAACGCCCAAAGCTGGTTGGCAATGATCGGGAAGGCCATGCAGAACGCAGCGAAGGCCGCGACTTTCACCTCGACGAAAAACGCCTCGTACAGCTTGGTATAGATCAGCTTGCCGACGACGCCGTCGCCATAGGCCTTGACCAGTGGCTGGACCAGAAAGCCGAAGATCCGCGATGACTGGGTGAAGGCGATGCCGAAGCAGATGACGAACGCCGCCAGCGACTTCAGCAGCCGGCCGCGCAGTTCGATCAGATGATCGAGCAGCGGGGCCTTGCTCGCCTCGATATCGGCATCGTCGCTCATGCCTCGGCCGCCGGCGTTTTCTTCTTGCGCGGCGCGCGCGGTTTTTTCACCGGCGCGTCGGCCGCGATCACCGGCTCGACAACGACAGGCTCGACGACCGTCGGCGTGACGGTTTCCGCCGCTGCCGGCGCCGGCAGCGCTGCCACGTCGGCGGCCATCGGGTCGGGCAGCGCCCAGCTTGCCGGGTCGATGCCGGCCATCGAATTGCCGATCGGGTCAGGCAGCGCGGTTGCCTTCATGATGGCCTCGTTCTGCGCCGCCCAGGCCTTTTGCATTTCCTCGAGCTCGGCCTCGCGCATCATCGTGTCGAAGCCGGCGCGGACATGGCGCGTCATCGCCCGGCCCCTGGCGACCCAGCCGCCGACCATGCGCATGACACGCGGCAGGTCCTTGGGGCCGATGACGAGCAGCGCCACCAGCGCGATGACCGCCAGTTCCGAGGAATCGATGCCAAACACGTCGCTGTCCCGGCGCGAATGCGCCTAGCGCCGAACCTCGTCGGCAACTGGCTGCACCGGGGTGGTGCCGGTGTTGGTCACCTGCGGTGGCGGTGCGGTCGTCGGGGTACTGGCCGGGGTGTCACCGTCGGCGAGCCCCTTCTTGAAGCTGTTGATGCCCTTGGCGAAGTCACCCATCAGGTCGGAAATGCGGCCGCGGCCGAACAGCAGGATGACGACAAGGATAAGGACGACCCAGTGAACGAGGCTGAACGAGCCCATGGCAGCACCTTTGTGAAAACGATATTGCCCTGTCTTACTCCGCTTCGCCGCCAGCCGCCAGCATCAACCGCCCTTCGCAACTGCCGCAGCAGCGCCGATGCTTGCCACTGGCGGCGGGAAAGGCCGGCCAAGATCATCGGACTGCTTGTATCGGGGGCGTGACGATGCGAGGTTCGGCGACCATGGAACCCACCGTCGAAAGGTCGCCAACCATGACTTGTCCGCAGTTCCTGCGAATCCTTGTGGTCGCCGTCGGCGTGGCGGCAGGCCCTGCCGCTGCCGCCAGCTTCGATTGCGGCAAGGCGCGCACGCCCGACGAGGTCACCGTCTGCGCCACGCCGGCGCTGTCCAGCCGCGATTCCGAAATGGGCGGGCTGTGGTACGCCTATTCGCGGGTGCCGATGATGATGGGATCCAACGGCGCCCGCCATGACGATGCGATGCAATTCCTGGCCCAGCGGTCGGCCTGTGGCCGCGATGTCGCCTGCCTGACGCGCGTCTATGATGCCCGCAACGCCGTGCTGCGCGCCGGGATCACCGATGCCATGAACACCATGTTCCGGTTGCAGAACCCGAGCTGAAGCTGCGGCCGCGCCAATGATGTGCTGCGTATCGTCGTCGGGCTGCCGGCTCAGGCGGCCAGCTGGGCCGGATCGGCCGGCGCGGTCCCGACTGCCGTGAGCATGCGGATGAACTCGACCTCGGCGGGGTCGTGCGCCGTGCCATCGGCTTCGAAAATGTCGTGGAACCAGGGCCCGGGGGGGCCATCGAGATAGGGGGTGGCCCAGCTGTCCCACGGCAGATGCGTCTGCGTCTTGCCTTTCACCAGCCCCCAGCAGAATGCCGCGACGCCGTATTTGAGCGCGATGGGCAGGATCGCTTCAAAGGTGCTGCCGGTCGGCCGGGCCATGAACTCGGTGCACAGCAAGGGGCGCCGGAAGGCGCGCAACCAGCGAATGCGGCGGACGAAATCGGCGGCGTCGCCATAGTTGTGAAAGGAAATGACGTCCGACCGCGCCACCTGCACGGCCTGGATGTCGGACAGCAGGTGCCGCGATGACCAGTCCCCCAGCCAGATGCCGCTCGTCAACGGCTGCGTCGGGCGCTGGCTGCGCGCCCAATCGAAGGCGTGCGACAGCAGCGGCAATACCAGCGCCGCCTTTGCAGCGAGTGTTTCGGGATCGCACAGCGCCACGTCGGGGCCATTGTCGGGTTCGTTCCAGATGTCCCAGGCCAGCACCCGATCGTCATCGGCAAAGCGCCCGACGACGGCTTCGACATAGGCCTGCAGCCGCGGATGCTGGCTGGCATCGGCGAGCACGGCCGGGCCGGGGGACTGCACCCAGCCGCTGTTGTGAACGCCGGGCAGCGGCGCCTGCTGCGGGCCCAGCGTCGGTTCCTGGTTCCAGCAGCTGTCGAACAGCACCAGCAGCGTGCGGATGCCGCGCCGCCAGGCGGCTGCCAGGAAGATCTCGATACGGCGCAGAAAGCCTTCGGCATCCTCGAGCCACAACAGATCGTGGAGGTAGACGCGGACCGCGTTCATGCCGAGGCCGGCGGCCAGATCGAGCTCCCGCTCGATCACCGCCAGGTCGAAACTGGCTTCCTGCCACATCTCGATCTGGTTGATCGCGCAGGACGGCGTGAAATTGCAGCCGACCTGCCAGCCGATGCGAGCCTGCCATTGCCGTGCGGCCACCGCGGGCCAGCGTCGTATCATCGTCATGTCCCCCCCGGGACTATTTACCACCACATCCATTCTAGGCTGTCGGATGGCAGAGACGAGCAAAATCGTTGGAAAATCACGGCCGATGCGACGAGCCGAAGCCGGTGTTGCCCACGCATGTCGCGCGGGCCGGGGCCAGGTGCTTCGCCGGTGGTGCTGTCGGGGAGGATTGAACTCCCGACCTCAGCCTTACCAAGGATGCGCTCTACCACTGAGCTACGACAGCATTCCGGCGAAGGTCCGCGCCTATGGGGGAGGGGGACGGGGCTGTCAAGAATGTCGAGCCCGGGTTATGCGAGGCGGATGACCAAAGATCCGCAATCGGGCGCCGAAGCGGCGCGGCAGGAGCGCCTCGCCGCGGCGCTGCGGGCCAATCTGCAACGCCGCAAGGCCCGCGACCGTGCGACGAGCGAACCGCCGCCGGTCGACAAGTCCTAGCTGCCGGGATCCGGCCCTAGCTTTTGGCGGCGATCGCCTGGGTGACGGCGCCGGTCAGTTCCGGCGACCCCGGTGCAACCTTGGACGGATAGGCGGCGATCAGCTTGCCATCGCGGCCGACGAGATATTTGTGGAAATTCCACTTCGGCGCCTTGTCGGCGCCCAGCGTTGCCGCCGCCCAGCGATAGAAGGGCGCGGCCTTGTCGCCGGTGACCGCCGACTTGGTCGACATCGGGAACTTGATACCGAACTTCGATTCGCAGAAGCTCTTGATCTCCTTGTCGGACCCCAGCTCCTGGTCGAAGTCGCTCGACGGCACGCCGATGACGGTGAAGCCCTGGCCCTTGTACTTGTCCTGCAGCGCCTGCAGCCCTTCATATTGCGGCGTATATCCGCACATGCTCGCGGTGTTGACGACGAGCAGCACCTTGCCCTTGTACTGGCTGAACGGCATCGGCTTGCCGTCGATCGTCGTCATCTTGAAGTCGAAGGCCGATTGCGGCGCCGCCGCCGAAATCAGGCCGGCGGCGGCGATCACCACCGCAGCGAACAGGGGCTTGTGCATCGCGTCACTCCTCGATCAACCGTTTCGCCATCGTTAGCATAGTCGGGCGGCGCGCGAAGCCGGGCCTTGCGTCGCAGCCAACATCAATGCGGCGCCGTCGCAGCCATCATCAGAGCGGCGCCGTCGCGCCATTATAAAAGCGGCGCCGTCGCGCCATTATAAAAGCGGCGCCGTCGCGCCATCATCAAAGCGGCGCCGTCGCGCCATCATCAAAGCGGCGCCGTCGCGCCGGCCAACCAGGCGCGGGCGGCGTCGTCGAGCTGCGGTCCGATCTCGGCACGGACCCGGGCGTGGTACAAGTCGACCCATTGCCGCTCCGCCGCTGTCAGCAGCGCCGTGTCGATCAGGTTGCGGTCGATCGGCGCCAGCGTCAGTTCGCGGAAACCGAGCAGATCCTTTTCCGCCCCCGGCACCCGGCGTTCCTCGACTAGCACCAGATTTTCGATGCGGATGCCATATTCGCCCGACTTGTAATATCCGGGCTCGTTCGACAGGATCATGCCGGCAAGCAGCGGCTCGTCATTGCCGGGCTGGCTGCTCCACGCCGCGGCGATGCGCTGCGGGCCTTCATGGACCGACAGATAGCTGCCGACGCCATGGCCGGTGCCATGGGCATAGTCGAGGCCCGCCTCCCACAGATATTGCCGCGCCAGCGCATCGAGCTGCACGCCGCGGGTGCCGGCCGGGAAAATCGCCCGCGCCAGCGCGATATGGCCCTTCAGCACGCGGGTGAAGCGGTCCTTCATTTCGGCGGTCGGGGTGCCGACGATCATCGTCCGCGTCACATCGGTGGTGCCATCGCGATATTGGCCGCCCGAATCGACCAGATAGATCGAGTCCATGACAATCGGCCGGCTGCTCTCCTCCGACACGCGATAGTGCGGGATGGCGGCGTTGGGCCCTGCCCCCGAAATCGTGTCGAAGCTCAGGTCCTCCAGCACATTGGTCTGTTCGCGGAACTGCTTGAGCTTGGCCGCGGCCGACATCTCGGTCAGCCCGCCCTTGGGCGCTTCGCCGTCGAACCAGTGGAGGAAGCGCGTCAGCGCCGCGCCGTCGCGGCGGTGCGCTGCCACGGTGCCGGCGATTTCGACCGGATTCTTGACCGCCTTGGCAAGCAGGGTCGGGTCGCGCGCCTCGATGATGGTGGCACCGCCGTCGGCAAGCGCGGCAAAGATCGCAGCGACGCAACTGGCGGGGTCGGCGACCACCGTCCGGCCGCCGAAGCCGGCGAGCGCCGGCGCGAAATCGGCGCGCGGCCGCACCCGCACATCGGGACCCAGGTGCGCGCGGACCGCCTCCGACAGTTTTTCGGGCGCAATGAACAGGTCGACGCCGGCATCGGCATGGACGATGGCGAAGGCCAGCGCGACCGGCGTCCGGCTGACGTCGCGGCCGCGGATGTTGAGCAGCCAGGCGATCGAATCGAGCGCCGCGACGACCACGGCATCGGCGCCGCGCGCCGCCAGGGCGCGGCCGATCTCGGCACGCTTGTCGGCCGCCGTCTGCCCGGCATGTTCGTCGGCCTGGACTTCGAGCCGGGCGAGGCTCTGCGCCGGCCGGCCATCCCAGATGCGATCGATGGGGTTGGCAGCGACGGCGACGAGTTCGGCGCCCTTGTCGGCGAGCAGCCGGCGCGTCGCATCCACCCAACCGCGCGTGTGCAGCCAGGGATCATAGCCGATGCGGTCGCCGGCCGCGGAATGTTCGGCCAGCCATTGCGCCGCGCTGGTCCTGGGGACGTCCTGATATTCGAACAGGTCGCCCGGCACCTGTTCGCGCACCTGCAACGTGTAGCGGCCATCGGTGAAGATCGCTGCCTTGCTGCCGAGCACCGCCGCCGACCCCGCCGAGCCGCCGAAGCCGGTCAGCCATTCGAGCCGCTGGGCATAGGCGCCGACATATTCGCTCATATGCTCGTCGGTCAGCGGCACGACGAAGCCGGTCAGCCGGTCGGCGGCGAGCTGTGCCGCCAGTGCATCGAGACGGTCCTTGATATTGGACATTCGGTCTATCCACCCTATTTGCTGGCCCGAGCATAAGCCGGCCGACAGGCTGGCGCCAGCATTGCCGAAAGCCCCGTGATGACTCCAGCCGCAACGCCGCCCGTCGCCGACCAGCGTCCGCACAGCGCCACCTGGCACGGCGTGACGATCGCGGACCCGTTTTTCTGGCTGAAGGACCCCGGCTATCCGGTGGTCAGCGACCCCGACATCCTCGCCTATGTCACCGCCGAAAATGACTGGTTCGAAGCGCATATGGCGCCGCTGGCCGGGCTGACCGCGACGATTTTCGAGGAGCTGAAGGGCCGGGTCAAACCCGATGACGCCAGCGTGCCGGTGAAGGACGGCGATTACGAATATTGGTGGGCGTTCGCCGCCGGCGCGCAATATCGCCAATGGTGGCGGCGCCCGGTGGCAGGCGGCGCGCCGGCGCTGATCCTCGACGAGGTCGCGCTGGCCGATGGCCACGCCTATTTCCGCCTCGGCGGCCTCGCCGTCAGCCCCGATGGCCGGCGCCTCGCCTATGCGGTCGATACCGCCGGGGACGAACGCTTTGTCCTCAAGGTCCGCGACCTCGCCAGCGGCGCCGATATCGCGACAGTGACCGACCGCAGCGTCGGCTCCCCGGTGTGGACCGCCGATTCGCACGGCCTGGCCTGGACCGAAGTTAACGACCAGTGGCGCCGGTTCCGCGTTCGCCTGCACCGGCTGGGCAGCGAGGCCGAGGATGCGACGCTGTACGAGGAAGTGCTCGATATCGGCTTCGGCGTCGGTGTCGGCCGCAGCCAGGACGGCGCCTGGTTCGTCATCGCCACCAGCGACCATGTCACCAGCGAAATCCGGCTGGTGCCGACGGACGCGCCGGAAACGCCGCCGCTGCTGGTCCGCGCCCGCCAGCCGGGGGTGCAATATGAAGTCGATGTGCGCGGCGACAGCCTGGTCATCCGCGCCAACGACACCCACCCCAATTTCCGCCTTGCCACCGCGCGCATCGCGGCACCCGGCGACTGGCACGAACTGGTCGCGGCGTCGGACCGCGACTATCTGCGCGGTGCGTCGGCGTTCACCAGCTTCATCGCCGTCACGGGGCGGCGCGACGGGCTCGACCAGATCCGGTTGTTGTGGAACGACGGCCGCGACGAAGCGATCGCCTTTCCCGAAACAGCCTTTGCCGCCAGCCTGGGCAGCAACCCCGAGCCCGACGCGCCGCTGTTGCGGCTGAGCTATACGTCGATGGTCACGCCGGCCACGGTCTATGATTACGACACCGCGACCGGAACGCTGGTCACCCGCAAGGTGCAGGAGGTGCCGTCGGGTTACGATGTCGGGCTTTACACCACGGAACGGCTGACGGTCATCGCCCGCGACGGTGCGCAGATCCCGGTATCGCTGGTCCATCGCCGCGACTGGCCGCGCGACGGCAGCGGCAAGCTGCATCTTTACGGCTATGGCGCCTATGGCATCGCCATTCCGCCGGCGTTCTCATCGAGCCGGCTCAGCCTGCTCGACCGCGGCGTCGCCTATGCCATCGCCCATATCCGCGGCGGCGACGACCTGGGCTATCAATGGTATCTCGACGGCAAGCTGGAGAAGCGCACCAACGCCTTCAACGACTTCGTCGATGTGGCGCGCGGACTGATCGACCAGGGGCTGGCGCGCGAAGGCCGGATTTCGGCCAGCGGCGGGTCGGCCGGCGGCGAGCTGATGGGCGCCGTCATCAATTCGGACCCCGGGTTGTGGCGTGCCGTTGTCGCCGATGTGCCGTTCGTCGACGTGCTCAACACCATGCTCGACGACACGCTGCCGCTGACGCCCGGCGAATGGCCGGAATGGGGCAACCCGATCACCGACAAGGCGGCGTTCGACCTGATCCGCAGCTATAGCCCCTATGACAATGTCCGGCCGCAGGCCTATCCGGCGCTGCTGGTCACCGCCGGGCTCAACGACCCGCGCGTCACCTATTGGGAGCCGGCGAAATGGGTCGCCCGGCTGCGTGCCACCGGCACCGGCAGCAACCCGCTGCTGCTGAAGACCAACATGGGCGCCGGCCATGGCGGCAAGTCCGGGCGGTTTTCGGCGCTGGAGGAAACCGCCGAGGAATATGCCTTCATCCTGCAGCAGTTCGGGCTGGCCGGTGATGCCGCCGCCGGCTGACCGGACCGCCCATTTCGGCACGGTGACGGCGACCGCCGCCGACATCGACGCGCTGGGCCATGTCAACAACGCCGTCTACCTGCGCTGGGTGCAGGATATCGCGACCGGGCATTGGCAGGCGGTGGCGCGGCCGGCCGATATCGCCCGGTACATCTGGGTCGTCACCCGGCACGAGATCGATTATCTGGGCCCCACCCTTGCCGGCGAGACGGTGACGCTGGCGACCTGGGTCGGCACGCCGCGCGGCGCCCGCTTCGACCGGCTGGTGGAGATCACCGGCGCCGATGGCCGGCTGCGCGTCCGGGCGCTGACGATCTGGGCGTTGATCGACCAGGCCAGCGGCCGGGCGGTGCGCGTGCCGCCCGAGGTCGCGGCGCCGTTCCTGCAATAGTTTGGCAGGCGATCAGGCTTTCAGCAGCCCGACCAGATGGACGCCGCCGAACAGCACCACCGCCAGGCCGATGAAGATGATGGCGTTCCACGGCAGATGGGCGTGCCAGGCCAGCGGCTGCCGGCGCCGCGCCCAATCACCCGCCAGCGCGACCAGCGCCAGCACCAGCCCGGCGCCGAGCAGCCACAGGGTCGTTTCGAAATCCATGCGGCGGACCTAGTCCTTTTTGGCGTCGCTGCAACGCCAGCCATGCTTTGCGATGGCCGCCGCGAACGGCTATGTGACGGCCAGTTCATCGGGAGAGTGACCATGTCAGCCAATCGCGTTTTCGCCATGTTGAGCCTTGCCGGCGCAGCGATCGCCGCCCCCGCCGTCGCGGCACCGTTCGACGCCGCCATCGCCGGGGCACACCGGACGGCCGAAGCCAAGGCGCGCGACGTCTATCGCCATCCGGCCGAAACGCTCGGCTTTTTCGGCATCGTGCCGACGATGACGGTGGTCGAAATCTCGCCCGCGGGTGGCTGGTACACCGACGTCCTGGCGCCGGCGCTGGCCGGCAAGGGCCAGTATATCGCCGCCCACAACAACCCCGCCGCCAGCGCCGGTGCGGCCGCCGGCGTGCAGCGGTTCAAGGACAAGCTCGCTGCCGCGCCCGCCGTCTATGGCAATGCCAAGGTCACCGCCTTCGGCAAGGACAGCTATGACATCGCGCCGGCCGGCTCCGCCGATGCGGTGCTGACCTTCCGCAATGTCCACAACTGGCAGATGGCGGGCTTTGCCCCCGACGCCTTCAAGGCGTTCTACAAGGCGTTGAAGCCCGGCGGCGTCCTCGGCATCGTCGAGCACCGGTTGCCGGAGGACAAGAGCGACGATCTGATGAAGACCAGCGGCTATATGAAGACATCCTATGTCCGCAAACTCGCCGAGGACGCCGGCTTCAAATATGTCGGCGCGTCGGAAGTCAACGCCAACGCCAAGGACACCAAGGATTACCCCAAGGGCGTCTGGACCCTGCCCCCCAACTATGCCGAAGGCGACACCGACAAGGCCAAATATGCCGCGATCGGCGAGAGCGACCGCATGACGCTGAAGTTCGTCAAACCCAGGTAAGGCGATCCGGCAATCAGGGCGAAGGTCTCGAACGTCACACCGAATGGGGCTTGCCGCATCGGTGTGGCTGGTCGTTGGCGGAGGATGGACTGAGGCATCATTGCCGCTTTGCAGAGATGTGCCATGGAAACACGCTACACGCCGTCGCGCGTCCGATTGCGGCGTCGAACGGAACGACCGGGACGCCTCAACTGGTTGTTTCTGCCGGGCGGTCCAGGGCTCGGATCGGAAAGCCTGCACGAGCTGATCGACGCACTTGACGTGCCGGGTAGCTGCTGGGCGGTCGATCTGCCCGGCGATGGATCCAACCATGTTGAAGCGGGCGATCCATTCGCTGCCTGGCCGCAGGTGCTGCTGGAGGCGGCGGATGCATTGCCTAACCCGATTTTTGCCGGCCACTCGACGGGCGGAATGTACTTGCTGTCGACACCGGCGCTCGAAAGGCGCCTGGCTGGTCTCGTCCTGTTGAGCACAGCGCCCGATGCCAACTGGCGGTCGCATTACGAGGCCACTGTTGCCAGCGAACCGTTGCCGGCATTTGATGCCGCCCTCCATGCCTATAGCGCGCAGCCGACTACCGAGCACCTGCGAGCTTTGTGCGTCGCTTCGGCCGAATGGAATTTCAACAAGGCCGGCCTCGAGATGGGTCGCAATCTTCTCGCGCGCATGCCTTACAATCGGGAAGCGGTGGAATGGTCTGACACAAACTTCGACAGTGCTTATGTTGCAAACTGGTGGCCCGCCCGCCTGCCGACAATGATCCTTGCCGGCAGCGACGATCGCATCGTTGGGCAATCGGGCTGGGATGATGCCCGCTTTAAAGGTCCGCACGTGCGCCGCGTCGCCATTGCTGGGGCCGGACACTTTCCCTGGATCGAAAATCCAGGCGCCGTTCGCCGAGCTTTCGCCGACCTCGCCGAAGCGGCGCTGGCCTATACGGCGGACTGAACCTTGCGATCGCGCGCATTGCGACAATATAACTCATTTGGTTATATTTCATAATGCCCCGGCGATGTCCCCGGCGATCTGGTCAGGCTGCGGCTTTCGCAGCAGCGCGCGCCATGTCGACGAAGGCGGTGAAGGCGGCGGAGGGGTGGCGGCGGCCGGGGTAATAGAGGCAGAGCGGGGACTGACGGGGCAGCCAGTCTGCGAGCACCGGTTCGAGGCGGCCGGCGGCGAGATCGTCGCGGACATCCGATTCCATGAAAAAGCCGATGCCCGCTGCGTCGAGGACCGCGATCCGTGACAGGCTTGCTTCGTCGAGCGTCAGCCGGCCGGGGACGTCGATCTGCAGCGGGCGACCGTCCTTTTCGAAGCGCCAGTGGAGCAGCGCGCCATTGGGCAGCCGGATGCGGATACATTCATGCGCGTGGAGATCGGGCGGCACCAGCGGCCGGCCGTGCGCCGCGACATAGGCAGGCGCGGCGACGACGACGTGGCGGCGCGGCGGCCCCAGCGGCACGGCGATCATGTCGCTGGGCACCAGGTCGCGGCTGCGGATGCCGAAATCGAAGCCGTCGCCGACGATATCGACCAGCCGGCCTTCGGTCACCAGGTCGATCGCGACGGCGGGGAAGCGCTGCAGGAACGGCAGCACGAGCGGTGCGAAGATCTCGCGCGGCGCCGGCGGGCGGCCATGCGGCGCTCGCCGATGCCGATTGGCAACGCGCGTTCGACCTCAACCTGATGCCGGCAGTGCGGATCGACCGCGCGCTGGTGCCCGAAATGGCGGCGCGCGGCGCCGGCGTCGTCATCCATGTCACGTCCATCCAGCATCGCCTGCCGCTGCCGGAGGCGACGACCGCCTATGCCGCGGCGAAGGCGGCGCTTTCCACCTACAGCAAGGCATTGTCGAAGGAGGTGGCGCCGATGGGCGTGCGCGTCGTGCGCGTTTCCCCCGGCTGGATCGAGACCGAGGCGTCGGTCGCACTGGCGGCGCGGCTGGCCGGCGGCGACATTGCGCACGGCAAGCGGATGATCATGGAATCGATCGGCGGCATCCCGATCGGCCGGCCGTCCCGCCCCGACGAGGTCGCCAGCCTGATCGCCTTTCTCGCCTCCGACCGCGCCGCGAGCATCACCGGGACGGAGCATGTGATCGACGGCGGCACCATTCCGACCGGCTGACGCGGCGGCGGCGCCTACAGCCGGCGCACCGCCGTCACCGGCTGTGCCACGCCGGCGGCGGACAGCCGGGCGATGACATCGGCCAGCGGTTCGGCGCGGGTCGTCATCCAATAGGCATTGGCGTGGAACAACGTATCGGCGTCCACCAGGATACCGACATGGCCGGGAAAGAAGACAAGGTCGCCGCCCTGGCGATCGGCAAAGGCGACCGCGCGCCCCAGCGTGTCACGCTGCTGGTCCGAATCGCGCGGTGCGGCGATCCCGCACGCAGCGAGCGACGCCTGCACCAGCCCCGAACAGTCGATTCCGAACGGGGTGCGGCCGCCCCACAGATAGGGGGCACCGGCAAAGCCATGGGCGACGGCGATCGGGGTGGCAGGCGGCGGGGCGAGGTGACGACGGTGCAAATAGCCGCCGCTGGCCAGGGCAAGGAAATCGGCCTGCCATTCCCCGTCGACCCGCGCGCCGAAGGGCAGTTCGGCAAGCACCGCGGCCTTGATGTCGGCGGCGGCGAACAGCGGCGCCGCGCGCGCCGTGACGCTGTGGGCGGCAGTCCCGACCTTGTCGCCGAGTGCCGCCATCGGCACCCAGCCAGTATAATGATCATGGGCGCTGCGGCCATGGCCCCAGTCACCGACCGTGTCAAACAGGTCGAAGTCCTCGCCGAACAGCAATTCGCTGACCGCGCCCGCCGCCGCATCGCCGGCGCTGCGCAGCGCGGTGCGCGGGACGATGCAGGTCATCGTCACCGGATCGACATACCAGGCCGATGCAACCGTTCCCGCCAGTGCGATATCGGCGAAGTCGGCGGTGACGATATGGCGCCGCCGATCAAGCCGCGGGCGTGGTCCGCGCAGATCGGCCCTGCGCAATGCGACGATTGCGCCCTCAGCTGGGCTCTTCGTCGTCATGGACGATGACGCCGGCGAAGTCCGACAGGAACTCCTCGCCATTGGGCGTCAGGTCGATGAAGACACTGCGTCGGTCGCGCTCGTCGACGCGCCGCAAGACGAGGCCGAGGCCTGTCAGGCTGTTGAGCGCGCGCGTCACCACTGGCTTGGAAACGCCCAGCCGTGCCGCAAGTCCACGCACGGTATGCAAGCCACCTTCCAGACCCACGACCAGCAACAACGCCATCTGACGGTTGGTCAGATCCGGCTGTCCCGAACGCACATAACGAAGCAACGCCCGACGCCATTGACCCAGACTGTCGCGTCCTCCCGACACCATGTCCACTTTGAATTTCCCTTGAACCACTCGACCCTATGGGAATGACGTTCACTCCCATAACGTTTAAAGCATTGGCAAGGGTCGTCGGTTGCATCAAGCCGGAAACTCTTTTTCAAGAAATCGTTTCTGAACCAGCGCCCAGGCGGCGCGAAGGCCCAGCGCCTCGCCGCCTTTCGGCCGTCCCGGCCGCGGTGCGGGGTTCCAGGCGAAGGTGTCGAAATGCGCCCAGCGCTGCCCCTCGCCCACAAAGGCTTCGAGGAACAGCGCGGCCGTTACTGCACCGGCAAAGCCGCCATCGGGGGCGTTGACCATGTCGGCGACCGACGATTTCAGCATGTCGCGGTACCCCGGCCACAGCGGCAGCCGCCAGATCGGATCCCCCGCCGCTGCCGCCGCGGCGGCGAAATCGGCGGCGAGGCGTTCGTCGTTGGTGAAGAGCGCCGGCAGCTGCGGCCCCAGCGCCACCCGCGCGGCGCCGGTGAGGGTGGCGAAATCGATGATCAGGTCGGGACTGTCCTCCCCCGCCAGGGTCAGCGCGTCGGCGAGGATCAACCTGCCCTCGGCATCGGTGTTGGTCACTTCGATGGTCTTGCCGGCGCGCGTCGCCAATATGTCGCCGGGGCGCATGGCGTTGCCGGCGATGGCGTTTTCGACCGCCGGGACGATCAGCCGCAGCCGCACCGGCAGATCGGCCTGCATCACCAGCCGCGCCAGCGCCAGCGCATGGGCGGCACCGCCCATGTCCTTCTTCATCAGCGCCATGCCGCCGCCGGGCTTGATGTTGAGCCCGCCCGAATCGAAGGTGACGCCCTTGCCGACCAACGTCAGCCGCGGGTGATCGGCATTGCCCCAATGAAGATCGATGATCCGCGGCGCCTGTGATGCGGCACGGCCGACGGCATGGACGGCGGGGAAATTGGCGCCGAGCAAGGCCTCTCCGGTGATGACGTCGACACGGGCATTGCAGCGCCGGCCTTCGGCGATCACCGCATCGGCGAGCGCCGCCGGCCCCAGGTCCGACGCCGGCGTGTCGACGAGGTCGCGCACCAGCGCCGTTGCCTCGGCGAGGCGCACGGCGGCGGTAATGCGGCCGATGTCGCCGGTCAGCAGCACGCGCGGGGCGGTGTCGCCGCCGGCCTTGCGATAGCGTTCGAACCGGTGCTGGGCGAGCAGCCAGCCGAGAAAGGCGACCGCACCCATATCGCCGGTGGTCCGCAGTCGGTAACGGCCGCCGGGCAAGGCGGCGGCGGCGGCGGCCAGCGCGAAGGGGCCATGGTCGGCCTCGATCCCGGCAATAGCCGACCAGTCGGCGGGATCGTCGCCGGGCAGGATGGCAAGCGTGTCGGGCTTTGCCGTGAACCCCTGCGCTGCAAGCAGCGACCGCGTGCGGGTCCCGGCGCTGCCCAGCCACGACCGGAAGCCGCCGGCGGTGGCCAAGGTCAGGTCGGTGGCGGGTCCGCCATCGTCGGGGATCAGCAGCGCGGCAAAATCGGTCATCGCGATGGTTTAGCGGACCGGCGGCCACGGCGTCACCTGCAATCCCGCCGGCACGCGATTGGCCGGTGCGGGACGCAGACATGCGCGACGGTTGCGCGCCGCGCATTCCGTTCGAAAGGTGGTCGGCTTAGTAAGCCGGCGCCATCCGCGACTGAGCCGAGCTATGGCCACCGTTGCGGTACAGGATCTCGCGAACCTGATCGGCGCTGACGCCGGTGGCCGTCTCGTCGACTGCGACAAGGGTGCCGCCGCCGCCGATACGCTCGTCATAATAGGTCGCATCGTCGGAGCTGACGCCGTGCTTCTGCAGGCCTTCGTTCAGGCCACCGGCGACGGCACCGAGTGCCGCGCCGGCAGCCATTGCGCCGGGGGTGGCATAGGCGGCGATCGCGCCGGCAGCGGCGAGCGGACCGACGCCGGGAATGGCGAGCGCAGCAACAGCAAGACCGGCACCGAGCGCACCGCCGCCAAGCAGGCCGCGAATGACGCTGCCATCGCCTTCGACTTCGCCGGTTCCATCGGTTGTGGTGGTCTTGCCCTCATGCTGAGCGATAATCGAAAGGGCGCTGTCGGGGACACCGGCATTGCGCAGGTCACGGACGGCGAGATCGGCTTCCGACTCATTGTCGAATACCGCAGACGCAACGAATTGGCTCATGTTATCCTCCACTTGGCAGCGCTGGTGCGCCGGCTATGAAGGAACGGACGAGGGCCGAAGATGTTCCCGATTAATTGGCGCGATCAATCGGCCTGCGCGGTTTCCAGCGGCACGCCGAACAGGTCCGCCTCGTCCGTTTCCTCGATGCGGACGCGGACGATGTCGCCGACGGCAAGCCCGCCGGCATCGCGGAGATGGACTTCGCCGTCGATTTCCGGCGCGTCATATTTGCTGCGGCCCGAAGCGCCGCCGTCGTCATCGACGGCGTCGATCAGCACATCGAGATCGCGGCCGACCTTGGCCGCCAGTCGCGCTTCCGACAGCGCCGATTGCGCCGCCATGAAGCGGTGCCAGCGCGCCTCCTTCACATCTTCCGGGACGGCGCCGGGCAGCGCATTGGCCGCAGCGCCGGCGACCGCTTCATATTTGAAGCAGCCGGCACGATCGATTTGCGCTTCGGCGAGCCAATCGAGCAGATACTGGAAATCGGCCTCGGTTTCGCCGGGAAAGCCCACGACGAATGTGCTGCGCAGCGCCAGATCGGGCACCTGCCCGCGCCATTTGCGGATGCGATCCAGCACCTTGGCGTCGTTGGCCGGGCGGCGCATGGCGCGCAGCACAGCGGGGCTGGCGTGCTGAAAGGGAATGTCGAGATAAGGCAGCACCAGCCCCTGCGCCATCAGCCCGATCAGTTGGTCGACGTGCGGATAGGGGTAGATATAGTGCAGCCGCACCCAGGCGCCGAGCTGGCCCAGTTCGCGCGCCAGGTCGGTGATATGGGCGCGCAGCGGGCGGCCGCCGAGCGACGAGACTTCATGGCGCAGGTCGACGCCATAGGCCGAGGTGTCCTGCGCGATGACGAGCAGTTCCTTCGTTCCGCCCGCCACCAGCGCCGCCGCTTCGCGCAGGATCGCCGCCGGCGGGCGACTGGCGAGATCGCCGCGGATGCTGGGGATGATGCAGAAGGCGCAGCGGTGGTCGCAGCCTTCGGAGATCTTGAGATAGCTGTAGTGGCGCGGCGTCAGCTTCAGCCCGGCATCGGGAATGAGGTCGAGATAGGCCGACCGCGCCGGCGGCGCGGCGGTGCGGACGGCGGCGACGACATCGGCATATTGCTGGGGGCCGGTGACGGCGAGGACGCCCGGGAAGCGGGCGCGGATGCTGTCCGCCTCGTTGCCCATGCAGCCGGTGACGATGACCTGGCCGTTTTCGGCCATGGCCTCGCCGATGGCATCGAGGCTTTCGGCCTTGGCGCTGTCGAGAAAGCCGCAGGTGTTGACGATGACGACATCGGCGCCGGCATAATCCCCCGACAGCGCATAGCCATCGGCGCGCAACTGGGTGAGGATGCGTTCGGAATCGACCAGCGCCTTGGGGCAGCCGAGCGAGACCATGCCGACGCGCGGCGCGGATTCGAGGGTGAGGGTCATCGCAGCGCCTTACGCGAGCGCGGGCCGCCTGTCACCGGGCGTCACCCCCGGGCGCGGGGACGAGCCTATTGCCCCCCGATCACCCGCGCCGGGTTGACCGGGGTGCGGCCGCGGCGGATTTCGAAATGGACCTGAGGCTCGCTGACGGCGCCGGTCGATCCGGCGCGGGCGATGACGTCGCCGGTCGAAACCCTGGCACCGCGCGCCACCAGCACCGCTTCGGCATGGCCATAGGCCGTCACCCAGCCGCCGGCGTGCTTGATGAGGACAAGGTTGCCGAAGCCCGGAATGGCGTCGCCTGCATAGGCCACCACGCCATCGGCGGCGGCGCGCACCGGGGCGCCGGCCGACGCCTTGAGATTGACACCGTCGTTGAAGCGGCCGCCGGGCTTGGCCCCGAACGCAGACAGCACCCGGCCATCGACCGGCCAGCGGAAGGGCGGCGCGTCGCCGATCGCCACAGCCGGCGCCGACGGATTGGGATTGGCGCGGGGCGCAGCGCGCGGCGCGGCCGGCGACGGACGCGGGGCGCTGCTGCGCGGCGGGCGCGGCGCGGGCGGCGCGGCGGCGACCAGCTGGCCTTCGATCGCCGGCTCGCTGCCGGTGATGAGATCGTCGATATCGAGGCTGAAGGCCCGTGCCCGCTCCTCTGGCGTCTGCGCCGCGACCTGCCGCGCCGAGGGCAGCCGCAGCCGGTCGCCGACTTCCAGCACATAGGGCGGCTTGAGCTTGTTGAGCGCGACAATCCGGTCCCATTTCACGCCATAGGCGATGGCGATGGCGATGCCGGTTTCGCCCGGCTTGACGACATGGACGCGGCCCTGCGGCGTTGTTTCGGCATCGGGGACGACCTTGCGCGCCTGCCAGCGCGACCGTGGCGGCGCCGGCTTTGTGGCCGGCGCCGCCACGGCGGCGCGCGCAGGGGCCGGCTTTTTCGGCGTCGTCGCGCAGCCGGCGACGAGCAGCGCCAGCACCGCGATGGCGGGGCCGCGCACCCGCATGTCAGGTCGCCATCGGGCCGAGCGCCGTCTTCAGCGCCGCCATCGTCGGATAATGCGTCATGTCGAGATGCAGCGGCGTCACCGAAATGCATGCCTCGTGCATCGCCTTCAGGTCGGTCTCATGCCCGGGCGCCGGCATTTCGCGGCCAAAACCATGCCAGTAATAGGGAAAGCCGCGTGGATCGATGCGTTCCACCAGATGGATGTTGCCGTAATCGCGGAACCCCTGTTCGGTGACGCGCACGCCGCGCACGGCATCGGCGGCGACCGG
This sequence comes from Polymorphobacter fuscus, assembly GCF_011927825.1. Classification (NCBI taxonomy): domain Bacteria; kingdom Pseudomonadati; phylum Pseudomonadota; class Alphaproteobacteria; order Sphingomonadales; family Sphingosinicellaceae; genus Sandarakinorhabdus; species Sandarakinorhabdus fusca. The sequence goes on along the minus strand of NZ_JAATJI010000002.1, from coordinate 110,961 downwards.
CGGGAAGTTGATGTTGATGAGCACCCCCGCCGGCCAGTCGATGCCCTGGATATGGCGGATGATCGCGGCGCCATGCGCGGTGGCGGTGGTGAAATCCTCCCGCCCTTCGGCATAATCGGCCATCACCTGGCTGAGCGCGATCGAGCGGATGCCGGCAAGGCAGCCTTCCATCGCCGCGGAGACGGTGCCCGAATAGGTGACGTCCTCGGCCAGATTGCCGCCGCGGTTGACGCCCGACAGGATGAGGTCAGGCCGCGCGTCCTTCATCACCGCGCCCAGCGCCAGCATGACGCAATCGGTCGGCGTGCCGCGCACCGCAAAACGGCGCGGGCTGATCTGGCGGACGCGCACCGGCTGCGACAGCGTCAGGCTGTGGCCGGCGCCCGACTGTTCCTCCGCCGGTGCCACGACCCAGACATCGTCCGACAATTCGGCAGCAATGGCTTCCAGCGCGACAAGGCCGGGGGCGTTGATGCCGTCGTCATTGGTGACGAGAATGCGCATGCGATAATCCCTTTTGGAGGAACGCCGGGTCAGGCGGGCGTCAGTTCGGTGATGCCGCCCATGTAAGCGTGGAGCACCTGCGGTACGCGGACGCTGCCATCGGCTTGCTGATGGTTTTCGATGACAGCCACAAGCGTGCGGCCGACTGCCAGCCCCGAACCGTTGAGGGTGTTGACGAAGCCCTTGCTGCCCTTTTCACCGCGGGTGCGATAACGCGCGGCCATGCGGCGGCCCTGAAAATCGCCGCAATCGGAAATGCTGCTGATCTCGCGATACGCCCCCTGCCCCGGCAGCCAGACCTCCAGATCGAACGTCTTTTTCGCGGCAAAGCCCATGTCGCCGCTGCACAGCAGCATCCGGCGATAGGGCAGGCCGAGCTGTTCGAGGATCGCTTCGGCCGCGCCCAGCATATGGTCATGCTCCGCCGCCGCCTGGTCGGGCGTGCAGATGGCGACCAGTTCGACCTTTTCGAACTGGTGCTGGCGGATGAGGCCGCGGGTGTCGCGCCCGGCGCTGCCGGCTTCCGATCGGAAGCACGGCGTCAACGCCGTCAGCCGCAGCGGCAGGCTGTCTTCATCGAGGATCGATTCGCGCACCAGGTTGGTCAGCGGCACTTCGGCGGTGGAAATGAGGTAGCGGCCGTCGCTGGTCTTGAACAGATCCTCCTCGAACTTGGGCAATTGCCCGGCGCCGAAGACGGCGCGTTCGTTGACCAGCAGCGGCACCGCGGTTTCGGCATAGCCATGCGCCCCGGTCTGCACATCGAGCATATATTGGCCCAGCGCCCGGTGCAGCCGTGCCAGCGGGCCCTTGAGCACGGCAAAGCGCGCGCCGGCGATGCGCGCCGCAGCGTCGGGATCATAGCCCAGACGGGCAGCGATGATGTCGTGCTCGACCGGCTTGAAGGCGAATTCGGGGATGGTGCCGTGCGACTTGACGACGATGTTGCCGGTTTCGTCGAGCCCGTCGGGCACGTCGGCGGCGGGCAGATTGGGCAGTTCCGCCAGCGCCGCATCGATTTCGGCCGACAGCGCGCGCTCGCTGGCCTCCAGCGCGGGGATCGCGTCCTTCAAGCGCGCCACTTCGGCCATCAGCGCCGCGGCGCCGGCGTCGTCCTTCCTGGCCTTGGCGGCGCCGATGTCGCGCGACAGGTCGTTGCGGCGTGCCAGCATCGCCTGCACTTCGGTCTGGACCTGGCGCAGCGCGGTATCGATCGCCAGGACGCGGCCCGAAGCCGCGGCCACGCCACGGCGGGCAAGCCCGGCATCGAAAGCGGCAGGATCGGCGCGGAGGGACTTGATATCGTGCATGGCAGCGCTATCGCCGACGCCAATCGGCGAGGCAAGCGCCGCGATACGGCGGCGCCGCTTCCCTGCCAGCACATGCGCGGCTAGAATCGCCGCGTGATCATCACCTGCCCCAATTGCAGCGCCCGCTATCGCCTTGCGGCGCCGCCCGTTGCCAACCATGCCCGGATGCGCTGCGCCGCCTGCAACCATCGCTGGGTGCCGGGGGTCGACGAGCCCGAGGAACTGCCGTCGATCGTCGACATGACGGCAAGCCCGCCGCCCGCCACCGCAGCGCCGGTTGCAGAGACGTCCGATGGCGGCGCGGACGACACCGGCGGGGAGGACGACAGCGGCGACGACGCCGACGCGCCCGCGACCGAATCGCCGGCGCCGGTGCTGCACACGGTCGTTGCCGTCCTGGTCGGGCTGGCACTCGCCGTTGCCGCCGGCGCGTTGTGGGTGGCGCGGATCGATCCGGAAACCCTGCCGGTGGTCGGCGACCGGATTGCCGCACTGACGCCGCGCGCGCTGCCGCTCGCGGTCACGGTCACGGCGCATGTCACACCCATGCCCTCGGGCGACCGGCTGCTCGAAATCGCCGGCAAGGTCCGCAACACCGGGACGATGGCGGTGACCCTGCCCGATCTCGAGGCGCGCCTGGCCGGCCCCGAGGGCACGGTGCGGCGGTGGCGCATCGCTGCGCCGGTCCGCAGCCTGCAGCCGGGCCAGACGGTCGATTTCGTCAGCACGGCGACGGGGTTTCCCGCCTCGGCGACGCTGGTGGGGATCCGGCCCGGCCGCTGACAATCGGCCGGCGCGGCGGCGCGGGTCAATCGGGCAGCGAGGTCCGAAGCTGTTGCAGGGCCGCAAGCCGCGTCCGCAGCGCCGCGATCCGATCCATCACCGCGGCGGCGCCGTCGCGTCCGGCGGCATCGTCACCGATGCCATCGAGCCGCTGTTCCTCGATCGACAAGGACAGGAACAGCGATTCGAAGCGGCTGCGTTCGACCTCGGCGTCGCCCGCCCGGTCCGCACTGCGCCCGGCAGCGGCAATGGCAGCGCGGGCGGTGCGCGCCTTGGCCGGCGCCTCGGCCTCGACCGCGGCGATAGTCTTTTCCACCGAGGCCAGCCTGGAACCGATATCGGCCGGCAGAGGCAGCGGCGCCGCCACGGGCACCGGGACGGCGGCCGGCGCGACCATGTCCTGGCCGCAGCCGGCGCATGGGCCGGTCACCGGGATGGCATCGCCGACCTCGCCCGGGCGCGGCGCAAGCGAGGGCCAGTTGCCCTTCATCTCGCCGACGCAGCCGGCAACGAGCAGGGCAAGGGGGAGGGTCACGAAGGCAAGCTGCCGCATGGTCATGCTCTAGGTCGCGATGCCATCCGATTGCAACCGACGACCCACATGGGCGGCAAGCCGCCGACAGAATTGCAGCCGCCGTGACGAATGATGCACGGTTGCTGTTGCCAAGCCGCTTTGCCTCGCCTATGCAGCGCCCTCTCAAGCGCCCGTAGCTCAGCTGGATAGAGCATCAGACTACGAATCTGAGGGTCGGACGTTCGAATCGTTCCGGGCGCACCACATATTTTTCAATGACCCAGCCGGCTTGTCCGGTGTGGACGCCGGCGACATTGGCCCGAGTTTGCGGCGACTTGCGGTAACCGCCTGCATCGCACGTGCCAGCGAGAGACGATTCGAGCGGACTTCGACCGGGTGCGCCGGCTCAACCGTTCCTTGCGGTGGGAAACGCCAGCGTTACGGCAAGGCCCGGGCCTGCATCGGCGAGCGTCAATGTCGCGCCGTGGACGCGCGCTGCCACGGCAACAAGGCTGAGCCCTATGCCGCTGCCCGGTGCCGCGACATCGCGTTCGAGACGATGAAAGCGGCCGAGGACGGCCTCGCGCTCCGCCGCCGGGATCCCCGGCCCGCTATCGCGCACGGTCAGCATTACCTGTCCTGCCGCCATCGCGGTAACGACGGTAACCGAACCCCCGGCCGGGGTGAACTTGATCGCATTGTCGAGAAGATTGGCGACCGCCTGCGCGAGCAGCGAGCGGGCGCCGATGACCTCGGCCGGCGCCAGATCGGCGGTGAGCGCAAGCCCCGCTTCGTCCACCACCGGGCCGTAAAGCTCGATTGCCTCCCTTGCCACGGCATCGAGCGCGACCGGCGCGAACCCTGCTGTTGCGGTGGCTTCGGCGCGCGCCAGACCCAGCGCCCCGTCGATCAGTTCGAGCAGCGAATCGAGATCGTGCCGCGACTGGGCGATTGCGGCCGCCGGCACATCCGCTCCCGACAATTCGGCCAGTTCCAGCCGCGCCCGTATCCGGGTCAACGGAGTTTTCAGGTCATGCGCCATGCCATCGGTCGTCGCGCGCAGCGAGGTGATCAGCCGCTCGATTTCGGCAAAGCAGCTGTTGATGGTCGTCGCCAGCCGGTCATATTCGTCGCCGCGGTTCGAAACCGGCACGCGTTCCGAAAGTTTGCCGGCGAGCAGCCGTTGCCCGACATCCGAGACATCGTCGACAAAGCGCAAGCCCCGCCGGCTGTACCACCAGCCCAGCGCCAGCCCGAGCACGCCGGTTACGAGCAGCGACCAGAACAGCGCCGACAGGTAGCGCGCGCGCAGCGACGCCCGTTCATCGGCGAAACTGCCAACGAGCAGCCGGTAATTGCCGCCGAGCAAGACGGCGCGGGCATCGACCCAGCGGCGCGTCGGCAGCCCCTGGGTGTTGACGACCTCGGTCGCGAAACTGTGAAAACCGGCGGCGGTCACTTCGACGGGCCAGCCGAGCAGATTGCCGGCGGCCGGTGTGCCGTCGGGCGCTGCCAGCAAATAGAAGAATTCGTTGAGCCGTGGCAGCGCCGCCTGGCGGTCGATCGCCGCTTCGACGCCGGCCAGCCCATCATAGCGGTAGCGGGCGATCAGGCTGGCGGTTTCGTCGTCGACCAGCGCCTGGGCGCGTGCCTGCAAAAGGCGGGTGGTCTGCAGATATTGGACCGTCAGGGCGGCGCCGGTCGCCGACAAGGCGATCAGGGTGATCCACAAGGCCCCGCGCAGCGCCGCCGAATGGAACGGCCGACGGCGGTCCGGGGCTGACACCACGGGCCTGTCAGGCCGCATCGAGGCGATAGCCGGCACCGCGCACCGTCCGCAGCATCGGCGCTTCGCCGTCGGCGTCGATCTTGGTGCGCAACCGACCGATATGGACATCGATGACATTGGTGCCGGGGTTGAAGCTATAGTCCCAGATGGCTTCCATCATCATCGTCCGCGTCACCACCTGCCCGGCGTGGCGCATCAGATATTCGAGCAGCTGATATTCCTTGGTCAGCAATTCGATGCGGCGGCCGTTGCGGCTTGCCGTCCGTGCCAGCCGGTCGAGGCTCAGCGCACCGACCACCAGCCGGTCGGCGAGCGCTTCGGGGGCAGCACCGCGGCGGACAATGGCTTCAAGGCGCGCAACCAGCTCCCGGAACGAAAACGGCTTGGGCAGATAGTCATCGGCGCCGGCTTCGAGGCCGGTGACGCGGTCATCGAGTTGCCCCAGCGCCGACAACAGCAGCACCGGCGTGCGCACGCCCTGCGCCCGCAGCGCACGCAGCACCGCCAGGCCATCGAGCTGTGGTAGCCCGCGATCGAGGATGATCGCGTCATAGGGGCTGGTCAGCGCCGCGGTCAGCCCGTCGACCCCGGTGGCGGCATGGTCGGCGCTATGGCCAAGCTCGGCAAGGCCCTGCCGCAGATAGTCGGCAGTCTCGGCGTCATCCTCGACGAGCAGCAGCTTCAACGCTTCGGTCTCCAGACAATTTTCCCCGCCCTTGGCGCGGCGAGGGCACGACCTGTGAAATTGCACTCCCATCGGGCGCCGGCAAGAGCGCGCCTTCCCGCCCCCCTCGCTGGGGCGGGAAGGCTGCCCGCATCAGCTCACCAGTGGCTTTGCCAGTTCGCCGCCGATCGCCAGCGTCAGCGCGACCGACTTGCCGTCGCGAAGCACTATGACCGGCACGCTGGAGCCGGCCTTTGCCTCGGCAACGAGCCGGGCAAGGTCGCGCGGTTCGTCGACGGGCTTGCCGGCAAAGCTGCGCACCACATCGCCCTGACGGATGCCCGATCGCGACGCCGTGCCCGATGGATCGACCTGTGCGATCAAGGCGCCCTTGGCGGTCTCCAGACCCATCGCGCCGGCGATTTCCGACGTAACCCCTTGCAGGCCGACACCGATCCGGCCGCGGGCAACATGGCCATTGGTGACGATCTGCTGCGCCACCTGCTGAACCATATGCGCCGGAATGGCGAAGCCGATGCCGACGTTGCCGCCCGACGGCGAAAAGATTGCGGTGTTGACGCCGACCACACGGCCGCGCGTATCGAACAGCGGCCCGCCCGAATTGCCCGAATTGATCGCGGCATCGACCTGGAGAAAATCGTCATACGGACCGGCGCCGATCTCGCGTCCACGCGCCGAGACGATCCCCGACGTCACGGTGTTGCCCAGCCCGAACGGACTGCCGACGGCAAAAACGCTGTCACCGACGCGCATGCGGTCGCTGTCGCCCCAGGTGATCGCCTTGAACGCGGCGCCCCCCTTGCCGTTGATGCGCACCACGGCAACGTCGGTCTGTGGATCGCGGCCGAGCACTTCGGCGTCGAATTCGCGGCCATCGCTCAATTGTACCGTGACGGTGCGGGCATCGCCGACGACATGATTGTTGGTGACGACAATGCCCGAGGCATCGATGATGAAGCCCGACCCGAGCGCACCGCCGCGCGGATCCTGCGGCCCGGCATCGGGGCCGCCGGGGGCACCGAAAGGCGACTCGCCACCACGACCGCGCAGGGCGTCGCCGAACAGGTCGCGCAGCCGCTCTTCGAGCCCGCCCGGAAGCTGGCCACCAAAGCCCGGCGCATCGCCATAGGCCATCTGCTGCATCCGCGCCGATCGGGGCTTGACCTGGATCTGGACGACGCTGGGGCCGACGGCTTCCACCATGTCGGCAAGCGAGGTCGCGCCGGCAACAGCGGGCGCGAAGGCGGCAGGGCCGGCCACCACGGCGGGCAACGGCACCGCCGCAGGCGGCTGGTTCGACAGCATGACGCCGGCAGCGGCGCCGCTGCCGGCGAGCAGGACGGCGGCGACACCGAGCTTGAACTTGGAAACAGGCGTGACGGGCATGAACGGGCTCCTGCGAGAAATGCGATGGAGCGAGTTTACTGCGCGGAATTCACGGGTCCTTGTGGCGAAAATGAAATCGGATTTAGATTGAGGCATCGACATGACCCCGGCACGGCCAGCGCATGCTCGACGAGATGGGGGAGGATCAAGTTTGTCGAAATCGGCGCGCGACCGCCCTCGCCCCGAATGCGAATCGAACGCAAACTGCGCCTTGCCACCCCGGAACGATGGTGTCCGCGAGGGGACGGTTTTCTGATCGCCAGATACCCGTGCATGGCGGTGCTGTCACACGGCGGGAATTCTGCTAGTGCGCGAGCGCATGACGGGCGACGATGAGGATCTCGAGCTTGCCTGGCCTGGTGGTACCAACCGCGTGAGGATCGTGCTGTTCACGCGCTGGCCCGAAGCCGGGCGTGCCAAGACCCGGCTGATCCCCGCGCTGGGCCCCGCAGGTGCCGCGGCGTTGCACCGCCGGCTGACCGAACGGACGATGACCACCTGCCGCGCTTCGGGTATCCAGATCGAAGTCCGCTGCACCGGTGCACCCGTTGCCGATTTCGCATCGTGGCTTGGTGACGATGTCGCGTTCGTCGATCAGGGTGAAGGTGATCTGGGCGCGCGATTGGCGAGGGCGGCCGCCATCTGCCCGTTGCTGCTGGTGGGTGCCGACATTCCCGATCTGTCCGCAGCCCATCTGCGACAGGCCGCGAAGGCACTGGCACGCGCGCCGGTTGTCATCGGTCCTGCCGAAGATGGCGGCTATTGGCTGCTTGGCCTTGCGGCGCCGCAGCCGGCGCTGTTTGCCGACATCGAATGGGGTTCGGAAAGCGTCTATGCCGCAACCGTCGCGCGGCTCGCCGCGCCGCCGGTCGTACTCGATACGCTGGCCGACCTCGACCGTCCCGAGGACCTCGCGCGCTGGCCCGGTCTGTGAAAGGCGTTGCGATCGTCATACCCATGTTGAACGAGGCAGCGACGCTACCGCGGCTCGCCCGCTGTCTCGCGGCGCTCGATCCCGCACCCGATGAACTGATCGTGGTCGATGGCGGCAGCACGGACGCTTCGGTTGCCGTCGCGCGCGCAGCCGGCCTGACCGTGATCGCGGCGCCGCGCGGCCGGGCAGCCCAGTGCAACGCCGGTATTGCCGCGACGATGTCGCCGATCGTCTGCGTGCTCCATGTCGACACCTGGCTGCCCGACGACGGCATCGACGTGATCCGCCGCACGCTGGACGACGAGCGCGTGAACCTTGCTGGCTTCACCGCAATCCTGTCAGGCCCCGACAAGGTGCGCTGGGTCACGTCCTTCCACAACTGGATCAAGACCTGGTACGCGCCGCTGATTTTCCGGCCGCACCTGTTCCTGCGCGGCGGGCGGCTGTTGTTCGGGGATCACGCGATGTTCTTCCGTCGCGACGCATTCGCAGCGGTGGGTGGCTTCGACGAGCGCATGACGGTGATGGAGGAGGCCGACCTGTGCGTGCGGATGGCGCGGCTCGGGCGCGCGCGGCTGGTCAACCGCATCGTGTTGACGTCCGACCGGCGTGTCGCGCGCTGGGGGGAGTGGCGGGCGAACTGGATATACCTGAAGGTCGGCGTGATGTGGGGTCTCAACATTCGGCCGCAGGCATTGGGGAAGCATTACCCGGACGTGCGCTGAGATAGCCGGCATCGAGACAGGCGTGCAACAACCGGCCCAGCCAAGCCGCGTCGGTTGGCGGGCATGGCGGCACCAGCGTCGCGGCATTGGCTGTGTCGAACCGCGGCGCGCGAAGCAGATAGGACATGTAGGGAGCCGCCACGGCATGCCAGCGCCGCTCGGCGGGCGGCAGAGCGGCGCGGTCGAACGAAGCCGGGTCGACGAAAGCCGGTTGCCCCAGGCCAGGCACGGCGGCAATTGCAGCAGCGAGAAGGGGCAGCGCTGTTGCCTGCGCGGCGACGAGATGGACAGTCTTGCCGCGCGCCCGATCGAAACCCGCGACGAGCGCCGCGATGCCGCCTGCAACATGATCGATGGGCACCAGGTCCAGCGTTGCGTGCATGGCACCCGGCAAGGTCCGCAGCCGCCGCTCGGCGATCAGGCGCAGCATCAGGTAGATGTTGTCGAAGGTGCGCAGGCGGCCGGTCGCACTGTCGCCAACAACGATCGAAGGGCGGGCGATCACGGTGGGCAGACCGCGCAGCGCTGCCGCCTCGACAAGCGATTCGGCCGCCGCCTTGCTGGCCTCATAGCCGTTGCTGAACATGTCGCCGCGTTCGCCCTCGCGGACAATCGCGTCGCACACCCCGCAGACATAGGCGGTGCTGACATAGACCAACGGCGTGAGGCGCCGCTCGGCGAGAGCAATGACATGCCGGGTTCCGTCGACGTTGACGGCGCGATAGACATCGGTCGGTGCATCGAAGCTGGTCACTGCGGCAGCGTGGACGATTAGGTCGAACTGCGGGTTATCGCCGAGCCCGAGACCGGGCTGGCGGATATCGCCGAAAAGCGTGGCGACCGCGACAGGCGTGCCGTTGTTGGCGATGATGGCGCGGTTGCGATGCAGGAGCGCCGTTACCTCGTGCCCGGCTGCGGCAAGCCTGGCGACGAGCTCGCCGCCGATCAATCCGCCTGCCCCGGTGACAAGGACCCGCATCAGGCGAACGGAGCGGCGATCGCCGGCAGCAACGCGACATCGGCGGTGGCCGCCGAGTCATCGATCCCGATCGGGATGAGGGCCTGATCGACCCCGGCAACAAAGGTGCCGTGCAGCCGGTCCCACAGGCTGATGCCGCTCGACCAGTTGCTCTCCCGCTCGGCAAGCCGCTGCGAATGGTGGATGCCGTGCATGCGCGGCGTCGTCAGCAGCAGCGACAGCCGGTCGTCCCACTGCCCCGGCAGACGCCAGTTGGCATGGTGAAAAAGGATCGACAGGAAGAAGAACCTTCGCCAGGCCAACAGTGTCCGCGGCCCGATGCCGCTGAGCCTGACCTGGACCGCCTGCCACGGCAGCGAAACGACCATGTCGACGAAGTGGAAGCGAATCGCGGTCGACATGTCGAGGTCGGGATCGACGTGGTGAACGCGGTGCAGTCGCCACAGCAGCGGCACACGATGGGTCGCGACATGCCAGCGGTAGAAGCCGTAATCCATGGCCAGAAATGCGACGACCGGCGCCAGCGGCCGGGGCGCAAGACCGGCCAGCCCGCGTCGGCGCGCGATGTTCGTACGCGCGATCGCCTGAGTCATCGGCTGTTCGGCCAAGGCAACAACGACGGCACACATCGCGCCCATGGCAAGGTTGCGGGCGATGCGCGGCGCGGCGGGGCTTGAGGCTGGCCGCAGCGGTCGCCGCCGCTCCGCCAAGGCAATTGCAGCAACGCTGGCCGCCATCGCCAGGGCGAGCGTCGAGCGTTTCATGTTGCGCAGCTCGCACCGCCGAGCACACAGAAACGCGCGCAATGCGGATGGTTGAGCGCGACCGGCCTCGCCGCCTCGGCCAGCGTCGCACCCAAGTCGAAACCCGGCTCGAAGGGCAGCAGCGTGCAGGCGGCAACACGCGGCCCGGCCTCGCCGCGGCGCCACACCACCATGCGGCTCGATGCGCACATCAGGCTGTCGGGAACGACACCAAGGATTGACCAGCAGGCGGTGGTGATCTCGGGCACGTCGAGGCCAGCGTCCATTTCGGGGAACAGCACCAGGCTTCCCGGGTCGGCAGCGTCGATGACGATGCCCAGCTGTGCGAACAGCGCGCCGTAGCCGGCTCGGGCCGCGGCCTCGGTCTCGCCGGGCAGCGACCGGCCCGCCACCGCGACCCGGAAGCCTTGCGCCGCAAGCCACTGCAGCCCGGCGACGGCCGGTGCCCAGCTGCGCGGGCCCCGCTCCGCCTCGTGGATCGCGGCTATATGGTGGTCGAGGCTGACCCGGAACGTCAGTCGCTCGCGGTGCGGCAATGCCAGGATCGCGGCCTCGAAGCGCCGCATCGGCCGCATGGCATTGGTCAGAACGAGCACCTCGAAGCCACGCTCTAGGGACAGCGCCAGCATGGCCGGCAGCTCCCGGTTCATGAACGGCTCCCCGCCGGTAAAGCCGATTTGCCGCGTTGGCAGACCAGCCTCGGCGATCTCGTCGAGATAGGCAGCAACGTCGGCAAGCGCCAGATAAGCGAGGGCATCGTTAACTGGCGAGCTTTCGATGTAGCAAGTGCGGCAAGCGAGATTGCACAGCGTGCCGGTGTTGAACCACAACGTCTCGAGCGCTTGGGCTGCAACGCTCGCGCGGACCTCGCCTGCCGCCGTCCGGAGAGGGTCGCGGAACTTGGCGGGATCGAGCATCGGGCCCGCGGAGATAAACGGCGAGGTCATCGCCGCAGCCTCGCCAGCAACTGTGCCCAACCTCTTGTGAACCGGTTGAAGACAAGGGCATCCTGGCTCGCAAACGCCGCCTTTTTCAGATTCTCGCTGCGGTTGGGATAGGGCACTATAAGGCTTGCCAGGCCGAACAGGCTGGACTTCCCGGCTACGATCATCGCCGCCGGCAGGATCAAGTCACCCGCACCTGCGCCGACGATCGTCGCGCCGACCAGTTTTCGGCCATGCTTGACGAGTTTGACGAAGCCGCGCGTGTCACCCTCCGCAATTGCCCGGTCATTGTCGGCGAAGTCTTCGCGCCAGACACGGACGGTGTCACCATGGCGTTTGCGCGCAGCCACCTCCGTAAGGCCGACCTGGGCGACCTCGGGATCGGTATAGGTGACCCAGGGCAGCGCCGAATAGTCCGCCTTGGTGGGCAACCCCAGCCCAACCTCGAGCACGATATTGGCACCCTCGTAGCCGGAGACGTGGGTGAAGTGCGGACCCGGGCGGCAATCGCCGATGGCGTAGATGCGCGGGTTGGACGTCCGCCTGCGCGCATCGACCACAATGCCGTCAGCATCGTGCTGCACACCGGCTGCATCGAGACCGAGTCCTGCAAAATCATGCGACCTGCCGGTCGCAAGCAGCACATGGCTGCCCGATAGTGTCTCCCCGCCCTTCAAGGTGAGCGTCACGCCGGTGGCGTCGGACGCGGCGTGACTGACTTCACCCCGGATGAAATTGACACCATCGTTTGCCAGCGAATCCAAAGCCACCGCCACCGCCTCGGCATCATCCTTCGGCAGCGCGCCGCCCGGCGCCGCGACGGTAACCTCGGCGCCAAGCCGTCGAAACGCCTGTGCCAGTTCAAGCCCGATCGGGCCATTGCCGACAACCAGCAAATGGCGGGGCAGCGTATCGAGCGCGAAGACGTTCTCGTTGGTCAGCAAAGGCACATCTGCCAGCCCCTCGATGTTCGGAATTTGCGGTCTTGAACCAACGGCAAGCACGATACGCGGAGCAGATATCTTGCGGTCGCCAACAGCAACCGCCGCTCGGCCGGTCAGCACGGCATCGCCGCGAATAACCTCACAGCCGAGCTCGGTCATGTGCTCGGCGCTGTCCACCGGGGCAATTGCAGCGATGGCGCGGTGGACGTGGGCGTGAACCGCCGCGAAGTCGACGGCCGGTTCGACCGCCGCGATGCCGAGTGCGGCACCGCTGCGCAGCGCATGAGCCCGCGCCGCTGCAGCGATCAGCGCTTTAGAGGGCACACAGCCCGTGTTCAGACAGTCGCCGCCCATGGCGCTGCGCTCGATCAACGCCACCCGCAACCCGAGGCGAGCGCATCCCCCCGCAGCGGTAAGCCCGCCCGCGCCGGCGCCAATGACGATCAGATCATGCGTGTACAGACACACCTCGAGAGTGAAGACGCCAACGCCGCTGTCTAGCGCCTCGAGTCAACAACCGTGAATAGCGGCGAAGGGTCCATGCCGCTGGCGTGTGCACCCCGGGCGGCCTTGGGCAGGCGACGCCGGAGGGACCCGTCTCGCTGCACTTCCGGACGCAAACGCTCGCGACATTATTCCCGCAACGCTACCCCACCGACGGACCGATTCGCGCGCTGGCCTTGTGCCATTGACAGCGTTTTACGTTCATCTACGAAACAGACCAGTTTCGAGGTTGCACCTCATGTGCACGTGAATCAGATCTTTCAGGGCCGGGGTCCCTGACGCAAATCGGCTAAGTTGTTAGTTTATTGGCGCATCCGACAGGATTCGAACCTGTGACCCCTGCCTTCGGAGGGCAGTACTCTATCCAGCTGAGCTACGGATGCGTGGCGAGCCTGTTAGCAGCGGTGGCGCTGCGACGCCAGCCTGAATGGCGCGGCTATTTGCGCGGCGGCGGGGCGATCGGGGTGAACTTGCCGAGGCCGCAGCTGGCGCCGCGGGCAATGCCGCCGCCCTGGACGAGGACGGTGATGATGTCGACCGAACACAGCTGGCCGTTCGAAGTCTGATAGCCGAAGGCATTGTTGAAGGCGAGTTGGGGACAGCTGTTGGGCAGGTTGTTCCTGTAGACCTGCCGGCCGTTCATCATGAAATCGATCGTCTTGTCATCGACGACATTGGTGTTGCGGATATTCTGGATCAGCACGCAACTGACCGGCGGACCCGTCACCACTGCCGGCGGTGGTGGCACCTTGGCGCCCGCGCCTGTTCCGACCACAACCAGCCCCATTGCAAGTGTTCGTACCAGCATTCGCATCGTCCGGTCCCCGATCGCCCCCGACAACAAACCTGCAACGGCAGGAAAAAGCAACGCAACTTATTACGAGGATACTTTTGGCCGTTTCGGGTGAACCCGCGCTTAACTGTGCACCTGCATCAGACCGGCGGAGTCTTGGCCGGATAATCGCACAGGTCCGCAACCGGACACGCCGGGCAGTGCGGCTTTCGTGCCGTGCAGACATAGCGGCCGTGCAGGATCAGCCAATGATGGGCGTTGCGCAGGAACCGCTTCGGCGTTCGTGCCATGATCGCGTCTTCCACCGCCAGCACGGTCTTGCCGGGCGCAAGGCCGGTGCGGTTGGCGACCCGGAAGATATGCGTGTCGACGGCGCAGGTGTCCTGGCCGAAGGCGGTGTTGAGGACGACATTGGCGGTCTTTCGCCCCACACCGGGCAGGCGTTCCAGCGCGTCGCGGTCCGCCGGCACCGCCCCGCCATGTTCGGCGACCAGAATCGCCGACAGCGCGATGACATTTCTTGCCTTGGTGTTGAACAGGCCGATCGTGCGGATATGGTCGCGCACACTGGCTTCCCCCAGCGCCAGCATCGCCGCCGGGTCCGACGCGGCGGCAAACAGCCCGCGGGTCGCCTTGTTGACGCCGATATCGGTCGATTGCGCCGACAGCACCACGGCGACGAGCAGCGTATAGGGGTTGGAATATGCAAGCTCGGTGACGGGCGCCGGATTTGCCGCCGCCAGGCGCGTGTAAAAGGCTTCGATCCGGTCAGGCGTCATCGGGCGATGCTCTGACGTCGCAGCGGGTGGAAGTCCAGCGCCGCGCCGCTAAAGTCACCGCGTGATTCTGGACCTGACCCTGACCCCGAACCGGTCGTTCGACCCGCGTCACACGCGCTGGCTGGTGGCGGCCGTCGGCGGGGTGTTTTTTCTCGGCGGCCTGCGTTTCCTGGCGCTCGGGGCGTGGCCGGTCATTCCCTTCATGGTCATCGATGTGGCGTTGCTGGCCTGGGCGTTCCGCAGCAACACCGCCGCCGGCCGTGGCCATGAACGCGTCACGCTGGTCGATGATGCACTGACCCTGCAACGTGTCAGCGCCCATGGCGTTGAGCGGCGTTTCGGGTTCGAGCCCTATTGGACGCGGGTCGAGATCGAGGAAACCCCGGCAGGGGACGCCCATGTCTGGTTGACGGGCCATGGCCGGCGCGTGCGGGTCGGCGGGTTCCTGTCCGCGCCCGAACGCCGCGCCGTGGGGGCGACGATTGCCGCCGCGCTGAGTGCCTACCGTGACGGCAGCCCCAGCACATCGTCCATGGTGTAGCGGCCGGGGCGCTGGTGGGCGAGCCACTGCGCCGCCCGCAGCGCCCCGCGCGCGAAGATATCGCGGTTTTCGGCAAGGTGGCGCAGCTCGATCCGTTCCCCATCGCCGGCAAACAGAACGCTGTGATCCCCCGCCGCGCTGCCCCCGCGCAGGGCGGCAAAGCCGATATGGCCCGCCACGCGCGCGCCGGTGATGCCGTCACGCCCGCGGTCGCTGACCCTGGCGAGATCGACACCGCGCCCCGCCGCTGCGGCGGCACCCAGCGCCAGCGCGGTCCCCGACGGCGAATCGACCTTGTGGCGATGGTGAAGTTCGGCGATCTCGATATCCCATTCGGGGCCCAGCGCGCGCGCCGCATCGGCAACGAGCCGGGCCAGCAGGGTCACGCCAAGGCTGGTGTTGGCGGCCTGCAGCACCGGGATCGACCGCGCCGCCCGGTCGATCAGCGCATGGTGGCGGGGCTCCAGCCCGGTCGTGCCGATGACGATCGCCGCCTTGCCATCGAGAGCGGCGTCGAGCGTTGCTTCCAGCGCGGCCGGCGCGGTGAAATCCACAAGCACGTCGCTGCTGTTCGCCAACGGGCCATGGTTGGAACAGATGGTCATCGAAGTGGGGAACGGCGGCCCGAGCGGCCGGCCGACAAGGGGGTGGCCGGCGCGTTCGATGGCGCCGGCGAGCACCAGTTGCGGATCGGCGCCGACGCCGGCGATGATCGCCTGCCCCATGCGCCCGCCGGCGCCCAGAACACCGATCTTGATCCTGCTGCTTGCCATGACGATGTTGTGAACCCGGGGGGGCGATCACGCAACCGCTTCCCGCGCCGTGGTGCGAGCCGCTATGGCAGCGTCATGACCCTTCGCAATATCGTCATCCTGACCGGCGCCGGCGTTTCCGCCGAATCGGGCGTGCCGACGTTCCGCGGTCCCGACGGATTGTGGGAGGGGCATCGCGTGGAGGATGTGGCGACGCCCGAGGCGTTCGTGCGGGACCGGGTGCTCGTCCAGCGCTTTTACGATGCGCGGCGTGCCGCACTGGCGGGCGTGGCGCCCAATGCCGCGCATCGGGCGCTGGCGCAGCTGGATGCCGAATGGCGCGGGGAATTGCTGCTCGTCACCCAGAATGTCGATGACCTGCACGAACGCGCCGGGTCGCGGCGGCTGGTGCACATGCATGGCGAACTCAACCGCGCCCTGTGTACCGCCTGCGGTGCCGCGCCGGAATGGCGGATCGCCCTGTCCGGCAACCCGCCCTGCCCGCGTTGCGACGCGCCGGCGTTGCGGCCCGACATCGTCTGGTTCGGCGAAATGCCGTACCAGATGGACCTGATCGACGCGGCGATTTCGGCGTGCGACCTGTTCGTGTCGATCGGCACATCGGGCGCGGTCTATCCGGCGGCGGGGTTCGTCGGCCTGGCGCGCGCCGCCGGCGCCCGGACGCTGGAGCTCAACCTCGATCCATCGGCGGGGACGCCGCTCTTCGACGCGGCCCGCCACGGCCCCGCCGGCACGCTGGTGCCGGCGTTCGTGGCGGACCTGCTCAGCCGATAGTTCGCCGGCAAGCCGTCAGGCGGCGTCGACGAGGACGATCTCGCTGTCCGCGATTGCCGTCACCCGCAGCACGTCGAGGTCGCTGACCGCGGCGCCGTCCCGGGCGTTGACGCGGGTGCCTTCGATCTCGACGGCACCGGTCGCCGGCACGAGATAGGCGCGCCGGTCCTTGCCGAGCGGATATTCGGCGGTGTCGCCGGCCTTCAGCGTTGCCGCCACCACCCGCGCGTTGGTGCGGATCGGCAGGGCGTCGCCATCGCCGTCGAAGCCGCTGGCGAGAACGACGAACTGTCCCGAGCGTTCACCCTTGGGGAAGGGGCGCGCGCCCCAACCGGGCTTTTCGCCGCTGCGGGTCGGCTGGATCCAGATCTGGAAGATCCGGGTGGTGATGTCTTCCTTGTTGTATTCGGCATGGGTGATGCCGGTGCCGGCGCTCATCACCTGGACATCGCCGGCTTCGGTACGACCCAGATTGCCGAGATTGTCCTGATGGGTGATCGCGCCTTCACGGACATAGGTGATGATTTCCATGTCGCGGTGCGGATGCGGCGGGAAGCCCGAATTGGGCGCGATGGTGTCATCGTTCCAGACGCGCAGATTGCCCCAGTTCATCCGCTTGGGATCATGGTAATTGGCAAAGGAGAAATGGTGCTTGGCATCGAGCCAGCCGTGGTTGGCACCGCCGAGGCTGTTGAAGGGACGCAGGTCGATCATCGCTTGAACTCCTTGTCTTGCGGCGGGTGGGGCCGATGCCCGTCGCCGCGATGCCGGTGATTTAAGCGGCTTCACGCCCCTTGCTCAGTCGGATAATATCCGCTCGATCGTTCGAGAAAGTCGAAATGACGAACCCCGGCCTGCCCACCTTCGACCAGTTGCGGGTCTTCATCGCGGTCGTCGATACCGGCAGCTTTGCCGCAGCCGGCCGCCGGCTGAACCGGGCCGTGTCGGTAATCAGCTATGGCATTGCCAATCTGGAGGCGCAGCTCGGCGTCCGGCTGTTCGATCGCGCGGGCACGCGCAAGCCGGTGCTGACCGATGCCGGTCGCGCCGTGCTGGCGGAAGCGCGGGGGGTCGCCCAGGGCATCGACGGGCTGCGCGCCAAGGTCAAGGGCCTGCTCGACGGGTTGGAGGCAGAGGTCAATCTGGCCGTCGATGTCATGCTGCCGGTGCACCGGCTGGGGCTGATCCTGCGCGCCTTTGCCACCCAGTTCCCCACGGTGACGCTGCGACTGCATGTCGAGACGCTGGGGGCGGTCACGGCGCTGGTCAACGACCAGAAGGCGGTGGTCGGCATTTCGGGACCGCTGGCGACCAGCATCACCGGGCTGGAAACAATTGCCGCCGGCGCGGTAGCGATGGTGCCGGTGGCGGCGCCCGACCACCCGCTGGCGCGGATGCTGCCGATCCCGCCGGGGGCCGGGCGCAACTATGTCCAGCTGGTGCTGACCGACCGGTCACCGCTGACCGAAGGCCGGGATTTTTCGGTGCTGTCGCCGCGCACCTGGCGACTGGCGGACCTGGGCGCCAAGCATGCGCTGCTGCGCGAAGGCATCGGTTGGGGCAACATGCCGTTGCCGCTGATCGAGCCCGATCTGGTGGCGGGGACCCTGGTGCGGCTGGCGATGCCGGAGGCACCGGGCGGCACATATCGCTTTTCCGGGATCTGGCGCCGCGACGTGCCGCCGGGGCCGGCAGCAGCCTGGCTGCTCGACCAGTTCATCGAACGGGGTCGCAGCGACGGCGACAGCGCGGGGCTTGCCGACATCTAGGGTGGCCGGCGGGTTACTGGACCGCCGGCCTGGCGGCGCAGCACGCCGAGGGCGCCAAGTCGATCGGTAGACATTCGCCGGCAGACGCCGTTAGCGCACCATTTCCGCAGGTCGTCGCATCCGATCGCTGCGCGCATCTTCGGAAGTAATGCTTTCGATCTTGTCTTGTCCAAGAACAGTTTCAGACATGCCAAAGGTCATATGTCTACACCATGGTGCATGCACCGCGACATTGACGGAAAACTCCCATTGGGATAGATTTTTGCAAGGGGAGCGAAATGATGCACAACGAGTCGACACTCGGATTGCGGCGTTCGAAGGTCGCGATTGCCTGTATTGTCCTTGGCTGGCTTTGTGCTTCATCGGTGGCGGCGCTGTCGCAGCCCGCAACCAACTTCAAGGATTATCGCAAGTCGATCCAGAAACTTGGCCTGACGCCGCTGATCCCCGCCAGCACGAGCTTCGAGCCCGGCTACATCTACCGCCTGCAGCGCAATATCGACGGCAATGTCTTCCAGAAATCGGTCTGCAGGCAGGCGTTCACGGCGCCCCCGGTGAGCAGCACCCTGTCCTTTCCCGACGAGACGGTGGCGCGCGAAAAAGGCTTCGACCTGTCGCTGAAGTTCCTGCCGCCGGTGCTGGGGGACAAGATCAAGGCCGCGCTCGGTGTCAATCTCAACCAGATTTCCAACGTGTCCATCAGCATTCCCAAGGCGACGCAGCTGGAAATCGCCCAGCCGGTCGCGCTCGACCCCAGGACGGGCAAGAAGGTGTGGCGGACGCTGACGGCCGATTGCGCCGAGATCTTGCAGAGCCGGCCGCGCAACGCGGACGGCACCTTCCGGATTCCGATCTACATGGTGATCAGCGCGGTTTCACCCGAAACGATGAAGTTCGTGCTCAACCAGAAAAGCGGCGCCAAGCTGTCGCTCGACGCCGATGCCGCCGATACCATCGCTGCCGGCACCGGCATGAAATTGTCGGGCCAGACCGACCAGTCGTTCGTGCTGGCGCGTGCCGACAAGGCGCCGCGCCAGTTCGTTGCCGCCAATATCGTCCGGCTGGAAACCGCCGATCCCAACACCGAAGTGTCGTCGACACCGACCTATGAACTCGGCTGGAAGCCCGTATCGGACGATGCCCCGGTGTTCGCGACGACGGAGCCGATGTGAAGACGGCGCCGGCCATGCTGCTGATGGCAGCGGCGCTGGCGCCAACGGCCTTGTCCGCCGCTGATCAGGAGCCGTGCGGTCCCGGCCGCGCGCCCGGCCGGCACCTTTACGCCTTTGCTTATTTCTACAATGGCGCGCCCGATGCGCCGACCGCGCGCGTCATTGGCAACGCCTTTGCCATCCACGCCGTGGCGCTGAGCGCCTGCAACCCGGATGCCGACTGCGAGACCACCGGCCGATCACGGTGGCGGATTCTGTTTGCGACGGCAGCCCATGTCGTCAGGGATGTTTGTGCCCTGAACAAGGCAAAGCCGGGAAAAATAGAGCTCGTCGTTCCGGCGCGGCCCATGGAAAGTTCTACCAGCTATCGCGCCAGTATCGACTCTGCTTTCTGCGATGCCAACGCCGAGGCCGAGAATTACAGCAACGATCTACTGACGATCACGCGCGACGACGGCCGCGCCACCAATGCCAAGACGTTGAACGACGACGATATCCGCAAGAATTCCGACCAGTGGTTCTTCGCCGCCGATATCGAAACGCCGGACAATGACATTGTCCTGCCCGTCATGATCGGCCCGCTGCGCAAACCCCCGACGAAGTCCGACCCTATTCCCCTTCGTTCCTACGCCTTCCAGAACGCGCCGGTCGAAGGCGGAAAGCCTGTGGAGGAAGGCGTCTGGTGGACCGAATCGGGCCGCGACTATGGCTTTGTCGCCGAGAAGATCAACTCTGCCTATCAGGCCAATGACTGGACGACGCTCAAGGGCGCCTCGGGATCGCCGGTGCTTGAAGTGCTGGGCAGCGACCGTCTGGCCAAGGTTCGGGCTGTCGGCATTACCACGCAGTTCGCCTATCCCGGCTGCACAAAGGCCGCCGGCGCAAGCCGCCCCGCCGATTCCGACATCGATCTCGCCTCCAGCAGCGACGAAACGGCGATGACCGTGGATGACCTGGCACGATGCCTGAACGACCCGGCGACGGGACAGCGGGCGTCGGCAAAGACCACCACCTTCATTCCGGTGCTGCGCTTCCCACCGCAGCTTCAAGCCCGGTTCGTGCAATTGAGCAGCAGCAGCGGCGGGCCGCGATCGGTCTATAGCTGGACGCGCTCCCCCGAACTGCTGATCGCGATCCGGTCCTTAATTCGCGGCCGCCAGCGCATCACGTCGCTCAACGAGCAGGAAAAAGTCGATCAGGCCATCAAGTTCCTGGCCGACGATATCCCGCCGCACGAACTGACCTTCATGCTGTCGGGCCTCGCTGCCCCCAAGAACGCCCGACAGGCCATTCCGCTCGATTTCCTGTCGGTGAGCGGTTGCCGGCGGATCGAGCCGATGGGCAGCGGCCGGTGATGCGCCGGGCCGTCCTGGGATTGGCGCCGGCGGTGCTGTCGGCAGCAGCAGCGGCGGCTCCGGGCCCCGACCCCGCCCGACAGATCGCCGCCAGGCCGGTCGCCGCCTCGGTCGCCGGCGACCCCAGCTGCAACATGACGACCGTGCCGCTGCGGGCCGGGGGCGCCGGCGCACAGGTCGCCACCGGCACCCTTCAGGACCAGGCCGGCACGCTGGTGCGGGACGGGGTGGCTGCGATGCGTCTTGCCGGCAAACCCGGACTGGTGATGGTCGACGCGCGCTGGACCGATCCGGCGCGCACCACTGGCCCCGATATCGAGATCCTGCGCTGCGAAAGCGGCGCTGCCGACGCGGCCGTGCCACCGCGCCGGCCGGGCCGGGCCGCCGCTTCGGCACAGGCGGTAGAGGTCGACGGCATGATCGCCGCTGCGGCCCCGCGCCCGCGCCGGCTCGACCGGTCGTACGACCGCAATGTCGCCGAAGCCGGCGCCCCGGGCCGCAGCCGCGCAGCGCTGATGCTGGCCGACCAGGGCGACTATATCGTGCTGGTCGGCGGCGCCCCGGCGGGGACCGCGTTCACCGCCGAAATATCGAGCGGCAACGACGACCGACCCGCGCTGCGCCCGCTCGAAAAACCGACCACGCGCGGATCGGTGGATGCGGACAGCACCCGCCAGCACGCATCGTTGCGGCCCTATGTGCTCCACGACCTCAAGATCGATGCCGATGGCCCGGTGCTGTTCCGCGGCACCGCCACCGGCCCGCTGTTCCTGGAAGTCGGCGATGTTTCCGACGACGCCGCCTTCGACTGGTTCGGCCTGCGCCGCGCCGGGACGACGGGCAACGCCGATGGCGAGATCGAACGGCTGATGCTGTGGCGCACCCGCATGGAGCCCGGCACCGAATCGGCGTTCGGCCTCAACCTCAAACAGGGTTCGTATCTGGTCAGGCTGCGCGGCGTGACCCCGAACAGCTTCGGCGACTACACCGTCACCATCACCACGCCGCAAGGCACCGACCTGCTGCGGATCCCCGATCCCGAAGCGGTCAAGCTCGGCGTGACTCGCGGCACGCTGGTGATCGGCGAAAGTTTCAGCCAGGACGCCGATGGCGCTCCGCAATTCCGGCCGACAAAGCTCTACCAGTTCAAGGCCAAGGCTGGCTCGGGTTATGAAGTGCGGCTGGAAAGCGAAAGCCCCGAGCTCGATCCGTTTGTCGGCGCCGGCGGCATGTTGTCGGTGCTGTCGACACCGCGCGGCAAGAGCCAGCGCACGGCAAGTGGCGAGCGCTTCTTTGCCCTGCTCGCCAACAATGACCACCCCAATGTCGCCGGCATGACCAAATCGACCGATTCCTGCCTGTTCTTCGTGCCGCAGAAGGACGGCCCGATCGTGCTCAAGGTCATTGGCACGCGCCCCAACCAGGCCGGCAGCTTCGTCCTCAGCGTTCGCGAACAACCCGCCGGCTGCCGCTCCGCACCGAAGGAATAGGCCGGGGGCGCCGTCTTTCGGACGGCACCCCCGGCGTATCGGATCTGCTTGAATGATGGTGCCCGGAAGAGGACTCGAACCTCCACGCCGTTGCCAGCGCCAGCACCTGAAGCTGGTGCGTCTACCAATTCCGCCATCCGGGCACGAAGGTAGAGGCGGGCGGTTAGGGGGCGGCGCGGGGGTTGTCAACCGGAACCGTCAGATCGGCGCGTGAAAAGTGCCGCGCGCCCGATTGCTGCGGCGACAAGCGCCGAAAGCCGCGGTAAAGGCGCTGCCATGAACGACAGTCATTTCGCTCTGGCGCCGGGCGCGCTGGTCACCGTCATCGGCGGTTCGGGTTTCATCGGCCGCTATATCGTCCAGCGGCTGGCGGAAGCCGGCTATCGGGTCCGCGTCGTCGTCCGCCACCCTGATCCGGCGCTGTTCCTGAAACCGCTCGGCGGGCTTGGCCAGATCCAGATCGTGCGCGGCGACATCGGCAGCGACGCCGGCATCGCGCGGGTGTTCGATGGTGCTGCCGGCGGTATCAACCTTGTCGGCATCCTCGATGAAAAGGGCGGCCAGCGCTTTGTCGCGGTCCAGGCCGAAGGCGCCGGACGGGCCGCCCGCGCCGCCGCAGCGGCGGGCATCACGGCCTATGTTCAGATGTCGGCGATCGGCGCCGATCCGGCCTCGGCCGTGCCCTATGCCCGCACCAAGGCCGAAGGCGAGGCGGCGGTGCGCGCGGCCATTCCCACGGCGGTGGTGCTGCGCCCCAGCCTGGTCGTCGGCCCCGAGGACCAGTTTCTCAACCGATTTGCCGCAATGGCAAAGGTGGCGCCGGTGCTGCCGGTCATCGCCGGCGACAGCAAGTTCCAGCCGGTCTATGTCCAGGACGTCGCCGCCGCTGCGGTCGCGGCGCTCACCCGTGCCGATGCCGCCGGGCAGATTTTCGAACTCGGCGGCCCCGAGGCGCTGAGCTTTCGCGCCATTCTGACGATGATCAACGCCGAGACGCGCCACAATCGCACGCTCGTCGAGGTACCGGCGAGCCTTGCCGGCTTGATGGCGCGGATGGGGGACACGCTGCCGTTCATGCCGATCACATCGGACCAGCTGGCGATGCTGAAGAAGGACAATGTCGCGAACCCGGCCCTGCCCGGCCTCGCCGCACTCGGCATCACGCCGACGCCGATGGCGGCATTCGTGCCAGCGATGCTGGAGCGCTATCGTCCCGGTGGCCGCTTCAACAAGGCCGATTGAGCGCCGGATACCGGCAGATCGTCCCAAAGCCCCGCACGTTCTTCATTTCGGCCTTGGGCTGCGCCGGTTCGGCCGCTATCGCTCTGCCCGCCGCACCGACTGCGGCTGCTGGAGTCTTGATGGAACAGTCGCTTCTCACCGTCATCCTGCTCGGCATCATCGAAGGATTGACGGAGTTCCTGCCGGTTTCATCGACCGGCCATCTCATCCTGGCCAGCGAGCTGCTCGGCTTCAAGGGCGAGGCGGAGCTGGCCTTCAAGATCGCCATCCAGCTTGGCGCCATCCTCGCCGTGCTCGTCGCCTATCGGCAGCGCTTCGGCGCCGTCATCGGCGGGCTGGCGCGGCGCGATCCGCAGGCCATCGCCTTTACCCGCAACATCGCGCTGGGCTTCCTGCCGGCCATGGTGGTCGGCGTCTTTGCCTATGAAACGATCAAGGTCATGCTCGAATCGCCGATGACGGTGGCGATCGCGCTGATCGTCGGCGGAATTGCCATCCTGGTCATCGAGCGACTGGTGCTCGGGATCCGTTATCTCAGCATCGAAACCATCCCCGGTCTCACCGCGCTGCTGATCGGCATCGGCCAGTGCGTCGCCATGATCCCGGGCGTGTCGCGGTCCGGCGCTACCATCATGGGCGGCTTGCTCGCCGGCGTCGAACGCAAGACAGCCGCCGAATACAGCTTCTTCCTCGCGGTGCCGACGATGACCGCCGCCACGGCCTATGCACTCTACAAGAACCGCGATGCACTCGCGATCGGCGACCTCACGGCGATCGCGATCGGCTTTGTCGTGTCGTTCGTCGTCGCGCTGGCGGTGGTGAAGGCGTTTGTCGCCATCGTCGGGCGATTCGGCTTCGCGCCTTTTGCCTGGTACCGGATCGTCGTCGGGTCCGTTGCGCTCCTCCTGCTTCTCAACAGATAGGGCCGATACGGATATAAAATACGCAGCGATAGCAGTTTTGAACTGGAATTGAATCAAACTAGGTCAGCATAGCTGTCGTATAACGCGTTTTCCACGTGACTCCGCCGAACGGACTGGTTAACGGCAGCGTCCAAAGGGATGCGCGCGATGGCCGATGTCAGGATGCTGAAGTTTACCGACCGGGCCCAGGCCTATCCGCCGAAGCGTGCGGCCGACGAACGCGCGCAGGATTTCCTGGAGATTGCCAGGCCCTATATCGTCGCCAAGGCCGAAGAGCAGGCCGCGCGCTGTTCGCAGTGCGGCGTGCCGTTCTGCCAGGTCCATTGCCCGCTCCACAACAATATCCCTGACTGGCTCAAGCTGACCGCCGAAGGCCGGCTGGAGGAAGCCTATGAGCTGTCCGCGGCAACGAGCACGATGCCGGAAATTTGCGGCCGCATCTGCCCACAGGACCGGCTGTGCGAGGGCAATTGCGTCATCGAGAAGGATTTCGGCAGCGTCACCATCGGATCGGTGGAAAAGTTCGTCACCGACAATGCCTGGGACAATGGCTGGGTGAAGCCGGTGCGGATCATCGCCGATCGTTCGGCGCAATCGGTCGGCATCATCGGCGCGGGCCCTGCCGGGTTGAGCGCCGCCGAATTGCTGCGCATCAAGGGGTATGATGTCCATGTCTATGATCGGCATGACCGCGCTGGCGGCCTGCTGACCTATGGCATTCCGGGCTTCAAGCTGGAAAAGCCCGTCGTGATGCGCCGGGTGCAGCGGCTGATCGACGCCGGCATCGTCTTTCACCAGGGCTTTGAAGTCGGCCGCGATGCCAGCCTTGCCGAACTGCGGGACCGCCACGACGCCATCCTGATCGCCACAGGGGTCTATGCCGCGCGCCAGGTCGATGTGCCGGGTGCCGACGCCGCCAATGTCCTCGAAGCGCTCGACTATCTGACGGCATCGAACCGCGCCGGCTTCGGCGACCGCGTGGCCGACGGCCAGCGGTTCGACGCCGCCGGCAAGCATGTCGTCGTCATCGGCGGCGGCGATACGGCGATGGACTGCGTCCGCACCGCGGTGCGCCAGGGCGCCGCCAGCGTCAAATGCCTGTACCGGCGTGACCGCGCCAACATGCCCGGGTCGGTGCGCGAGGTCGCCCATGCCGAGGAGGAAGGCGTCGAATTCGTCTGGCTGGCAGCGCCCGCCGCCATCGGCGGCGACAGCGTCACCGCCACACGGATGCGGCTGGGCCAGCCCGGCGCCGATGGCCGCCGCGCGCCGGAAGCCGAGCCGGGCGGCGAGTTCACCGCGCCCGCCGACATCGTCATCAAGGCACTGGGCTTCGACGCCGAGCCGCTGCCGGTGCTGTTCGGCGCCCCCGAACTGTCGGTGACGCGCTGGGGCACGCTGCGCGTCGACGGCGCGACGATGATGGCGTCCATCCCCGGCGTGTTCGGCGCGGGCGACATCGTCCGCGGCGCCTCGCTGGTGGTCTGGGCGGTCCGCGACGGCCGCGACGTGACGGCGCAGATCCATCGCTACCTCCGCGCCAAGGTCGAATCGGCGCAGGCGGCATGATGCGGAGATACGCGATGATGCGATCGATCGCTGCGGCGGCGGCCCTGCTGGCGGCTGGCCCGGTCCTGGCGCAAGCAGCGCCGCCCGCTGCGCAAGCCGCCGACATCGATCCGGCGCGGCTGGCGTCGGCAACGCGGTTGGTCGATGCGGTGATGCCGGCATCCCTGCGCGACAATCTGATCAACCAGACCACCGGCACGATGATGGCGAACGTCAACCGGTCGGTGCTCGATTCGCCGCAGATGACGGCGATGTTCCAGAAACAGCCGCGCGCCCGCGCCATCGTCGAGCGTTACATGGCGCAGCAAGCCGATGAGACGCGCGTGACGATGCGCGAGACCATGCCCGCGATGATGACGGTGATGGCGCGCGCCTATGCCCGCCGACTGACGGTGGCGCAGATGGAAGAGGCCCAGCGCTTTTTCGCCACGGCCGCCGGCCAGGCCTATGTGTTCGCAGCGCCTGCCGTCATGGCAGACCCCGAATTCGCCGCCCTGATGCAGACGACGATGGCCAAGGCCATGGCGCGCATGCCGGTCCGGGCCAAGGCGATGCTTGACGAATTGAAGGCGCTGGAGTCAGGCACCACCACCAACTGACCGCCTGCGGGCCTTATCGGGAATTCCACCATGTTCATTCGCCTGCTTGCCGTCGCCGCTTTCTCCACCGCCATCGCCGCGGCCCCGGCCGTTGCCCAAACGCCGGCCAAGGCACCCGCCAAGGCGCCGGCCAAGGCCGCCGCGCTCGACCCGGCCGCCGTCGCCGCGGCGCGCGCGCTGGTCCAGCAGCTCGATGTCCAGGGCCAGATCAACCGCAGCCTCAACCAGAATGTCGAGGTGATGCGGACAGGGGTCGCCATGCGGTCGATGCTGGCGCAGCAGCCCGGGTTCGCCCAGGCCTATACCGCCAACCGCGCCAAGTTCGACGCAGCGCTGAAGAACGCCGGCGCCATCCAGGCGCGGGTGGCGGAAAAGGTCATCCGCGAAAGCAGCGCGGCGATCGTCGAACAGGCCGTGCAGGCCTATGCCCGCAATTACACCGCCGCCGAGATCCAGGGGCTTTCGGCCTTCTTCAAGACGCCGCTCGGCCAGGCGCTCAACAGCCGCCAGCCGCGCGTCACCGCCGAAATCGGCGAGGCCAGCACCCGCATGATCGGCACCCGCATCGATGCCGGCATGAAGGCAGCCGCGCCCCAGTTGCAGGCCGCGCTCGCCCCGCTCAACACCCCGCCGTCCCCCGCGCCCAAGAAATAAGGCCAACGCCATGACGCCGATCCATGCCCCGTTCACCGCATCCGCTGCCGAACGCGCCCGCATCGCCGAAACCGGCATGTATCGGCCGGACATGGAATCGGATGCCTGCGGCGTCGGGTTGATCGCAGCGACCGACGGCAAGGCCTCGCGCCGCGTCGTCGTCGCCGCCATCGAGGCATTGAAGGCGGTGTGGCACCGCGGCGCCGTCGATGCCGATGGCAAGACCGGCGATGGCGCCGGCATCCATGTCGAAATCCCGATCGACTTCTTCCACCAGCACATCATCCGCGCCGGCCACAGCCCCAAGGCCAATCTGCTCGCCGTCGGCCAGGTGTTCCTGCCGCGCACCGATCTGGCGGCGCAGGAAACCTGCCGCACCATCGTCGAATCCGAAATCATCGGCTTTGGCTACAAGGTCTATGGCTGGCGCCGGGTGCCGGTGGACATCACCGTCATCGGCGACAAGGCGATGCAGACCCGCCCCGAGATCGAACAGATCATGATCGCCGGTCCGATGCCGGGGCTGGCCGGGTCGCGCGGCACCATCGAGGCGTTCGAAAAGGACCTCTACCTCATCCGCCGCCGCATCGAGAAGCGGGTCATCGAAGCGCAGACCCAGGGCTTCTACATCTGCTCGCTGTCGGCGCGGTCGATCATCTACAAGGGGCTGTTTCTCGCCGAAGAACTGTCGGTCTTCTACCCCGATCTGCAGGACGAGCGCTTCACCTCGCGCTTCGCCATCTATCACCAGCGTTACAGCACCAACACCTTCCCGCAATGGTGGCTGGCGCAGCCGTTCCGCTGCCTTGCGCACAATGGCGAGGTCAACACCGTCCGCGGCAACACCAACTGGATGAAAAGCCACGAGATCAAGATGGCGGCGGCGGCCTTTGGCGAACATTCCGAAGACATCAAGCCGCTCATCCCCGCCGGTGCCTCCGACACCGCCGCGCTCGATGCGGTGTTCGAAGCGTTCGTGCGCTCGGGCCGCGATGCCCCGACCGCCAAGCTGATGCTGGTGCCCGAAGCCTGGCAGAAGGACGACACGCTGCCCGACCACCACCGCGACATGTACGCCTTTTTCGCCAGCATCATGGAGCCGTGGGATGGCCCCGCCGCGCTGGCGATGACCGATGGCCGCTGGTGCGTCGCGGGGCTGGATCGCAACGCCCTGCGCCCGATGCGCTATTGCCTGACGCGCGACAATCTTCTCATCACCGGCTCCGAAGCGGGCATGGTCGTCATTCCCGAAAGCGCCGTGGCGATGCGCGGCGCGCTCGGCCCGGGGGAGATGATCGCTGTCGATCTGGATGGCGACATCGGCGAAAGCCCGCACTTCTACCCGGACCGGACGATCAAGGACCGGATTGCCGCGGCGCACGACTATAAATCGCTGGTCGCCGGCTTCACCACCTTCCATTCGATGGCGGGTCATGATGGCGCCCAGCCCGGCGCCACCTACGACCGCGACGAACTGCGCCGCCGCCAGGTTGCCGCCGGCCAGACGCAGGAGGACATGGAGCTGATCCTGGGGCCGATGGTGGAGGACGCCAAGGAAGCCACCGGCAGCATGGGCGATGACGCACCGCTCGCGGTCATTTCCGAAAATGCCCGCAACCTGTCGCATTTCTTCCGCCAGAATTTCAGCCAGGTCACCAACCCGCCGATCGACAGCCTGCGCGAAACCCGGGTGATGAGCCTGAAGACGCGCTTTTCCAACCTGGGCAACATCCTCGACGATGGCGCCCGCCAGGAAGGCGTGATGGTGTTCGATTCGCCGATCATGACCAACAATGGCTGGAACGTGCTGAAGCACCATTTCCGCAGCCAGGTTGCCGAAATCGACTGCACCTTCGACGTCGCCGGCGGCCCGGAGGCATTGCGTGCCGCCATTGCCCGCGTGCGGTCGGAAGCCGAGATCGCCGTGCGGTCGGGCAAGAGCCAGCTGTTCCTGACCGACGAGCACCAGTCCGCCACCCGCGCCGGCATCACCATGATCCTCGCCACCGCCGGCGTGCACACGCATCTGGTGCGCAAGGGATTGCGGACCTTTGCGTCGATCAACGTGCGGTCGGCCGAAGCGCTCGACACCCATTATTTCGCGGTGCTGATCGGGGTCGGCGCCACCACGGTCAACGCCTATCTGGCACAGGAAGCGATTGCGGACCGCCACGCTCGCGGGCTGTTCGGCGCGCTGAGCTATGAAGCGTGTGTCCAGCGCTACAAGAAGGCCATCGAGGACGGACTGCTCAAGATCATGGCGAAGATGGGCATCGCTGTCGTCTCCTCCTATCGCGGCGGCTACAACTTCGAAGCCGTCGGGCTGAGCCGGGCGTTGGTCAACGACTTTTTCCCCGGAATGCCGGCGAAGATCTCGGGCGAGGGTTTCGATTCGCTGTTCATCAACGCCCAGATGCGCCACGAGGCGGCGTTCGACGAGGACGTCGTCGCGCTGCCGATCGGTGGGCTGTACCGCTATCGCTTCAATTCCGAGGCCCATGCCTATCAGGCCAACCTCATCCACCTGCTGCAGACCGCCGTGGCGCGCGACAGCTATTCCGATTATCAGAAATTCTCGCGCGGCGTGCGCGACCAGCCGCCGATCTCGCTGCGCGACCTGCTGGATTTCGTCGACGACACGGTGCCGATCCCGATCGAAGCGGTTGAATCGCAGACCGAAATCCGCAAGCGCTTCATCACGCCGGGCATGAGCCTGGGCGCATTGTCGCCCGAGGCGCATGAAACGCTCGCCATCGCCATGAACCGCATCGGCGCCAAGGCGGTCAGCGGCGAAGGCGGCGAGGATCCGATCCGCTACAAACCCTATGCCAATGGCGACAACGCCAATTCGGTGATCAAGCAGATCGCCAGCGGGCGTTTCGGCGTCACCGCCGAATATCTTAACGCCTGCGAGGAAATCGAGATCAAGGTCGCGCAGGGCGCCAAGCCCGGCGAGGGCGGGCAGCTGCCGGGCTTCAAGGTCACCGACCTCATTGCGCGGCTACGCCATTCGACCCCCGGCGTCACGCTGATCTCGCCGCCGCCGCACCATGACATCTATTCGATCGAGGACCTGGCGCAGCTCATCTATGACCTGAAGCAGATCAATCCGCGCGCGCGGGTCTGCGTCAAGCTGGTCAGCTCGGCCGGCATCGGCACGGTCGCCGCCGGTGTCGCCAAGGCGCATGCCGACGCCATCCTGATTTCGGGCAATGTCGGCGGCACCGGCGCCTCCCCGCAGACCAGCATCAAATATGCCGGGACGCCGTGGGAAATGGGGCTGTCCGAAGTCAACCAGGTGCTGACGCTCAACGGGCTGCGCCACCGCGTCAAGCTGCGCACCGATGGCGGGCTGAAGACCGGCCGCGACATCGTCATCGCCGCCATATTGGGCGCCGAGGAGTTCGGCATCGGTACGCTCAGCCTGGTCGCCATGGGCTGCATCATGGTGCGCCAGTGCCACAGCAACACCTGCCCGGTCGGCGTCTGCACGCAGGACGATGCTTTGCGGGAGAAGTTCGCCGGCAGCCCCGAAAAGGTCATCAACCTGATGAGCTTCATCGCCGAGGAAGTCCGCGAGATCCTGGCAAAGCTGGGGGTGCGCTCGCTCGACGCGATCATCGGCCGCACCGAGCTGCTCCACCAGGTCAACCGCGGTGCCGAACACCTCGACGACCTCGATCTGAACCCCATCCTCGCCAAGGTCGATGCCCCCGACCATATGCGCCGCTTCGGCATCGCGGGGCACCGCAACGAGGTCCCCGACAGCCTCGACGGCGAGATGATCGCCGAGGCCGGGCGGCTGTTCGATCGCGGTGAAAAGATCCAGCTGACCTATACGGTGCGCAACACGCATCGCGCCGTCGGCACGCGCCTTGCCGGCGAAATCACCCGCCGCTTCGGCATGTCGGCACTGGCGCCCGGCCATGTCCACATCCGGCTGCGCGGCTCCGCCGGCCAGAGCCTGGGCGCCTTCGCCGTGCAGGGGATGAAGCTGGAAGTGTTCGGCGAGGCCAATGACTATGTCGGCAAGGGCCTTTCGGGCGCCACCATCGTCGTGCGCCAGCTGGTATCATCGGTGCTGCCCAGCCAGGACAACGCCATCATCGGCAACACCGTCCTCTACGGTGCCACCGCCGGCAAGTTGTTCGCCGCCGGCCGCGCCGGGGAACGCTTTGCCGTGCGCAACAGCGGCGCCGACGTCGTCGTCGAAGGCTGCGGCGCCAATGGCTGCGAATATATGACCGGCGGCACCGCCGTCATCCTCGGCCAGACCGGCGACAATTTCGCGGCCGGGATGAGCGGCGGCATGGCCTTTGTCTATGATGCCGACGGCAGCTTCGAAACCTGCGTCAACCGCGAAACGGTCGTCGTCAATCGCCTCGCCAGCGCCCATTGGGAAGGCGTCGTCCATGGCCTGATCACCGAACACGCCGCCGAAACGGGGTCGAAATGGGCCGCCGGCCTGCTGGCGGAATGGGACCGCACCCGCGATCGCATCTGGCAATTGTGCCCGAAGGAGATGTTGGCGCGACTGGCCGCGCCGCTCGACGATACGCCCCGCCTGGAAGCAGCGGAATGACGCAGCGACTGTGTTGGTAAGCCCATACAGTCGTTGCACGTCGACCGGACCGTCCCTATCTTGGGCGGGCAGCAACACGGCGGATGCACCATGACCGAGAACAGACCTGACCCGTTGATCGAAAGCCTGATGGCGCTCGCCGTCAGCGCCGCACCCTTGATCAAGCGCGCCCGCGATTCGGGAATGTTCAAGGCCGGCACGCGCGAGGATGTTGCCGCCGCCACGGTCGTCGATGTGCCACCGGCCGCGCCAGCCGCGCCGGCCGACGCCGACACCATGGATGCCGCCACGCAGAAAGCTGCGCTGCACGACATCATCGTCAACCAGGCGATGAAGATCGCCGCGCTCGAAGCCGAAGTTGCGCGGTTGACGGCGGCGCGCGCAAAACCATCTTAATCGCGCGACGCCCTTCCCCCACGCGCCCGAGTCGCTAAGACTAGCGACGATCATGTGGCGTCTTTTCCAATATCCCCTCTGCCCGTTCAGCCGAAAGGTGCGCTTTGCCTGTGCCGTCAAGGCGGTGCCGGTGGAACTCGTGCTTGAAAAGCCGTGGGAACGCCGGGACGAATTCGCAGCGCTGAATCCCGCCGGGCAGACGCCGGTGATGCAGAAGGGGGAAATCACGCTGATCGATAG
Organism: Polymorphobacter fuscus; assembly: GCF_011927825.1. Classification (NCBI taxonomy): domain Bacteria; kingdom Pseudomonadati; phylum Pseudomonadota; class Alphaproteobacteria; order Sphingomonadales; family Sphingosinicellaceae; genus Sandarakinorhabdus; species Sandarakinorhabdus fusca. Next base: position 78,545 of record NZ_JAATJI010000002.1, on the reverse strand, counting down.
CGCCGCGATCTGCGATTATTTCGAGGAGACCGTCGATCGCGTGCCGTTGCTCGGCTCGGGTCCCGAAGACCGGGCGGAAGCGCGGCGGCTGATCGCCTGGTTCGACCAGAAATTCTATGCCGAAGTGACGGCGCCGTTGCTGTCCGAACGCATGTACAAGCGGCTCTATTCCAAGCAGGCGCCCGATGCCGGCGCCGTGCGCACCGCCAGCCGCAACGCCGAAGGCCATCTCGACTATCTCGATTTCCTGCTCGATCGCCGCCGCTGGCTGTCGGGCCCGGCCTTCGGTCTCGCCGATATCGCCGCGGCCGCGCAGATTTCGGTGGCGGATTATCTTGGCGGGATCGATTGGGATGGCCATGAACCGGCGCGGATCTGGTATTCGGCGCTCAAATCCCGGCCGACCTTCCGCCCCCTGCTTGCCGAACGCATGGAGGGCCTGCCGCCGCCATCACACTATGACAAGCTGGATTTCTAGCGGAGCCCTGCGTCAGGCCCCGGCTTCGGCGGCTGCCGCCTTGATTCGCGCTGTCGCCGCCGCGTCGCCGGCAAAGGCCTTCAACGCATCGTCGCGCGCCTTTGCGGTGGCGGCGGGGTCACCCATGACGCCGCGGGCGCGGATCAAACGCAGCCAGCCGGCCTCGTCCTTGGGATTGGCGGCGAGCCGCGCAGCAAGGCGATCGACCATGCCGGTGATCATCGCCTGGCGGTCCGCCGGGGACATGGCCGCGGCGCCGGCGACCTGCTCGGCCGAAGGGGCCGGCGCGCCCGGGGCTGAACCGGGCACGGCCGGGCCGGCGGCGCTCGCCGCTGCACCCGCCAGCGCGGCCATCGGCGGTGCCGCCACACTGGCGCCGCCGCTCACCGGCTGCTTGATCGCCGCAAGGCGCGCCGTGACATCGATGCCGGCCGCACGCGCCGCGCCGTCGATCGAACTGCGCAACTGCGGGATCCACGGCGCATCCGCCGCCGAATCGCCGAGCAGCCGGATCCAGTCGTCGATGGCGCCCTTGCTGTCGCCACCCTGCAGCTTGGCCTGGCCGAGGAAATAGCGCGCCCGGGCATCGTTGCCGTCGCGCTTCACCGCCGCTTCGAACGCCGCCTGCGCGGCCGGCGTGACATTGCCGTTGGCAGCGAGCGTCAGCGCCTCACCATAGGCCGATTGATAGCCCTCGCCATCGGGACGCAGCGCGACGGCCTTGCCATAGGCGGTCGCGGCATCGGCGAAGCGCTCGCTCTGGAAATAGGTCCAGCCGAGCATGCGCCAGCCGTTGGGGTCCTCGGGCGTCGATTCCATGCGCTTTTCGAGCGCGGTGATCAGTCCGGCGACCTCGCTTGCCTGGGGTGCGGCGGGGGCAGCTGCCGGGGCGGCGGCGATCGTGCCGACGCTGTCGCCCATGCCGGGTTTGCCCATGCTGCTGTACAAGGCGCCGGCTGCCAGCGCGACAAGCGCCGCCAGCCCGATGGCGACGCCGGCGAGTGCACGCGAACCCAGCGAACGGGGGGCATCGTCGGGGATATGGCCGGCGGCGAGCATCCGCCGCTTGATCTCGACGCGCAGCCCTTCGGCGTCGGCGGGCGGAATGGTGCCGGCGGCAAGCTGGACGTCGACATCGGCAAGCTGGTCGCGCAAAACCGCGATCGTCGCGGTCCGGGCATCGGCGCGTGCTTCCTGCCGGCGGACGAGCGGAATGGTGAGGACAGCCGCGGCAACCGCCGTCAGCACGGTAAGAACAACCCAGAGAATCATCGGCACTTTCAGTCAGGCAGTCGGTTGATTTCGGCGATTTCGGCCGCGGTCAGCGGCGGCGTCTCGACCAGCCGCCGGCGCCGCGACCAGACCGCAAGCAGCGCGCCGCCGATGATCAGGACAGCGAAGGGCCCGGCCCACAAAGCCCAGGTCGCCGGCTCGACCGGCGGCCTGAGCAGCACGAAATTGCCGTAGCGCGAGACGATATACGCCATGATGTCGTCGTCGGATTTGCCGAGCTGCAGTTGTTCGCGCACCACGATGCGCAGGTCGCGCGCCAGCGGCGCATCGGAATCGTCGATCGACTGGTTCTGGCAGACGACGCAGCGCAGTTCCTCGGAGATCGTCCGCGCCCGGGCTTCCAGCACCGGGTCCGCCAGCATTTCGTCGGGCTGGACGGCCAGGGCGGGCATGGCAAAAAGCAGCGCCAGCAAAAACCACAGCCGCCTCATGCCTCGGCTCGCAGTTTTTCGATCAGCGGCTTGATTTCCCTGTCCCATTTTTCGTTGCTGATCGGCCCGATCTGCTTGTAGCGAACCCGGCCGCGGGCATCGACGACGAAGGTTTCGGGAACGCCGGTGACGCCCAGGTCGATCGCGGTGCGGCCGGTTTCATCGGCCGCGACCTTGGCATAGGGGTTGCCGAAGCGCGCCAGCCATGTCCGGCTGTCGACCGGCTTGTCCTTCCACGCCAGCCCATAAACCGGGGTGCCTTCGCGGGCAATGCGGGTCAGCACCGGGTGTTCCTGCGGACACGCCGCGCACCAGCTGGCGAAGACATTGAGCAACATGGGCTCGCCCTTCATCGCCGTGCTGGAAAAGCCCGGGCCGCCGCCTGGTGCCTCGGCGATGCCGGGCAGGGTGAATTCGGGCAGCGGCCGGTCGATCAGCTGCGACGGCAGCGCCTTGGGGTCCTTGGTCAACCCGATCGCGAAAAAGCCGATCAGCGCGACAAAGGCGACGACTGGCAGGATGAAGAACAGCCTGTTCAAGACCTCACTCCGCCGGGACCAGCCCGGGCGCCATCCGCGGCACCGGGCGCAGCGGCGCGCCGATGCGGAAGCGCCGGTCGGCGAGGCTTGCCGCCCCGCCCATGGCCATCATCAGCCCGCCGAACCAGATCCAGCCGACCAGCGGGTGATGGTAGATGCGCACGACGATGCCGTTGCCCCTGGCGTCGCGCTGCTCGTCGCCGATCGCCAGATAGGCATTGCCCAGGATCGACGACCCGATGCCGGCTTCGGTCGTCTGGCTGCCGCTGATCGGGTAGAAACGCCGCTCGCTCGACAGCATGCGCGGTCCGCGGCCTTCATCGACCTGGAAACGCGCCTGAATTGCCTGATAATTGGGGCCTTGCACCGGGCTGACGCCGACCAGCGTCACCGACGTGCCGCCGAGCATGGTGCTTTCCCCCGGCCGCATGACCAGGATCTTCGAGGTCGCATAGCCGCTCATCATCGCCACGCCGGCGGTGGTGACGCCCAGTCCGGCATGGGCAAGCGCCATGCCAACCACCGCCGCCGGCGTCGTGCGCACCAACCGCCACGAAAATCCGGCCGCGCCGCGCCAACGCCGCAAAAGCACCAGCACGCCGCCCAGGATCAGCCAGACGCCCAGCGCAAGCCCGAAGGCCGCGAGCGACTGTTTCAGCCCCATGGTCGCCCACAGGCCGCCCCAAACGGCCAGCGTCACCACCACCGGCCAGCGCAGCTTGGCCCAGAGCGCCGGCAGGGTATCGCGCTTCCACGCCAGCATCGGGCCGACCGTGACCAGGAGGAGCAACGGCACGGTCAGCGGCACGAAGACGAGATTGTAATAGGGCGGACCGACCGAAATCTTGTCGGTGCTGACGGCCTCCATGATGACCGGGTAGAAGGTGCCGAGGAAGACCACCGCGGTCACCGCCATCAGGAACAGGTTGTTGAGCGTCAGCCCGGCCTCCCGGCTGACGGCCGAGAACAGCGCGCCCGACTTGAGCAGCGGCGCCCGCCAAGCAAACAGCGCCAGTGCTGTGCCGGTCGAGCCGATGATCATCGCCAGGATGAACACCCCGCGTTCCGGATCGACGGCAAAGGCGTGGACCGAAGTGAGGATGCCGGATCGCACGAGGAAGGTGCCGATGAGGCTCAATGAAAAGGCCAGGATGGCGAGCAGGATCGTCCAGCCGGCGAGCGCCTGCCGCTTTTCGGTGACGATCGCCGAATGCAGCAGCGCGGTGCCGAGCAGCCAGGGCATCAGCGAGGCGTTTTCGACCGGATCCCAGAACCACCAGCCGCCCCAGCCGAGCTCGTAATAGGCCCAGAACGACCCCAGCGCGATACCGCAGGTCAGCGGCACCCACGCCGCGAGCACCCAGGGCCGCATCCAGCGCGCCCAGGCGGCATCGGCGCGGCCTTCGAGAAGTGCGGCGACGGCAAAGCTGAACGTCACCGAAAAGCCGACATAGCCCAGGTACAGCAGCGGCGGGTGGAAGACGAGGCCGGGATCCTGAAGCAGCGGATTCAGCTCGGCGCCATCGGGCGGGACCGGGTTGAGCCGTTCGAACGGGTTCGACGTGAACAGCGAAAATGCGAGGAACGCGACCGAGATCATCGCCTGGATGCTGAGCACCCGGGCCTGCAGGCTGGGCCGAAGATTGTCGCCGAAGCGGCCGATTCCGGCGCCGAACACGGCGAGGATCAGCACCCAGAGCAGCATCGACCCTTCGTGGTTGCCCCAGGTCGCCGCCAGCCGATACGGCAGCGGCTGTGAAAGCGAGGAATTGTTGGCGACAAGCGCGACAGAGAAATCGGCACGGCCGAACGACCACATCAGCGCTGCAAAGGCCAAGACGATCAACACCGCCTGCAACTGCGAAGCGCTGCGGCCGAAAGTCATCAACGCCGTGTCGCCGCGCACCGCGCCGGCCATCGGCAGGACCGCCTGGGCGATGGCGGTCAGCAGCGCCAGGATCAGCGCGAAATGCCCGATTTCGGCAATCATGCCTTGTCCCTTATCCGCTTCGCCGGGCTGGTGAAAGCTCTGCCGAGCGCATTGAACCGCGACGCCGCCCGAAAACAGGGGCGCTGGCGTCGCAGCGGCGCGTCAGACACGCATCGGCATGAGCACATACAGCGCCCGCGAATCGTCGTTTTCGCGGATCAGGGTCGGCGCGGCGGCGTCGGCGAGATGGACGTCGACCTGGTCGCTGCCGACCTGCCCCAGAATGTCGAGCAGATAGCGATAGTTGAAACCGACTTCGAATTCGGCCGCGGCATATTCGGCCGGCACCTCTTCGGCCGCCGTGCCGTTCTCGGGGCTGGTCACCGACAGGGTGACGCGGTCATGCGCCAGGGACAATTTGACGGCGCGGGTCTTTTCCGTGGTCGCGATCGCAGCGACCCGGTCGACGCCTTCCGACAGGCTTTTCGCGTCGATCTTCAGCAGCTTGTCATTGGCGGTCGGAATGACGCGGCTGTAATCGGGGAAAGTGCCGTCGATCAGTTTCGACGTCAGCGTCGCTTCGGCGCTGAAGCGGAAGCGGATCTTCGACGTCGACAGCGAAATGTCGATCGGCGCGTCATCGCCATATTCGTCGAGCAGTTTCCGGACTTCGGCGACGCATTTGCGCGGCACGATGACGCCGGGCATGTCGCGGGCGCCCTCGGGCAGGTCGATCTCGATCCGCGCCAGCCGATGGCCGTCGGTGGCGACGGCGCGCAGCTTGCCGTCGATGGCGTGGAGGTAGATGCCGTTGAGATAATAGCGTGTTTCTTCGGTGCTGATCGCGAAGCGGGTGCTGTCGATCAGTTCGCGCAGGTCCTTGGCCGGCAGGGCAAAGGCCGTCGGCAGGTCGGTTTCGGCAATCACCGGGAAATCGTCGCGCTTCAGCGTGGCGAGGCTGAACCGCGAGCGGTTGGCGACGACGGTCATCTTGTCGGCCGCGACGGCGATCTCGACCTGGCTGCCTTCGGGCAATTTGCGGACAATATCGAACAGCGTATGGGCGCTGACCGTGGTGGCCCCATTGATATCGATCGTGGCCGCGATGGTTTCGACAACCTGCAGGTCGAGGTCGGTTGCCATCAACCGCAGTCCCTCGCTGCGCGCCTCGATCAGCACGTTCGACAGGATCGGGATGGTGTTGCGCCGTTCCACCACCGATTGAATATGGGCCAGGCACTTCAACAGTGTCGCGCGTTCGACCGTCGCCTTCATTTAGCGTCCTTGTTTGCCCCAAAGCGGAGTTCGGCGCGACTATAGCGACTGGCGCGCGCGGCGGTAGTGGCCAAGTGCATGGCAGATGCTACAGATCGGCCATGGACATCATCCTCGCCCGCCACGCCGAAACCGTTTTCAACGCCGCCGCGCGCATGCAGGGGCATATGGCACACACGCCGCTCACCCGCGCTGGGATCGCGCAGGCCGAGGCAATGGGCGCGGCGCTGGCGACGGCGCTGGGCGACGCGCCCGACCGCGACCTGTGGGTTTCGCCGTCGGGGCGCACCCAGCAGACCGCGGCGATCGTCGGCGAGCATCTGAAGCGGCCGTTCTTCGATTGGCGGACCGATGCGCGGCTGCTCGAAATCGACGTCGGCGACTGGGAAGGCCGCTATTACGCCGATATCGTCGCCGAAATCGGCCCGATCGTCGATGCCGAACGCCGGCTGTTCTCGGTACCCGCCCCCAATGGCGAATGGTTTCCCGCCATCGCCGAGCGGCTGCAAAGCTGGCTGGCCGACCTCGATCCCGCCCGGCCGGTGCTGGCGATCAGCCATGGCATCACGGCGCGGGTGCTGCGCGGGCTTCTGGTCGGGGGCGCCGACTGGCATGGCGTCAAGGTGGCGGTCGACGCGCCGCAGGGAACGGTGTTCCACATCCGCGACGGCGCCGAACAGGTGCTGCTGACCGGGTCGGGCGTCCAGGGCGTGCGCACCGCCTGACGGCGCGGCACCGGAAACGCGGCCGGTACTGTTAACCACGCCCGCCGCGCGCCGTTGACCACCGCAGACAAGCGGAGGGTCGGCATGACATTTCTCGATAGCAGCATGGCAATACCAGCCGTCGGCATCGCGGTGCCGGACCCCGGCCCGATGCGCTTTTTCAGCGAGATCGGCACGCTGTTGCTGGCGCACCGGTTGCCGCCGGTCCCCGATGTCTACGACCTGCTGTGGCGTTATGTGCGCGACGATTACCATGCCCTGTCGCTGGGCGTCGACCGCGCCATTGCCGACGGCATTTTCGACCTGGCGGCCGTGTCGGAACTGCGCCGGGCCCATTGCGGCGACCTGGATGCCAGCGCGGTGACGGCGCTGGTCGAGGCGGCGCACGACCAGGCCGAGGCACTGTCGCAGCGGATCGAGAGCGGCCGCACCGATCTGGCGGATTATGGCCGCGCCATCGCCGACGGCGGCGCCCGGCTGGAAACGCCGATCGATGCCGCCGGCCTGGCCGTGCTGCTGGAGCAGCTCGGCGCCGCCACCGCGACCATCCAGGCCGCCAACGCCCGGCTAGAAGGCGAACTGGCGTCTGCTGCCGTGGAGATGCGGGGGCTTGCCGAAAGGCTGGGCGCCGCCGAACGCGCCGCGATCACCGATCCGTTGACCGGCGCGCTGAACCGCCGCGGGACCATCGAAACGCTGGAGCGGTTGCAGGCCGAAACTCGCGCCGCGGGGACGCGGCTAGCGCTCGCCATGGTCGACATCGACCATTTCAAGCGCGTCAACGACCGCTTCGGCCATGCCCTTGGCGACGATGTCCTGCGCTTCGTTGCCCGCCACCTTGCCGATTCGATCGCAGCCGGGGGCGGCAAGGTCGGGCGCTTCGGCGGCGAGGAATTCGTCGCCATGCTGCCCGGCCATGACGTGATGCGCGCCACGGCGATCATCGACAAGGCGCGGTCGCAGCTGGCCAGCCAGATCATCCGCAACGCTGTCGACGGGTCGAGCCTGGGCCGCGTCAGCTTTTCCGCGGGTGTCGCGGGCGACCGTGTCGAGGACAGTTGCGAGACACTGATCGCCCGTGCCGACGATGCGCTTTATTGTGCCAAGCGCATGGGCCGCGACCGCGTCGTGCCCGACCGATGAGCGGTGACTGCGTCAAAGCCGTTGACACCCGCCCCCCCATTCGCCACTAGGCGCGCTTCGTCTGGCGTACCCATGGAGGGGTGGCCGAGCGGTCAATGGCAGCAGACTGTAAATCTGCCGGGTTTTCCCTACGTTGGTTCAAATCCAACCCCCTCCACCACGCTTTGCCCCCGGCCGGGAACGGCTGGTCGCAATCGCAACGTTCGACTGCATCCCTTTATGGTTGCCGTGCATTAGCGTCCCGCAATCAACCAAAGCGGGAGTCTATCGATGCGCGTTTTTTCCATGTTGTTGACGGGCGTGGCGCTGGCCACGGCATCCGTCGCCACGGCGCAGGCCCCGGCCGCCGCACCCGCGGCGTCGGTCACTGACCAGTTGAAGGCCGGCGCGACCGTGTACGACACGGCCGGCGGCGAAGCTGCCAAGGTGGAATCGGTCAATGGCGACATGGTCACCGTCGATACCGGCACCAACAAGCTCGCCATTCCGGTCGCGTCCTTCGGCGCCGGGGCCAATGGCCCGGTGCTGACGACGACAAAGGCGCAGCTCGATGCCGCTGCCGGCCAGGCGGCGAACGAAGCCAAGGCAGCATTGATGGCCAAGCTCGTTCCCGGCACCGAAGTGCGCGGCCAGGCTGGCCAGACGGTGATCGGCTCGGTGAAATCGGTTGCCGGTGACCTCGTGCTCGTGACGACCCCCAAGGGCGACGTCAATGTGCCGGCGACGTCGTTCACGAACGGTCCGAGCGGCTTGTTGCTCCAGATGTCAGCCGAGGACTTCAACAAGGCCGTCGAAGCCAGCAAGGGCTGATCCGAAGGCGCCGCATGACAAGCGGGGGCTTAGCCGCTAAGCCCCCGCCATGGGACGCAGACCAGTCACGAAGAACCATGGGCCGAAGAGCACCTACCCGCGCCTGTACGGGCGCCATGCGGTATTTGCAGCGCTCGACAATCCGGAACGGGTGTTCCGCAAACTCTATCTGACGCCGGCAACTGCCAAGGTGGTTGTCATCCCCAAGGGCCTCAACGTCCAATTTGGCGACGACCATGACCTGGGTCGCCTGGTGCCACCCGACGCACCGCACCAGGGGTTCGTCCTCGAAGTCGAACCGCTGGAATCGGTCTGGCTCGGCGATATTCTCGCCGATGCCCAGACCGATGGCGCCAATCGACCGATCATCGTGCTCGACCAGGTGACCGACCCGCACAATGTCGGCGCCATCATGCGGTCCGCTGCCGCCTTCAACGCGCGGGCGCTGGTGACGCAGGACCGGCATGCCCCGGGCGAATCGGGCGTGCTCGCCCGCTCGGCGTCGGGCGCGCTGGAAACGCTGAAATGGTCGCGAGTCGTCAATCTCGCCCGCGCCCTCGACGAGATCGGCGAGGCCGGCTTCTGGCGCATCGGGCTGGATGGTGAAGCGACGGCCGACCTGGAATCGGCGCTCGCCAAGACGCAGCCCTGCCTCGTGCTGGGCGCCGAAGGCGATGGCATGCGCGCCCTGACGCGCGAACGCTGTGACCAGCTGGCACGCCTGCCGATCGCGCCGGAAATGGAAAGCCTGAACGTATCGAATGCCGGCGCCATTGCGCTTTATGCGGCGGCGCGCCGGGGGCTTTGACGGCTCAAAGGCCCGTGGCGCCGTCCCAGATCAGCTTGGCGCCGACCACCACCATCAACGCATAGATGATCCGATAGAAATTGGCGGCGTCGACTCGCCGGACCAGTCGGACGCCTGCCCATGTCGCCACGATGGCCAGCGGCATCAGCACGGCCGCCGCCTTCATGTTGGCGGCGGTGAACTGGCCGAGCGCCGCATAGGCCGGCACCTTCATCCAGTTGACGATGGCAAAGAAGATGGCGCTGGTGCCGATGAACCGGTCGCGGTCGAGCCGCATCGGCATGACGTGCATCTGGAACGGCGGGCCGCCGGCATGGGCGATCTGGCTGGTGAAACCCGATGCCGCCCCCATCAGCGCGCCGCCCCAGCGACCCGCCACCGTCGCCGCGCTGGCATCGCCGGCGCGAATGCGCTGGACCGCGAACCCCAAAGTGATCACGCCGACCGCCAGTTCGACCATCGGCACCGACACATGCGCCGCCAACAGATATCCCGCGGCGACCCCGATCGCGGCGGCCGGGAGCATCTGCATCAGCAGGGCATCATCGCGGGTGCGGTAAAAGGCCCAGACGCTGATCGCATCCTGGACGATGAGGATGGGGAGCAGGATTGCGGCCGCCTGCACCGGCGAAATCACCAGCGCCAGCAACGGCACGCCCAATATGCCGATTCCCGAAAAGCCGCCCTTGGCGAGGCCGAGCAGGATGACCGAGGGAATCGCCGCCATGTAGAACAGGGGGTCCGTCAGCATGCGTCGGCCGCTTTGCGGTGGCGCATCAGGCCGGGCTGATCTCGACAATGGCCAGATTGGCCTGCCAGTTCGGCCAGGGCAGCTCCAGCCGCCACTTGCCGCCATCCATCGCCCGCAGCGCGCCGACGGCATCGCGGTCCGGATCGGCGCCATAGTGGATCGCTGCGGTTTCCCCGGCGAGCTTTGTCGTGCCCAGGAAGACGAACCGGTCGCCGTCAGGGTACAGCCGACCAACCAGCCGTTCGGGCCCCGCCTGCTGTTCGAACCGCAGGCCGTCGCCCTGGGCCGTGATGCGACAGGCGCCGGGCGCGCCGACGGTCACCATCGCCGCCGCCGGCGGTGCCATGCCGCCTTCGCGCTGTCCCATCTTGACCAGGCGGCAACGATAGCTGCCCGCCGTGGGCAGCGGCCCCGCCACCCGCGCCGCGACGACATCATCGGCATCCGCATTCATCGCCGCTGCATCGGGGACGACGACCGGGCCCAGCGCCGCCAGGGCCGCCCCCTGCCCTGCCGCCTGCGACTGGTTGAGCGACCGCGTCCATGCCTCCCACAGCCGTGCCAGCCGCTTGCGATCGGCGGGCGTGATATCCCGCTGCCAATATGTCGATGGCGCCGCCACGGCGACCGCAACCGGCGCCAGCACGAGCCCGGCCGCCAGCAACAGGGCAAGGCGCGTCATTGCCCCAGCATCCCGCGAACGAAGTCGGCAAGGCCGAGCTGGCGCTTGCGGCGCAGCCGCTCCGCCTTCAGGATCGCCCGCAGCTCCGCAAGGCACAGGTCGGCGTTGTCGTTAACCAGGATGTAATCATATTCGCCCCAGTGGCTGATTTCATCGCGGGCCCGGGCCATGCGCCCGGTGATGACATCGATCGGGTCGGTCGCCCGCCCCATCAGCCGGCGTTCCAGCTCGGCAAGGTCCGGCGGCAGGATGAACACCCGCACCAGGTCGCTGGCGGCATCGGTCTGCTGCAGCTGCTGGGTGCCCTGCCAGTCGATATCGAACAGCACGTCATGGCCCTCGTGCAGCGCCGCCTCGACCGGGCCGCGCGGCGTGCCATAGCGGTGGCCGAACACCGTTGCCCATTCGAGCAGCTGGTCGTCGCGCACCATGTCGGCGAAGCGATCGGGTGAGACGAACCAGTAATCCTTGCCGTCGACCTCCCCCGGCCGCGGTGGCCGGGTCGTCGCCGAGACCGACAGGGTGATATCGCCATCCCCTTCGAGCAAGCGGCGGGACAGGGTCGTCTTGCCGGCGCCCGAGGGCGACGACAACACGAACATCAACCCGCGACGCGGGGGCCGGTGGGACGCGGGACGAGCAAATTCGGTCATCGACCGTCGTTAGCCGGTTGTGGCGCCGCCGTCACGGGGGGACGGCCAGTGATGGTCGATCCGCGCATCGCGCGCCGGCGCGTGCGGATCACACCATCGTTTCGGGCCGAACCGCCGCGCGGAAGCCGGCTTCGTCGATGCTGCCGAGCGCCAGTGCCGCTTCCAGAAGCGAGGTGCCGTCGTGGTGCGCCTTCTTGGCGATCGCCGCGGCCGCGTCATAGCCGATTTCCGGCGCCAGCGCCGTCACCAGCATCAGCGAGCGGTCGACGAGTTCGGCCAGGCGGGCGCGATTGGGGGCGATGCCTTCGACGCAGCGCAGCTGGAAGCTGTCGATCGCATCGGAAAGGATGGCGATGCTGCCGAGCAGGTTGTGCGCGATCAAGGGCTTGAAGACATTGAGCTGCAGATGCCCCTGCAGGCCGCCGATCGACACCGCATGGGCATTGCCGATGACCTGGGCACAGACCATGGTCAGCGCCTCGCACTGGGTGGGGTTGACCTTGCCCGGCATGATCGAGCTGCCGGGTTCGTTTTCGGGCAGCGCCAGTTCGCCCAGCCCGGCGCGCGGGCCGGACCCGAGCAGCCGCAGGTCGTTGGCGATCTTGGTCAGGCCGACAGCGACGGTGGTGAGCACGCCGGCGACCTCCACCATCGTGTCATTGGTCGCCAGTGCTTCGAACTTGTTGGGGGCGCTGACCCATGGCACGCCGCCGGTCACGCCGGACAGCGCCGCGACAAAGGCCTCGCCAAAGCCTTCGGGCGCATTAAGCCCGGTGCCGACGGCGGTGCCGCCCTGCGCCAGGCGCGACAGGCGCGGCCAGAGCGCGACGATCCGGTCGGCATTGTCCTCGCAGGTCTGCGCCCAGGCCGATGCCTCCTGCCCCAGCGTCATCGGCACCGCATCCTGCATATGGGTGCGACCGATCTTGACGATGGCGGCCCATTCCGCCTCGTGCGCGCGGAATGCGGCCGCCAGCCCCCGCAGCGCCGTCAGCAGCCGGCCGCGCAATGCCAGCGCCACCGCGACATGCATGGCCGTCGGGAAGCTGTCGTTGCTGCTTTGCGACATGTTGACATGATCGTTGGGGTGCACCGGCGACTTTCCGCCGCGCCGCCCGGTCAGCACCTCGTTGGCGCGGCCGGCGATGACTTCGTTGACGTTCATGTTGGTCTGGGTACCGCTGCCGGTCTGCCACACCACGAGCGGAAACTGGTCATCGAAGGCGCCGGCCGCCACCTGGGCCGCGGCCGCCCCGATGGCATCGGCAAGCGCCGGGTCGAGGCCGTGGCTGCGGTTGACGATGGCTGCCGCCTGCTTGACGCGCGCCAGCGCGTGGATCAGCGGCAGCGGCATGCGCGTGTCGCCGATCGGGAAATTGCCGATCGATCGCTGGGTCTGCGCGCCCCAATAGGCGTCCGCCGGAACCTCGATGGGGCCAAAGCTGTCGGTTTCGGTGCGGGTGGTCATGTGTGTCTCCGGTCGCGATGGCGCCCGGTTAGCCCGTTGGCACGGTGTTGCGAAGCCCGCATGACGAATCCGGCGCGTCCGCCCGAACGGACGCTATTTCTTGCGGAAGCGGTCCAGCGTGACGACGTTCGAACCCGGCTCGATCGGTGCCGGCGGTTCGGGCTCGGGGTCGGGCAGCACCGTCGCTTCGCCTTCCTTCGGCGCGAACTGCAGCGCGAAATTGACGGCCGGGTCGACAAAGCCGGTCACGGCAGCGAAGGGAATGCGCAGCTTCGCCGGGACCTGGTTAAAACTGAGGCCGATCTGGAAGCCCTCGTCGTCGATCGCCAGATCCCAGTAGCGGTGCTGGATGACGATGGTCATTTCTTCGGGGTAGCGTTCCATCAGATGCCGCGGAATATCGACCCCCGGCGCGCGGGTGCGAAAGGCGATGTAGAAATGATGGGCGCCGGGCAGGCCGCCATCGGCATCGATCCGCTCCAGCACCGTGCGCACCACGTTGCGCAACGCGTCCTGGACGATCTCGTCATAGGGGATCAGGCTGTCGGGCGTCGATTCGGTCACGTTGGCCTATCCGTCTTGCCCCGGTTGAAGTCGCCCAAGTGACGTGTCCCGATCGATGGGTCAAGCCATGCAAGGCGAAAGTGGGGAGCTTCTGTTGCTCGGTGCTCCCCGTACCGCCGGTTTCCGCTTCTGTTGCCCGGGGCGGCCCGTCCCGCGCTTTCGGCCAGTGTAACTAGGTCCGTGAGGACCTTAGGTTACGCTGCGATTGCGAATGCCTCGTTGTCGTTGGCATTTAGGGTTTTTGAAACATTTAACGGCTTATTCATGCCGGGCAAAAGCTCTCGTCTTTCAACACACGTCGATCCTAGTTCGGCCCCGCAGCCCTTGCGATCAACCAAGGGTTTCATGGTGGAGCCGCCGGGTACTGCCCCCGGGTCCGCTGCATCTATTTCACGACGCTATTTATCGCCATAGACGGGCCGAAGCCCGACCCCCGCAACATAGGCGCCTTAACGGCGGTCTGCAAGGATGGTGCGATAGCGGTCGAGCACGGCGCCGTTGATCCTGTCCCAATCATAGGCCTGGGCGTTGGCCAGCCCGGCCCGGCCGGCGGCCGCACGGGCGCCCGAGTTGCCGAGGTAAAAGGCCAGCGCATCGGCAAATCCGGCGATGTCGCCGGGTTCGACCAGCCGACCGGTGACGCCGTCATCGACCAGGCAGTTGCTGCCGGTCGCCACGGCCGCGACGATCGGGATGCCACTGGCCATGGCTTCAAGGTTGATGTTGCCGAAGGTTTCGGTCGTCGACGGGTTGAGCAGCACTTCGGCGCTGGCATAGGCGGTGGGCAGATCCTCGCCGACCAGCGCGCCGGTAAAGATCGCGTCCGGAACCAGCGCTTCGAAATGCGCCCGCGCCGGACCTTCACCGACCACCAGCAAGCGGTGCGCAACACCGCGGGCGCGCAGCGTTTCGACAGCCGCCGCGACCGTATCCAGGCCCTTTTCGAGCACCAGCCTGCCGACAAAGGCAATCACGGGCTCGGCATCACCGATACCCAGGCTGCGCCGCCAGTCGAGCGAGCGCTTCGATGGATGAAACCGCGCCTTGTCGACGCCCCGGCTCCAGACCGCGCTATGGCCGATCAAGCCCTGTTCGCGCAGCACGTCGCCAAAGCCCTGCGACGTGACGAACACCTCGTCGAGCCCTTCGTAGAAGTTGCGCAGCAAGCGTTCGCCGGCCGGGCGGGCCCAACCCAGGCCATAATATTCGAGATAGGTTTCGAAACGGGTGTGGAAGGACGCCACGACCGGCACCCCCATGTCATGCGCCAGTTTCTTAGCCGAATGGCCGAGCAGATCGGGGGCTGCCAGATGGACGATGTCGGGGGCGAAGGCGCGGATATCGCGCTTCAGCGCCTGCGGCAGCGGGCGGGCAATGCGATATTCGGAGCGGCCCGGAATGGCGACCGACGGCACCGAGATCAACGTGCCGGCCGGCGCGAACGCCGGCGTGTCGCTGGTCGGCGAATAGACGCGGACGCTATTGCCCTGCGCCTCGAAGAACGCCACCAGCTTGTTGAGCGACTGGTTGGCGCCGTCCCGGACATAATTGTAATTGCCCGAAAACATCGCGATGCGCAGCGGCCGCGGGGCAGCGGCTGTGTCGTCGTCGATGTCAGGCCGTCGATAGGCTGTCGCCACGCCAGGTTCCTTCAACACTCGCCCGGACCATAGAACAGCATTGTGACCGGGTTGGGGCGGTGCACCCCTGTCACCGGCGGCGCGGCCCGGCGCGGAACGGGTCAGCCGGCGGCCAGCCGCGCCACATCCTCCATGCCGATGCTTTTCAGCAGCACCATGCCTTCCAGGCTCGTCAGCAGCTGCGCAGCATCGATGGCGCGCCGTTCGGGCGTCGGGGCGGCGACCTGGGCATAGCCCCAGGCATAAAATCCGCGCCCGATCGCTTCGCCGACCTCGGCAAACAGCGCATCGCCCTGCGCCGCCAGCGCCGCCATTTCCAGCCAGACGCGCATATAGGGCCAGAGCGCGTCGCCGAGCAGCAGCGGGACCAGCCGCGCCCGCACCTCCGGCAGCGGCATCGGCGCGGCCACGGCATCCCCGAGCATGACCGTCAGCCGCGATGCGATCGTTGCCAGCGTTGCGGCCAGCACCGCATTCTTGTCCTTGAAATGGTACAGCAGCATGCGATCGCTGAGGCCGGCGGCCTTGGCGAGTGGCCGCAAGCTCGACGCCGCCAGCCCATGCGCCAGAACATGGTCGGCGAGCGCATCGAGCATGGCGGCGCGGCGCGTGTCGGACAGGGTCACGCTATCATCTGATATGGACGCCGGTGCGGGGGTCAAGCGGCCGACAACAACAAAAAACCCTGCCGGCGGGTGCCGGCAGGGCAGGTTTGACGCTGCGCGGCCGCGGTCAGGCGGCTACGGCAACGCTCCGACGACGACGGGCAGCTGCACCGACAAGGCCGAAGCCCGTGATCAGCATTGCCCAGCTGGCTGGTTCCGGCACACCACCGACGGGATCGCCATCGGCAGTGGCGGCAAGGAGGATATAGCTGCCGCCAAAGCGGACACCATGGAACTGGTCGGTGCCTTCGATGCCGCGGAAGGCAAAGGCATTGAAGCCGCCCGGGGTGGAGATCGGCGCCAACGCGCTGAGGTCGAACGACTGAAGGACATTGCCCGAAACGTCGAGCGTCGAAAGGGTCGGCGCGTTACCGATGCCCGGGGCATAGTTCCAAAAGCCGTAGAATTGCGTCTGCGCCGATGCGAAGGTGATCTGGGCATAGCCGGTGCCCGAATCCACGCCGATATAGACCGCCGAGCCGCCAAAGCTGCCGTTGGCATTGAGGCCATAGCTGCCCTGGCCGACGACCGAACCCTGGCCGCTGTTGCCGCCGCCGCCGGGGGCAGCGGTAAAGGTCAGGCCGGGGCCGACGTTCACCGGCCCGAAGGTGAAATTATAGTCCCCCGTGGCATAAGGCGACAGGTTGAGCGTCGGGCCGGAATAGGCGCCGGGCGTTGTCACCAGCGTCGACGCTGTGGCGCCGGACGCCATCACGGCAGCGACGGTGGCCGCCGCCAGCATGCGAAAACCGAACATGAAAGTCTCCCCAGTTGATTGGCCCGTGCGGGCCAACTGCCTCGACAGGAGCAATTATCGTGCCAGTCGGAATCGTTTCGCTAAGTTATTGGAAATCTTTCATTCAACAAACCGGTCCGGGCAATGCGGTTACGAAAGTGTAAGCGAGCCCGACACTCTAATGACATTAACAATGTCATAACGCCGCGTGATTTCGGATGCACCCCGGGCAGCCGACAATCGAACATCGCACGAAAAAGCCCGCCGGATTGCGCCGGCGGGCCCTTTCGGTCGTGACCTGGCGGGTCAGGCGTCGCTGGCAGCCTCGGCGGGAGCGGCGATCGCTACCGCTTCGGCAGGTGCCTTCTGGGCCTGGCTGGCGCGCAACGCCGCGTCGCGGCTGTTGGCGGCAACGCGGAGCCGCGCCATGCCGGCGCCGGTGCCGGCCGGGATCAGACGGCCGACGATGACGTTCTCCTTCAGCCCCTGTAGCGTGTCGATCTTGCCCTGGACGGCGGCTTCGGTCAGCACCCGCGTCGTTTCCTGGAACGATGCGGCCGAGATGAAGCTCTTGGTCTGCAGGCTGGCCTTGGTGATGCCGAGCAGGACGGGCTTGCCTTCGGCAGCTTCGCCCTTCTTGTCGAGCTTGGCGTTCTCCGCGTCCATTTCCTCGCGATCGACCTGTTCGCCGACGAGCAGCGTCGTATCACCCGACTTGGTGATCTCGACCTTCTGCAGCATCTGGCGGACGATGGTTTCGATGTGCTTGTCGTTGATCCGCACACCCTGGAGACGATAGACTTCCTGGACTTCGGTGCACAGATATTCGGCCAGCGGTTCGATGCCGAGCACGTCGAGAATGTCGTGCGGGTTCGGGTTGCCGTCGATCAGATAATCGCCGCGGCGGACATAATCGCCTTCCTGCACCGAGACATGCTTGCCCTTGGGGACCAGATATTCGGCGAGTTCGCCGCCGTCTTCGGGACGGATCGAGATACGGCGCTTGGTCTTGTAGTCCTTGCCGAATTCGACACGCCCGTTGATGCGCGCGATGATCGCATTGTCCTTCGGGATGCGCGCCTCGAACAGCTCCGCCACCCGCGGCAGACCGCCGGTGATGTCGCGCGTCTTGGCCGCTTCGCGCGGGATACGTGCGACCACGTCGCCGGCGAAGACTTCCTGTCCATCGTTGACCGACAGAATGGCGTCGACGGCGAGCAGGTAACGCGCCGTTTCCCCCGACGAGTCATCGAGCAGGGTGATGCGCGGACGCAGGTCATCCTTCTTGTTGATGGCGCGCCAGTCCTGCACCACTTTCTGGGCGATGCCGGTGGCTTCGTCGAC
This sequence comes from Polymorphobacter fuscus, assembly GCF_011927825.1. Classification (NCBI taxonomy): domain Bacteria; kingdom Pseudomonadati; phylum Pseudomonadota; class Alphaproteobacteria; order Sphingomonadales; family Sphingosinicellaceae; genus Sandarakinorhabdus; species Sandarakinorhabdus fusca. Next base: position 60,610 of record NZ_JAATJI010000002.1, on the reverse strand, counting down.
ATTCTCCGACATGGAGACGCCTTCGATGAGATCCTGATACTTCACCTTGCCCGACTTCTCGGTGATGACCGGCAGGGTGTACGGATCCCATTCGGCCAGGCGATCGCCCTTGGACACGATGGCGCCTTCCAGATGCATCAGCGTCGCGCCGTAGGGAATACGGTGGATCGAACGCTCGCGGCCTTCGGCATCGCGCAGCACCAGTTCGCCGTTGCGCGCCATCGAGATGTTGCGGCCGCGGCTGTCGGCAATCGTCGACAGGGCGCGGAACTCGATGGTGCCGTCGACCGGGCTGTCGAGCGTCGACTGCTCGCTGACCTGTGCGGCGCCGCCGATGTGGAAGGTCCGCATCGTCAGCTGCGTGCCCGGCTCACCGATCGACTGGGCGGCGATGACGCCGACAGCTTCACCGATGTTGACCGGAGTCCCGCGGGCCAGATCGCGACCATAGCAGGTGGCGCAGACGCCGCCCTTGGTCTCGCACAGCAGCGGCGAGCGGATCTTCACTTCCGCCACGGCGGCCTTTTCGATCCGGGTGACATCGACTTCGCTGAGCAGCATGCCGGCGGGTGCCAGCAATTCGCCGGTCTTGGCGTCGCTGATGTCCTGCAGCACGGTGCGGCCGAGGATACGTTCCCCCAACGAGACGATGGTGTTGCCGCCTTCGACAATGGCCTTCATCAACATGCCGCGTTCGGTGCCGCAATCCTGCTCGCTGACAACGCAATCCTGGCTGACATCGACCAGACGACGCGTCAGATAGCCCGAGTTGGCGGTCTTCAGCGCGGTGTCGGCGAGACCCTTGCGGGCGCCATGGGTCGAGTTGAAATATTCAAGGACGGTCAGGCCTTCCTTGAAGTTCGAGATGATCGGCGTTTCGATGATCTCGCCCGACGGCTTGGCCATCAGGCCGCGCATGCCGGCGAGCTGCTTCATCTGCGCCTGCGAACCACGGGCACCGGAATGCGCCATCATGTAGATCGAGTTGATCTGCATGTCGCGGCCGTTGGCATCGACCTTGCGGGTGCGGATCTCGGTCATCATTTCTTCGGCGACCTTGTCACCGCAGCGCGCCCAGGCATCGACGACCTTGTTGTACTTTTCGCCCTGGGTGATCAGGCCGTCCTGATACTGCTGCTCGAAATCCTTGACCATCGCCTTGGTGCCATCGACCAGCGGGCCCTTGGCGGCGGGGATGACCATGTCGTCCTTGCCGAAGCTGATGCCCGCCTGGAAGGCGTGGCGGAAGCCCAGCGACATGATGGCGTCGGCGAACAGAACCGTCTCCTTCTGGCCGGTGTGGCGATAGACGGTGTCGATGACATCGCCGATCTCCTTCTTGGTCAGCAGGCGGTTGATGGTCTCGTACGGCACCTTCGACGATTTCGGCAGGGTTTCGCCCAGCAGCATGCGGCCCGGCGTCGTTTCGACACGGCGCAGCACCATGTTGCCATTCTCGTCGGTGGTTTCGACGCGGGCGCGGATCTTGGAATGGAGCGTCACCACCTTGGCGTGGAGGGCCTGGTGGACCTCCGCCATGTTGGCGAACGCCATGCCTTCGCCCGGTTCCTTGTTCGACTCCATCGACAGATAATAGAGCCCCAGGATCATGTCCTGCGACGGGACGATGATCGGCTTGCCGTTGGCCGGGCTGAGGATGTTGTTGGTCGACATCATCAGGACGCGCGCTTCCAGCTGCGCTTCGAGCGACAGCGGAACGTGGACGGCCATCTGGTCACCATCGAAGTCGGCATTGAACGCCGAGCAGACGAGCGGGTGCAGCTGGATCGCCTTGCCTTCGATCAGCACGGGTTCGAACGCCTGGATGCCGAGGCGGTGGAGCGTCGGCGCGCGGTTGAGCAGCACGGGATGCTCGCGAATGACCTCGTCGAGGATGTCCCAGACTTCCTTGCGCTCCTTTTCGACCCACTTCTTGGCCTGCTTGAGAGTCATCGACAGACCCTTGGCGTCGAGACGCGAGTAGATGAACGGCTTGAACAGCTCGAGCGCCATCTTCTTGGGCAGCCCGCACTGGTGCAGCTTCAATTCCGGCCCGGTAACGATGACCGAACGACCCGAATAATCGACACGCTTGCCGAGCAGGTTCTGGCGGAAGCGGCCCTGCTTGCCCTTGAGCATGTCGGACAGCGACTTGAGCGGCCGCTTGTTGGCACCGGTGATCGTCCGGCCGCGGCGGCCGTTGTCGAACAGCGCATCGACGGCTTCCTGCAGCATGCGCTTTTCGTTGCGGACGATGATGTCCGGTGCGCGCAGCTCGATCAGCCGCTTGAGGCGGTTGTTGCGGTTGATGACGCGGCGATAGAGATCGTTGAGATCCGACGTCGCGAAGCGGCCGCCATCGAGCGGCACCAGCGGGCGCAGTTCGGGCGGGATGACCGGCACGACGGTCATGATCATCCATTCGGGCTTGTTGCCCGATTCGATGAAGCTCTCGACGACCTTCATGCGCTTGATGATCTTCTTGGGCTTCAACTCGGACTTGGTCGTCGCCAGTTCCTCGCGAAGCGTCACCATCTCGCCTTCGAGGTCCATTTCCTCGAGCAGGCGACGGATCGCCTCGGCGCCGATGCCGGCAACAAAGCCGTCCTCGCCATATTCGTCCTGCGCTGTCAGCAGTTCGTCCTCGGTGAGGAGGTCGAACTTCTTCATCGGCGTCAGGCCGGGTTCGATGACGACATATTGTTCGAAATACAGCACGCGCTCGAGGTTCTTCAGCTGCATGTCGAGCAGCATGCCGATGCGCGACGGCAGCGACTTGAGGAACCAGATGTGCGCAACCGGGGCGGCCAGCTCGATATGGCCCATGCGCTCGCGCCGGACCTTGGATACGGTGACTTCAACGCCGCATTTTTCGCAGACGATGCCCTTGTACTTCATGCGCTTGTACTTGCCGCACAGGCATTCGTAATCCTTGATCGGACCGAAGATGCGCGCGCAGAACAGGCCGTCGCGCTCGGGCTTGAACGTGCGGTAGTTGATGGTCTCGGGCTTCTTGATCTCGCCGAACGACCAGCTGCGGATACGCTCCGGCGACGCCAGCGAAATCTGGATCTGGTCGAACGTCTCGGGCTTGGCGGCCGGCGAGAAGAAATTCATCAGTTCGGTATTCATAAGCTTTCCTTCCTGCTCCCCTCCCGTTCACGGGAGGGGTCGGGGGTGGGAATGACGTCGGCGACGAGAGGCTAGTCGACCTTCTCGTGGCTCTGCAGTTCGACGTTGAGGCCCAAGGACCGCATTTCCTTGACCAGCACGTTGAAGCTCTCCGGAATGCCGGCCTCGAAGGTGTCGTCACCCTTGACGATCGCTTCATAGACCTTGGTTCGGCCGATGACGTCATCCGACTTCACCGTCAGCATTTCCTGCAAGGTGTAGGCGGCGCCATAAGCCTGCAAGGCCCAGACTTCCATTTCCCCGAAGCGCTGGCCACCGAACTGCGCCTTGCCGCCCAGCGGCTGCTGGGTAACGAGCGAGTACGGCCCGATCGAACGTGCGTGGATCTTGTCGTCGACGAGATGGTGCAGCTTGAGCATGTAGATATAGCCCACCGTCACCTTGCGATCGAACTGGTCGCCGGTGCGGCCGTCGAACAGCTCGACCTGACCCGACGTGTCGAGCCCGGCCAGTTCCAGCATGTGGCTGACATCGGCTTCGCGCGCGCCATCGAACACCGGTGTCGCCATCGGCACGCCGCCGGCGAGGTTGAACGCCAGCTCATGGACCTTCTCGTCGGTCATCCCGGCGATGTCGCTGTCATACTGGCCGGCATAGATTGCCTTCAGCTTGTCGCGCATCGCATCGGTGTCACCCGACGCCAGGTCCTTGCCCTTGGCATGGATGTCTTCCAGCATCGCACCGATCTGCTTGCCGAGGCCGCGGGCGGCCCAGCCGAGATGGGTTTCGAAGATCTGACCGACATTCATGCGGGACGGCACGCCGAGCGGATTGAGCACGATATCGACCGGGGTCCCGTCGGCGAGGAAGGGCATGTCTTCCTGCGGCAGGATGCGGCTGATGACACCCTTGTTGCCGTGGCGGCCGGCCATCTTGTCCCCGGGCTGCAACTTGCGCTTCACCGCGACGAACACCTTGACCATCTTGAGCACGCCCGGCGGCAGTTCGTCGCCGGACTGGAGCTTGCCCTTCTTGTCGTCGAGCCGCGCGGTGATCAGCGCCTGCGCATCGTCCCACTGCGCCTTGATGGCTTCGAGTTCGGCCTGCACCGAATCCTCGGCGACGCCGAACTTCCACCATTCGCGGCGCGGATGCTCCTCGAGCAGGGCGTCGTCGATCTCGGCGCCCTTCTTGACGCCCTTGGGCGCTGCGACGGCTACCTGGCCGAGCAGACGGTCGCGGACGCGGTTGTAGGTGGCGCGATCGAGAATGGCGCGTTCATCGGCGGCATCCTTTTCGAGCCGTTCGATTTCCTCGCGCTCGATCTGCAGGGCGCGTTCGTCCTTGTCGATGCCGTGGCGGTTGAACACGCGCACTTCCACCACCGTCCCGGCAACGCCCGGCGGCAGCTTGAGCGAGGTGTCGCGGACGTCCGATGCCTTTTCCCCGAAGATGGCGCGCAGCAGCTTTTCTTCCGGCGTCATCGGGCTTTCGCCCTTGGGCGTGATCTTGCCGCACAGGATATCGCCCGGTTCGACTTCGGCGCCGATATAGACAATGCCGGCTTCGTCGAGGTTGCGCAGCGCTTCCTCGCCGACGTTCGGAATGTCGCGGGTGATGTCTTCCGGCCCGAGCTTGGTGTCGCGCGCCATCACTTCGAATTCTTCGATGTGGATCGAGGTGAAGACGTCTTCCTTGACGATCTTCTCGTTGATCAGGATCGAATCTTCATAGTTGTAGCCGTTCCACGGCATGAACGCGACGAGCGCGTTGCGGCCCAGCGCCAGTTCGCCATCCTCGGTCGACGGACCGTCGGCGATGATGTCGCCCTTCGACACCAGTTCGCCGACCTTCACCAGCGGGCGCTGGTTGATGCAGGTGTTCTGGTTCGACCGCTGGAACTTCATCAGCGTGTAGATGTCGACGCCCGACTTGCCGGCTTCGACTTCGGTCGTCGCACGGATGACGATACGCGTCGCATCGACCTGGTCGATGATGCCGCCACGGCGGGCAGCGATCGCAGCGCCCGAATCGCGCGCCACGGTGCCTTCCATGCCGGTGCCGACGAACGGTGCCTCGGCCTTGACCAGCGGCACCGCCTGGCGCTGCATGTTCGAACCCATCAGCGCGCGGTTGGCGTCATCATTTTCCAGGAACGGGATCAGCGATGCCGCGACCGACACCAGCTGCTTGGGGCTGACGTCCATCAGGGTGATCTGGTTCTTCGGCGCCATCAGGAATTCGCCGGCTTCGCGCGCCGAGATCAGGTCTTCGGTGAAGCTGCGATCCGTGTTGGTGTCGGCATTGGCCTGGGCAATCGTGTGCTTGGCCTCTTCCATTGCCGACAGATAGACGACATCGTCGGTCAGCTTGTTATCGACGACCTTGCGATACGGCGTCTCGATAAAGCCATATTTGTTCACCCGGCTGAACGTCGCCAGGCTGTTGATTAGGCCGATATTCGGGCCTTCCGGCGTTTCAATGGGGCAGATACGGCCATAGTGCGTCGGGTGAACGTCGCGGACTTCGAAACCTGCCCGTTCGCGCGTCAGACCGCCCGGCCCCAAGGCCGACACGCGGCGCTTGTGGGTGACTTCGCTGAGCGGGTTGGTCTGGTCCATGAACTGCGACAGCTGCGAGCTGCCGAAGAATTCGCGCACCGCGGCGACCGCCGGCTTGGCGTTGATCAGGTCGTTCGGCATGACGGTGTCGATATCGACGCTCGACATGCGCTCCTTGACCGCACGCTCCATGCGCAGCAGCCCGACGCGATACTGGTTTTCCAGCAGCTCGCCGACCGAACGCACGCGGCGGTTGCCGAGGTTGTCGATGTCGTCGATCTCGCCCTTGCCGTCCTTGAGGTTCACCAAAGTCTTGATGACTTCGAGAATGTCCTCGCGGCGCAACACCGTCATGTCGTCGGCGACATCGAGGTCGAGACGCATGTTCATCTTGACGCGGCCGACAGCCGACAGGTCATAACGGTCGGCGTCGAAGAACAGGCCATAGAACATGGCTTCGGCGGTTTCACGCGTCGGCGGTTCGCCAGGGCGCATGACGCGATAGATTTCGCTCAGCGCATGGTCACGCTCTTCGACCTTGTCGGCCATCAGCGTGTTGCGGATCCACGGCCCCACCGAGACATGGTCGATGTCGAGCAGTTCGATCGACGACTGGCCCGACTTGTCGATCTTGTCGAGGTTTTCGGCCGTCAGCTCGTCGCCGGCTTCGATGTAGATTTCGCCGGTCGCCTCGTTGATCAGGTCATAGGCGCTGTAGCGGCCGAAGATCTCCTCGGTCGGGATCAGCAGCGTGGTCAGGCCGTCGGTCACCGCCTTGCGGGCGATGCGCGGCGTGATCTTGGTGCCGAGCGGGAAGACGACTTCGCCGGTTTCGCCATTGACAATGTCGAACGTCGGCTTCTGGCCGCGCCAGTTTGCCTCCACGAACGGCACGACCCAGCCGGCTTCACCCTGCGAACCATGGCCGCGCACCCAAGTGACGCGGTTGTAGAACAGGTTGAGGATCTCTTCCGAATTCCAGTTGAGCGCATAAAGCAGTGTCGTGACCGGCAGCTTGCGCTTGCGATCGATACGGACGTTGACGATGTCCTTGGCGTCGAATTCGAAATCGAGCCACGAGCCGCGATACGGAATGACGCGGGCGGCGAACAGATATTTGCCCGATGCATGGGTCTTGCCGCGATCATGATCGAAGAACACGCCCGGCGACCGGTGCATCTGCGAGACGATGACGCGCTCGGTGCCGTTGATGATGAAGGTGCCGTTGTGCGTCATCAGCGGCATGTCGCCCATATAGACGTCCTGCTCCTTGATATCGAGCACCGACCGGGTTTCGGTATCGGCATCGACTTCAAAGACGATCAGGCGCAGCGTCACGCGCATCGGCGCTGCATAGGTCATGCCGCGCTGGCGGCATTCGTCGGTGTCGTATTTGGGCTCTTCGAGCTCGTAATGGACGAAGTCGAGTTCGGCGGTGCCGGCGAAATCGCGGATCGGGAACACCGAGCGCAGCGTCTTTTCAAGACCCGAGACATAGCCGTCGGCCGGGCGCGAGCGCAGGAAATGTTCGTAGGATTCGCGCTGCACTTCGATGAGGTTGGGCATCTGCACCACCTCGCCGATCTTGCCGAAATCCTTGCGGATGCGGCGGCGCGCGTTGAAAATACCGGGCTGCTTCATCTGGGTGGCCATGGGATCGTGTCGCCTCTCAAAATCGCGTCGCGTCGACGGCATGTCGCCGATTACAACAAAAACCGCACGGCTTTCGGGCCTATCCACCAGGGAATCGGCCGAATACCGCACGGGCCTTGGGCGTTGGAACCTGCCTGCCCCCTATTCGTCGCGGTCCGGTCGCACCAGATCTGAACCGTGTCCCGGGGGCGGGAAGGATGGCGAACACGGCTGAAAACGCGTGGCCGCCAGAATGTCGTGTGACAGCCATATAGGGGCTGCGCGCGCATTGGGGAAGGGGCAATCGTCAACCGGCATGTCGCCCGCGCCGGACGGCTGGGCCACAAAGTGTTGCCGCCGCGCAACAATCATAGCAAAGGCGCCGAAATGTGGAACCCGCGTCGCCGCGAGCGATTGGAGGGTCAGCCGCGAGATTGTTGCGGTCTGTTATTCGTATCAATTGCTTGAGGATTAGTCATGCGTAACCTTATCGCTGCCGGTGTGATCGCGCTCGGCCTTGCGTCCCCCGCCCTGGCCCAGGACATGTCGACGTCCGCTCCGGCGAGCACCACCACCGCAACGACCCCCGATGGTTCCAAGCTGTTCGGCTTCGAGCCCTATTTCGGCGTCCTCGGCGGCTACCACAGCTTCGACCGCCGCGAGCGTTTCGTCGGCCCGAATGGCGAGCGCTTCGACGGCGCCCTGATCGAAGGCCTGGTCGGCGCCAATCTGCCGCTCGGCCCGGTGTTCGTCGGTGTCGAAGGCTTTGCCGCCAAGGGCTTCAGCGACATCAACTGGGAATATGGCGTTCGCGGTCGCGCCGGTGGCCGTATCGGTGAAAGCGGCCTGATTTACGGCAGCGTCGGCTACACCTGGGTCGACCCCAAGAGCAACCGCGGCTTCGATTTCGTCAACACGGGCCCCAACGACGGCGTCACCGAGAACGGCCGCCGCAAGGACTGGGTCTATGGCCTGGGCGTCGAAGTCGGCCCGCGCGACATCGGTCTCGGCGGCGTCACCGGTCGTTCGGGCCTGCGCCTGCGCGTCTCGGCCGAAACCTATGATTTGAAGAGCATCCGCCCGATGGCCGGCGTGATCTTCCACTTCTAGTCGGACTGCCTTCGGGCGACGACAAAGGGCGCCTTCCTGACCGGAGGCGCCCTTTTTTTGGGCTCAGCGCGGGCGTCCCTCCGTGCCCAGCCCCGCCGTGATGAACACGGCCGTGGCTGTCCCGGCGATATCGGCGGTGTGCCAGCAACCGCGTGGATTGATCGCATAATCGCCCGGATGCAGCGTCACCGTCGCCGTCGTGCCGTCGCTGAACTGCTGGTGCAGCGTCATCGCCCCGGCGGTGCACAGCACCACCTCCTCGCCCGCCGGGTGCATTTCCCATGACTCCCAGTCCGCGGTGAAGCTGTACATGCTGACGAGGCGGCAATCGACGCCATCGCCATCATGGCGGTCGCCATAGCCTTCGTACCAGCTGCCGTCGGTGAACGGCGGCTGCGCAATGGCCGTCGCGTCGGGGCCAAGGTGGATGAACTGCGTGTCGAGAGCGGGCATGGCTGGCTCCGGGCTGATGCCCAGAGGATAACCCGGGAGGCGGGCAAGGAAAAGGGGCAGCCCTTTGCAGGACCGCCCCTTTCCTCAGAAGCAAGGGCTTTGCGCCTGGGCGTGCAGGTTGCCCTGCCTGGCCGCAGCGCCGCAGCTTACTTGAGTTCGACAGTCGCGCCGGCTTCTTCCAGCTGCTTCTTGAACTTTTCTGCGTCAGCCTTGGAAACGCCTTCCTTGATGGCCTTGGGAGCCGATTCAACGAGCGTCTTGGCTTCGGTCAGACCGAGGCCGGTGATGGCGCGGACTTCCTTGATGACGTTGATCTTCTTGCCGCCGTCGCCGGTGAGGACGACGTCGAATTCGGTCTTTTCTTCAGCAGCCGGGGCAGCGGCAGCAGCCGGGCCGGCGGCAACAGCCACGGCAGCAGCGGCGGAAACGCCCCACTTTTCTTCCAGCATCTTGGCAAGGTCGGCCGCTTCGAGAACGGTCAGTGCCGAAAGCTGTTCGACGATCGAGTTAAGGTCAGCCATTTAAAGTCTCCAGTGTTTCGTGTCTTGCGAAGCCGCGCGGGGGTTCCCCCGTGCAGCGATTGGTTCAGGCAGCGTCCTTGGTGGCATAGGCCCCGAACACGCGGGCGAGCTTGGCAGCGGGCGCATTGGCCAGCTGTGCAAGCTTGGTCGCCGGCGAGTTGATGAGACCGATGAGAGTCGAACGCAGCGCATCGAGCGACGGCAGTTCGGCGAGCGCCTTTACGCCATTCACGTCGAGGACCGTCGTACCCATTGCGCCACCGACGATTTCGAACTTGTCGGTCGTCTTGGCGAATTCGACCGCGACCTTGGCAGCCGCGACCGGATCGGTCGAGGTGGCAAAGGCAGTCGGGCCGGTCAGCAGGTCGCCGATCGGCTGGTACGGGGTTCCTTCGAGCGCGATGCGCGCAAGGCGATTTTTCGTCACCTTGAAGCTGGCTCCGGCATTGCGCATCCGGTTGCGGAGATCGGTGACCTGGGCCACCGTCAGGCCGTGGTTGCGGGTGACCACAACGACGGAGGTTTCCGACAACGTTTTGGCAAGACCAGAGATCTGCTCGGATTTTTGAGCGCGATCCATGCTCTCTCCTTGGGTTGTGGCGTGACGTTCGTCACACCAGTTGAGCCAAGGCCCGAACGGGAGGTCCGGGCCGGTGGCCCGTCCGAGGGATCGTCGCAAACGCCCATGGCAAACCATGTTCGCAAGCCCGGCGGCCATTGCTGGCAGCCGGCAAAAAACGCTCCCCGTCTCATGCAGGCCAGTGGCTTAGGCTCGAAGACGAGCACCTGCAGTCTCGGACGGTTTCCGCCCCGGCGCTCGCACGCCGGGGCAGGAAGTTCGTGGCAGCTACAGCAACGAGTGCAAAAATGCAATCCCGTCGCCGCAGGCGGCCTCAGATGGCGTGACCGACCGTCGTGGTGTCGACGCGAACGCCGGCGCCCATCGTCGAGCTGAGCGCGACCTTCTGCAGATACTTGCCCTTGGCACCCGACGGCTTGGCGCGCACCACGGCATCGAGCAGCGCGTCGAAATTGGCGCGCAGATCGGCCTCGGGGAAGCTCGCCTTGCCGAGCATGCCATGGATGATCCCGGCCTTTTCGACGCGATATTCGACCTGGCCGCCCTTGGCAGCCTTCACGGCCTCACCGACGTTCATCGTCACGGTGCCGAGCTTGGGGTTGGGCATCATGCCCTTGGGACCCAGGATCTTGCCGAGGCGACCGACCAGACCCATCAGGTCGGGCGTCGCGATGCAGCGATCGAAGTCGATGGTGCCGCCCTGGACGATTTCGAGCAGGTCTTCGGCGCCGACGACATCGGCACCGGCTGCCAGGGCTTCCTCGGCCTTGGCGCCGCGGGCGAAAACGCCGACGCGGACGGTCTTGCCGGTGCCCTTGGGCAGGGTGACGACGCCGCGGACCATCTGGTCGGCGTGGCGCGGATCGACATTGAGGTTGATCGCCACTTCGATGGTTTCATCGAACTTGGCGGTGGCGTTGGCCTTGACCATCTTCAGCGCTTCGTCGAGCGCATAGAGATGCTCGGGATTGACGGCGGCGGCGAGTGCCTTGGCCTTCTTCGACTGTGCCATGACCTTAGCCCTCCACCACTTCGAGGCCCATTGCGCGGGCGCTGCCTTCGATCGTCTTCATTGCCATCTCGATCGAGTTGGCATTGAGATCGGGCATCTTCTGTTCGGCGATGGCCTTGACCTGCGCGCTGGTGATCTTGCCGGCGGGTGCACCCTTGCCCGGCGTCGTGCCGCCCGACTTGAGCCCGGCGGCCTGCTTGATCAGGAACGATGCCGGCGGCGTCTTGGTGACGAAGCTGAACGAGCGATCGGCATAGACGGTGATGACCGTCGGGATCGGCGTGCCCTTTTCAAGCGATTCCGTCTTGGCGTTGAACGCCTTGCAGAATTCCATGATGTTGACGCCGCGCTGACCGAGCGCCGGCCCGATCGGCGGCGACGGGTTGGCACTGCCGGCTTTCACCTGCAGCTTGATGTAACCTGTGATCTTTTTTGCCATTTAGGCTCTCCTCTAGTGGTGCAAGCGGCCAGCGAACCGGCCTCCCACGGTGAAAGTCGAAAATCGAAAGGGCCCGAGGGCCTACTTCTGCTTTTCGACCTGTTCGAAGCCGAGTTCGACGGGCGTTGCCCTGCCGAAGATCGACACCGAAACCTTGACGCGGCCATGGTCGAAGTCGATTTCCTCGACGAGGCCGTTGAACGAAGCGAACGGGCCATCCAGCACGCGGACCTGGTCGCCGATCTCGAAATTCGCCTTGCGCTTCATCTTGGCCGCCGGGATTTCCTCGGCCTTGGTGTTGAGGATGCGCGCGGCTTCCGATTCGCTGATCGGCTGCGGCTTGTTCTGCTGCCCGAGGAAGCCCGTCACCTTCGGCGTGTTCTTGACGAGGTGATAGACGTCGTCGGTCATGTCGAGCTTGGCGAGCACATAGCCCGGGAAGACCTTCTTCTCGACGGCGCGCTTCTTGCCCTTGAACACCTCGTTGACCGTTTCGGTCGGCACCGACACTTCGTCGATGAACACGTCGAGGCCCTTGCGAGTCGCCTCGGTCAGGATCGCTTCGCGAACCTTGTTCTCGAAACCGGAATAGGCGTGAATGATATACCAGCGCGACATGATCGTTTCTGAACCTTAGGCGGCGAGGCTGAGGAGGAATTTGACGAAACGGCCCAGGACCTGGTCGATCCCGACGAAGAACAGCGCCAGCAGGGTCGTCATGATCAGCACCATGATCGTCATGCGGATGGTTTCGGCGCGCGACGGCCACACCACCTTGGCGATTTCGGCGCGCACCTGGCGCACGAACTCGCCGGGGGAAACCCGGGGCTTGGGGGCGGGTGCCACCGCCTTCGCCTTCACGTCGATCGCCATCGAATCAGTTACTCTTTTCGAACCGAACCATTGGAAACACCAAAATCCGGCTGTTGCCCCATTTTACCGGGGCGGACAACCGGGCCTTCAAGCACGCCGAACCCTAAGTCTGTCGCCAGACCCGGCTTTTCAACCGCGACTGGCAGGAGTGGAGGGGCTCGAACCCCCGGCCCTCGGTTTTGGAGACCGATGCTCTACCAACTGAGCTACACTCCTAGGGTCGGGCTGCGGCCTATACCGGTGGCACCGACACTCTGCAAGCGCTGCTTGCGGCGCCGTGTGGCCTGCCGACCACAGCCGCCGGCGAACCGCGCCGCGTCACAATTCCGTCAGCGGACTGCAACCGACACGTCATGATGGCGGCCTAGCTGCCGCGCAATTCGTGAACGCGTCGTAACAAACGCATCGTTTCTGCAGGGGCTCCTTTCCATGACGACAAAATCCGGCCTTTCGGCCCGCGCCATTCTGCTCGCCGGGATCGCGGCCACCACCTTGACCGGGACGGGCCGGGCACAGGTCATCACCGCCGCGGCCGCGGCTGCGGCCGATGAGGACGCCGAGATCATCGTGTCCGGATCGCGTCCGATCGCCGAGTCCCAGGCGGCAGCGCTGCAGATCCAGCGCAATTCCGATTCGCTCGTCAGCGTGCTTGCCGCCGATTCGATCGGTCGCCTGCCCGACCAGAACATCGCCCAGGCGATCAGCCGCCTGCCCGGCATCAGCGTCCAGCGCGACCAGGGCCAGGCGCGTTACGTCAACCTGCGCGGCGCACCGCTGAACTGGACGACCCTGTCGTTCGACGGCATCTTCATCGTGTCCCCCGAAGGCCGCGATGCCCGCTTCGATTCGATCCCGTCGGCGCTCGCGTCGCAGGTCGTCGTGCAAAAGGCGGTTACCCCCGACCTTAACGGCGAAACCATCGCCGGCAATGTCAACATCGTCACGCGCTCGCCCTTCGACTACAAGGGCCTGCATCTGCAGGGCAAGCTGGGCGGCGGCTATGTCGAGCTTGGCCAGGGCGGCGAAATCGAAGGCTCGGTGGTCGCGTCGAACCGCTTCGAAACCGGCGCCGGCGAGATCGGCATCCTGGTCACCGGCAGCTATTACAAGCGCGACATGGTCACCGACAATTTCGAGATCGACTGGGAAACCGTCAGCCGCGATCAGCGCCCCGCTGTTCCGGGCGAGGAAAGCCCGCGGGTCTGGGGCCGCGAGATCGAGAACAAATTCTACCGGCTCACCCGCAAGAACTACTCGGCCACCGGCCGCCTCGAATGGCGCCCCGACAGCGACAACATCCTGTTCGTCAGCTCGATCTACACCGCCTTCGCCGACGACGAGCAGCGCGACAATTATCGCATCGACGCCGACGACCAGCAGGGCCGCGTTCCCAACGCCACTGCCCCCTGCCCCGGCGCCGGCATCAACCCGCCGGCGCCGTTCACCACCGGCTATGCCGATGTCTGCACCGGCAACACCCCGCTGGCAGGGCGCCTGTTCGGCGTCGATTTCGATGCCCGCTTCCGCGCGACCGCCTATCGCCAGTCGGTGTTCACCAACACCATCGGCGGCGATCACACCAACGGCGACCTGACCGTCAAATGGCGCGGCAACTACACGCGGTCGAAGGACGATCGCAGCCTGCCCTATCTCCACACCTATCAAAGCCCGGGTTTCGGCACCAACGGCGTCGGCGGCGTCGACCGCATCACCGCCGATTATGATTTCCGCGACAAGAACAATTCCCAGGTCCGCCTGTTCCGAACGCTGCGCAGTTCGACCGGGGTGTTTTCGGCCGGCAACCAGGTCCAAGCCTATCAGGATTTCCCCAACGGCATCAGCTCGGCGACGGCGCTCGACGCGGTCGACATCACCGACGCCTATACCGGCAAGGTCGAGGCCGCCTGGAAAACCGAGCTGTTCGGCGACACGACCTTCCGTTTCGGCGGCCAGTTCGACCAGCGCACCAAGGAAGCCAATGAAAACCTGCTCGAAGCATCGGGCGCCGGCCTCAACACCGCGCTGACCGCCGCGGGCATTCCGAGCAGCCTCAACGGCATCATCGGCACCGAATCCTTCCGCGGCCGCATCGAGCCCGGTTACAAGATCACCTATTTCTCCGACGCCAAGGCGCGCGCCATTCTCGCCGTTGCCGACGGGCTTGCCGACTTCGAGCCGCAGGACGCCAATTTCTACAATGTCCGCGAACAGGTCTGGTCGGGCTTTGCGATGGGCACGACCCGTTTCGACTGGGGCAACATCGTCTATGGCGCCCGCGTCGAGCATATCAAGAACCGCGGCACCGCCTTCGCCATCATCGAGGACACCGGCACCAACGAACTGATCAGCGTCGAAACCAGCAAGACGCTGGTGTTCCCCAGCGCCCATATCAACTGGAACATCAACCGCGACATGAAGGTCCGGCTGTCGTTCAACACCGGCGCCGCGCGTCCCGATTATACCGTCAGCCGTCCCAACCTGACCGTCAACGATGCCGATGAAGCGATCTCCGGCGGCAACCCGCTGGCGCAGCCCGAACGTGCCAAGGGCGTCGACCTTTACTGGGAATGGTATGTCGCGCCGGCCGGCTTCGTGTCGCTCGGTGCCTTCTACAAGGACGTCACCGACGTGCTGTTCCAGGACACCCGGCTCTTCGGCCTCGACACGCTCAACACCCCGACGTTCCCGAACCGCTCGCAATATGACTACACCACCACCGTCAACGGCGGCGACGGCCACATCGCCGGCGTCGAGGCGGCGCTGCAGCTCCAGCTCGATCCGTTCCTGAAGGACAGCAGCTGGTTCGGCGGTTTCGGCATCCAGGCGAATGTCACCTACACCGACAGCGAGGCGACCACTCCCGACGGCCGCAAAATCCGCTTCCCGGGCACCTCGCAATGGACCTATAATATCGGGCCCTATTACGAGAAATATGGTGTTTCGATCCGCGCCAGCTACCAGAAGCGGACAAGCTGGCTTTCGGAAATCGGCACGCCGGCCGATACCGGCGGCGACATCTATTGGGCGGCCGATGACGAACTCGACGTTTCGGCACGCTATGCCGTCACGCCCAACTTCGAAGTCTATGCCGATGCGTCGAACCTGCTCAACGGCCCCGGCCGTCGCTATGCCGGGATCAGCCAGCGCACGATCGAGCGGGAAACCTTCGGGCGGCGCTACACAGCCGGCATCCGCGTGACCTACTGACCCGATGCGCAGTCTGCTCCTCCCGCTGGCCCTGCTTGCCGGGTGCGCCACAGTTCCGGCCCCGACTCCGGCTCCGACGCCTTCGGCAACGCTGCCGACCGCGGTGGTGACGGCGTCGGGCGAAACCGCAGCGGTTGCCACCGCCAATGCCGATGCCGCCGATGACCCTGCCGTCTGGCGCAACGCCGCCGATCCGGCCGCCAGCCTGATCATCGGCACCGACAAGAAGGCCGGGCTGTATGTCTATGGCCTCGACGGCAAGGTGCGGGATTTCAGCGACGCCGGCCGGGTCAACAATGTCGATGTCGCCAACCACAAGGGCCGGGCCATTGTCGCGGCCAGCGACCGCAACGACAATGCCAGCGCCCATGTCGCGCTGTTCGGCCTCGATCCGGCGACAGCGAAGCTGACGGTGCTGGGACGCGTTCCCGCCGGCGCCGGCGAAGCCTATGGGCTGTGCCTCTATGCGGCCCCCGACGCGCTGTACGCCTTTGTCGTGTTGAAGGACGGGACGATCAACCAGCTGGCGCTCGACCTGTCCGGCCCGGCGCCGTCCGCCCGGATCGTCCGCACCATGAAGCTGGGCACACAATCCGAAGGCTGTGTCGTCGATCCGCGCACCCGCCGGCTCTATGTCGCCGAGGAAGATGTCGGCCTGTGGCGCTTCGATGCGCGCGCCGGCGGTGCGACGACCCCGGTGAAGATCGCCGCTGCCGACGGCCGCGAGATCGTCGCCGACGCCGAAGGGGTGGCGATCGCGGCCGAAGGGCGGGGGAACGGCGGCTATCTCGTCGTGTCGAGCCAGGGCGACAATGCCTATGCCGTCTATCGATTGTCCGACGACCGCTATGTCGGCCGCTTCCGCATCGGCGCCGGAGCGTTCGGCGCGACATCGGAGACCGACGGCATCGAGATTGCCACCGGCAATTTCGGGCCGCAGTTTCCCGGCGGGCTGATGATCGCCCAGGACGGTGACAACGCGCCGGCGGCGCAGAATTTCAAGCTGGTCGACTGGCGCAAGGTCAAGGCGGCATTGGGGTTGCGATGACCCGGCGCGCTTGCCTTTTGCCCGGCCTTGCGCCATAGGCCGCGCTCGATAGCGGCCGGGGCAGGACATCCTGCGTCCCCGGCGCTGTTGTTTTGACGCAAGCCGGAGGGGTGTCGCAAAGGGTGCGGCATCAGCGATCGGTAATGGAGTAGAACACACATGCCATTTTATGAGCATGTCTTTCTCGCGCGGCAGGACCTGGCCACGGCCCAGGTCGAAGCGCTGACGGAGACATTTTCCAAGATCATCGCCGATGGCAACGGCCAGGTCGCGACCCATGAATATTGGGGCCTGCGCAGCCTTGCCTATCGCATCGCCAAGAACCGCAAGGCGCATTACGTCATGCTCAACATCGACGCGCCCGCCCCGGCGATCGCCGAGATGGAGCGTCAGGTCGCGCTGAACGAAGACATCATCCGCTACATGACCGTCCGCATCGAAGCCTTGCCGACCGAACCGTCGGCGATGACCAAGCGCGGCGAGCGCGAGCGTGAACGCGGCGACCGTGACGGCGCGCCGCGCGGTGACCGCCCCGATCGCGGTGACCGTGGCGATCGCCCCCGCGGTGGTGACCGCGGCGACCGCGCCCCGCGCGCGTTCTGATCGAAAGGATAGATCATGGGACGTCCCTTTTTCCGCCGCCGCAAGAGCTGCCCCTTCTCGGGCGCCAATGCCCCCGTCATCGACTACAAGGACGTGCGCCTGCTGCAGGGTTTCGTGTCGGAACGCGGCAAGATCGTGCCGTCGCGCATCACCGCAGTGTCGGGCAAGAAGCAGCGCGAGCTGGCGCAGGCCATCAAGCGTGCACGCCATCTGGGCTTGCTGCCCTACCTCGTTAAGTAGGAGCTGGAGCCATGGAAATCATCCTGCTTGAACGCGTCGAAAAGCTCGGCGCCATCGGCGACATCGTCAATGTGAAGCCGGGCTTTGCCCGCAACTTCCTGCTGCCGCGCGGCAAGGCGCTGCGCGCGTCGGAAGCCAACAAGAAGAAGTTCGAAGCCGATCGCGCCCGCATCGAGGCCGATAACGCCAAGCGCCGTGACATCGCCCGCAGCGAAGCCAAGGACGTCGATGGCGCATCGGTGACGATGATCCGCCAGGCCTCGCAGACGGGCCAGCTGTTCGGTTCGGTCGCCGCGCGCGACCTCGCCGAAGTGCTCACCGCCGGTGGCCACAAGGTCAACAAGAACCAGATCGTCCTCGACAAGCCGATCAAGACGCTGGGTATCCACGACGTGAAGGTTGCGCTGCACCCCGAAGTCGTCGTGATGGTCAAGGTCAACATCGCGCGCTCGCCGGAAGAAGCCGAGCTTCAGGCCAAGGGTGTCGACGTCAACGCCGACATGTTCGACCGCGAAGAATCGGGCTTTGTCGAAGCCTTCGACCCGAATGCCGAACCTGGCATCCCGACGGACGAAGCGCCGGCACCGGTCGCCGAGGCCGAACCCGAAGCCTGACCTTCGGGCTTCGACCGGACAAAGGGCCGTGCTTCCCGATCGGGCGGCACGGCCTTTTTGCGTCGGGGTCTTGACCCCCGTCATCCCAGAGGCCACTCCCCCGCCATGACCGACGAACCCGAAATCGCCCCCGAGGCTCCCGAAACCGCCCCTGCGGTGACCGATACGCCGCCCGATCGGCTGGCAGCCAACCCGCGCAGCCCCTTTTATGACGGCGACCTGCTGGAACGCGGCGTCGGCATCGTCTTCGATGGCGTCGAGCGGACCAATGTCGACGAATATTGCGTGTCCGAAGGCTGGGTGAAAGTCGCCGCCGGCAAGTCGAAGGACCGGTTCGGCATGCCGCTGACCATCAAGCTCAAGGGCAAGGTCGAGCCCTATTTCCGCAGTTAGGAGCGTGCCCGGTGGCTGACCTGTTCGGTTCTCCCGCCGCCGCCCCTGCCGCTGCCCCGCCGGCCAATCCGCCGCTTGCCGAGCGGCTGCGGCCGCGAGTGCTCGACGACGTCGTCGGCCAGGCGCATCTGACCGGCCCCGACGGCGCGATCGGTCGGATGGTGGCCGCCGGCACCTTGTCCAGCCTCATCCTCTGGGGGCCGCCCGGCACCGGCAAGACGAGCATTGCCCGCCTGCTCGCCGAAGCCGTTGGCCTGCGCTTTGTCGGCATCTCGGCCGTCTTTTCGGGCGTCGCCGAATTGAAGAAGCTGTTTGCCGAAGCGCGCGACGCGGCGCGGGCCGGCCAGAAGACGCTGTTGTTCGTCGACGAGATCCACCGCTTCAATCGCGCCCAGCAGGACGGTTTTCTGGGCGTCGTCGAGGACGGCACCGTCACGCTGGTCGGGGCGACGACCGAGAACCCGAGTTTCGAGCTCAACGCCGCCATCCTCAGCCGCGCCCAGGTGCTGATCGTGCGGCGGCTCGATGAACCGGCACTGGGCGAACTGATGGACCGCGCCGAAGCGAGCGAGGGACAGCCCCTGCCCGTCACCGCCGAGGCCCGCGCCGCGCTGATCGCCTCCGCCGATGGCGATGGCCGCTTCCTGCTCAACCAAGTCGAATCGCTCTATGCCGTCAGGATCGCCGATCCGCTCGATCCGGCCGGCCTGGCGGCGCTGCTGCATCGCCGGATGCCGGTCTATGACAAGGACCGCGAAGGCCATTACGGCCTCATTTCGGCGCTTCACAAATCGCTGCGCGGATCGGACCCCGATGCGGCGCTTTACTATCTCGAACGGATGCTGACCGCCGGGGAAGAGCCGCTGTACCTGCTGCGCCGGCTGGTGCGCTTTGCCAGCGAGGACATTGGGCTGGCCGATTCGAACGCGCTGGCGGTGACGCTGGCGGCCAAGGACGCCTATGACTTCCTCGGCAGCCCCGAGGGCGAACTGGCGATCGTCCACGCCTGCCTGTATCTGGCGACGGCGCCCAAATCCAATGCTGCCTACAAGGCCGAAAAGGCCGCCAAGCGCTCGGCCATCGCCACCGGTTCGCTCAATCCGCCGGCGCATATCCTCAACGCCCCGACCCGGCTGATGAAGGACCTCGGCTATGGCAAGGGCTATGCCTACGACCATGACGCGGAGGACGGGTTTTCGGGTGCCGATTACTGGCCGGAGGAAATGACGCGCGAGCACTTCTACCAGCCGAGCCCGCGCGGCCACGAGGCCCGGATCGGCGAGCGACTGGCGGAATGGGCACGGCGGCGCGAACAGCTGCGGGGGCCGGGAAAACAGTGACCTGGGGCGAGGTCATCGCCAGCGCGCTGGCCCTGCCCGGTGCCGAGCGGTCGACAAGCTATGGCCGCGACGCGATCGCGGTCCGCGGTAAGATGATCATCGTCATCGGCCGGACCGACGACCATTTCGTGCTGACGACGACGCGCGACGAGGCCGAGATGCTGATGGCGACCGATCCCGACTGCTTTTACCAGACGCCGCATTATGCCGGTTGGCCGGGCGTGCTGGTGCGGCTGGCGACCGCCGATCCGGAACGGGTCGCGGCGCTGGTCGAGCGCGCCTGGTCGCGGCGGGCGTCGAAAGCGCAGCTGGCCGCCCGGCCTTGAGGTTCGACCGCTTCGTCGGCATCGACTGGTCCGGCGCCGTCGGCAGCCGGCACCCTTCGGTCCAGGTGGCGATGTGCGCGGCCGGCGACGCCGCCCCGCAGCTGGTGCTGCCGCCCGGCGGGATCTGGTCGCGCACCGGCGTCCTCGGCTGGCTTACCGAACTGTCGGGCGATGTGCTGGTCGGCATGGACGCGGGTTTCGGCTTTGCCGCGGTGCCGCCGTTCCTCGCGCCGGCGCGGACGCTATGGGCGGAGATCGACGCCGCCTGCGCCGCCGATATCGATCTTGGCGGCCACAGCTTCATCGCGCAGCGCCGCGAGGCCTTCTGGCTGGGCGCTGCCGACGGGCCGCGGCATTTGCGGGCGCATCTGCGCGTGACCGAGCAGGTCTATGCCGCCTCGCGGCTCGGCACGCCGACATCGAACTTTGTGCTGCTCGGTGCCTCGCAGGTCGGCAAGGCGACCCTGTCGGCGATGCGCCTGCTCAACCGCCTCGACTGGCCGGTGTGGCCGTTCGACCCGGTGCCGGCGACCGGTCCGCTGATCCTCGAAATCTATGCCCAGGCCTTTGCCCGGATGGGCGGCGCGCGTGGCAAGCTGCGCGACCGGAGCGCGCTCGATGCGGTGCTGGTCCGACTGGGATCGTTGCCGACGCCGGTCGCCTTCCCCGCCACCTTCCCCGACCATGTCGGCGATGCGATGATCACCGCTGCCGGGCTGCGTGCCATCGCCGGGGCGCCGCACTGGTGGGCCCCGCCGGCGATGACACCGGCGATCGCCGCGACCGAGGGCTGGACCTTCGGCGTCGCATAAGTGGCGGAACGACGCGCAACGCGCTAAAGGTTCGGCAATGCCCGCGCTGTCGTCCATCCCGCCGCTTGCCCTTGTTGCCTTTGGTGGTGCCTTTGGCGCGTGCATGCGCTATCTGGTCGGGCGCTGGACGATGATGACGCTGGGCATCGGGTTGCCCTATGGCACCTGGACCGTCAACATCGTCGGCGGCCTGGCGATGGGCCTGCTGGCGGGTTGGCTGACCCGGATCGACAGCGGCAGCGAGACGCTTCGGCTGCTTCTCGGTGTCGGCGTGCTTGGCGGCTTCACCACCTTTTCGGCCTTTTCCCTGGATATCGTCACCATGATCAACCGCAATGAAATCGGCCTGGCGGCGGCCTATGCGGTGTCGTCCGTCGCCGGCAGCGTGCTGGCGCTGATGGCCGGCGTGTGGCTGGCGCGCGCCTGATGCCGACCACGATCATCGCCGAGGACGACGACGGCATCCGGCTCGACCGCTGGTTCCAGCGGCATGCGACGGGCACCAGCTTCAACATCGTGTCGCGCTGGGCCCGCACCGGGGCGATCCGCCTCGATGGCGCCAAGGCGTCGCCCGGCGACCGTATCGCCGCCGGCCAGACATTGCTTTACCCCGACAGCCTGCCCGAGCCGTCGCCGACGACGCGCGAACGCCGGACGATCGAGGTGCGCGACCCGCTGAGCCAGGCGCAGATCGACTATATTCGCGGGCTGGTCATCTATGAGGACCGCCATGCCATCGTCATCAACAAGCCGCCCGGGCTGGCGACGCAGGGTGGCATCGGCATCACCACCCATGTCGACGGCCTGCTCGACGCCCTGACCGGTGAGATGACGACGCGGCCCAAGCTGGTGCACCGGCTCGACAAGGACACATCGGGCGTGCTGCTGCTGGCGCGGACCGCGCGCGCCGCCGCCTTCTTCGCCAAGGCCTTTGCCGGGCGCGAAGCGCGCAAGACCTATTGGGCGCTGACCATCGGCGTGCCCAAGGTCGAGGCCGGCGAGATCGACGCGCCGCTGTCGAAGCAGCCGGGCAGCGGCGGCGAGAAGATGCATGTCGATACCGAGACCGGGCTGAAATCCAAGACGCGCTATCGCGTCATCGAGCGCGCCGCGGGCCGTGCCGCCTGGGTCGAGTTTTCGCCGCTGACGGGGCGCACCCACCAGATCCGCGTCCATGCCGCCGCAATCGGCCATGCCATTGTCGGCGATGCCAAATATGGCGGCAAGGAAGCCTTTCTGACCGGCGGGATCAGCCGCAAGCTGCATTTGCACGCGCGGCGGCTGGTCATCGATGCGCCCGACGGCGGCCATATCGACATCAGCGCCGACCTGCCGGGGCATATCGCCGAAAGCTTCGCAATGCTGGGGTTCGACATGGCGCTGGGGGCGCCTTTGGTCATCACAGCGCTGTCGGCGACGCCCAAGCCCAAGTCGCGGCGACTGTCGTCGGCGACGAGCGGCAACCGGCGCGGCGAGCGGCGGTCGCGGGGGAGTTGAAGAGCCCCGTGCAGGCGGGGATCCATCTTCCGAGAATTGGGAGATGAGACCCCCGCCTTCGCGGGGGTGACGATAAGTGATTAATCGCTTCCGTCGATCAAAACAGCCCCGAAAGTCGCGAAAGTCACACCGAATCGGGGTGTTTCCAACAGGCTGTGATCAACATGCTCGATCAGCTCGGCTTGACGGCGAGCAGTTCCACGTCGAATTCGAGGACCGCGCCGGGCGGGATGACGCCGCCGGCGCCGGCCGCGCCATAGCCAAGCGCGGGCGGGACGACGAAGCGGAATTTCGACCCGGCGGGCATCAGCTGGACGCCTTCGGTCCAGCCGGGGATGACCTTGTCGAGCGGGAAGGCCGCGGGCTGGCCGCGCTGATAGCTCGAATCGAACACCGTATGGGCGGCGTCGACCAGGCGGCCTTCGTAATGGACGAGGACGGTGTCGGTCGCCGCCGGCTTGGGGCCGGTGCCCTGGCGGATGACCTGATATTGCAGGCCGCTCGGCGTTGTCATCACGCCGGGCTTCTTGCCGTTGTCGGCCAGATATTTCATGTCCTCGGTGCGCACGGCGGCAACCTGGCTTTGCGTTCCGGCCCAGACGAGGCCGACGACGATTGCCAGGAGCACGACGGCGGCGACAAGCCACTTGGTCACGCCGCCACCGGGGGCGGTTTCGGGGGTGGCTGTCGCCATAAGATCAGGACTTACTTTGTGCCGTCGCGCTCGGCGCGCTTGCGCTCCAGCTTGCGGGCGCGGCGGATGGCGGCGGCCTTTTCACGGGCGCGCTTCTCGCTCGGCTTTTCATAATGACGGCGCAGCTTCATTTCGCGGTAGACGCCCTCGCGCTGCAGCTTCTTCTTGAGCGCGCGCAGCGCCTGATCGACATTGTTGTCGCGAACCACGATTTGCATGCAGCCGTTCTCTCCATTCACGTCATCGAGGCTGGCACAGCGTCGATGCTTGTCAAAATACGAATCAAATCCGGCAAGCAGGCCTGCCCGAGCGAAGCGCGGCGCATAACAGAGCATCGCCTACAAGACAAGCGAAGCCGGCCCGCCCCCGGCGATGAAGCCGTTGGCGCGGCAATCGCGGCGCTGGAGACGCAGCGACGAAGTGGCTATGCTGCCAAGATGATCGAAGATATCCCCCTCGCCGACCTGCGTCCTCGCCTGGTGGGCGCGATGCTGCCCAATGTGCCCTTCGATGGCTGGACGGCGCTGGCGCGCGATGCCGCCGCCGATTCGGAAGGCATCGACCGCGACATCGCTGCCATGGCGCTGCCCGATGCAGCGGCGATGGTCGATGCCTTCACGGCGCGCGCCGATGCGATGATGACCGAGGTGATGACCGGCGCCATCGCCGCTGCCGGCCCCGGCGGCATGAAGATTCGCGACCGGATCCGGCTGGCGCTGCGCACCCGGCTGGAACAGGCCGACGAGGACCGCGAGGCCGTCCGCCGGGCGCTGACGCTGCTCGCCAACCCCGCCCATGCCGGGCTGGCGGCGCGGACGCTGTGGCGGACGACCGACGCGATGTGGCGCGCCGCCGGCGATACCGCGACCGATTTCAACTATTATTCGAAGCGGGCGATCCTGGGGTCGGTCTATTCCGCCACCCTGCTCTACTGGCTCGACGACGACAGCGACGGCCATGGCGCGACCTGGGGCTTCATCGACCGGCGCATCGACGGCATCATGGCCTTTGAAAAGACCAAGGCGCGGGTGACCAACAGCTTCAAGGACTGGCCCAACCCGGCGCGGTTCCTGGGCCGGCTGCGCTACCCGGCGGTGTAAGCCGTTCCCGCGCTCGGGCGCAAAACGCACGGCCCGGCGAGAGCCACCCGCACCCGGGCCGGCCAGCGTCGGGTCCAGCGTCGGCTGTTGTCGCGCCGCCCCTGGCGGCAGAGGGTAGCATTGCCGCCGGAGCCGTGATAACCGTTCGCAATAATGGCAACCCCCCTCCTGCTCGAAGATCTGTCGGTGCTGACGGCGGCGACGATCACGGCCATCGACCGCGGCGGCATCGACCCCGATACGGCGCGGCGGCTGCACGAACTGGGCTTCGACGAAGGCGTCGACATCGAACTGCTGCACCGGGCGCCGTTCGGCGGTGATCCACTGGCGGTGCGCGTCGGCAACATGGTCGTGGCGCTGCGGCGATCGATGGCGCGGCTGATCGAAATCGAGACCGCTGCCGTGGCCGCGCGGTGAACGCGCCGCTGGCCAACCCCGTCGTTGCCCTCGTCGGCAATCCCAACGCCGGGAAGACGAGCCTTTTCAATGCTCTGACCGGCAGCCGGCAGAAGGTCGGCAATTATCCCGGCGTCACGGTGGAGCGCAAGGCCGGGCGGCTGGCGTTGCCCGACGGCCGCAATGCCGAACTGATCGACCTGCCCGGCACCTACAGCCTGACGCCGCGGTCCCCCGACGAAGCGGTGACACGCGATGTCGTGATGGGCACGCTGCCCGGCGAAAAGCGCATCGACGCCATTGTCGCGGTGATCGATGCCACCAATTTGCGCAACCACCTGCGCTTCGTGCTCGAACTGCGCCGGCTCGGCCTGCCGATGATCGTGGCGCTCAACATGGTCGACCTCGCCGAACGTGACGGCACGCGGATCGACGCCGACCAGCTGGCGGTCATCCTGGGCGTGCCGGTGGTGGCGACGGTGGCGGTGCGCCGGCGCGGGCTCGAGACGCTGGGCGAGGCGATTGCCGCGACGCTGCGCGGTACCCCCGCGGCACCGGCGGCGAGCAGCGGCGCCGACATCAGGCTGTTGCAGCGCGAGGCGCGGGTGATCGCCGATACGGTGACGCTGGCGCAGGGCGCGCAGCGGCGCTGGTCGGCGCGGATCGATGCCGTCGCGCTGCACCCGCTGTGGGGGCCGCTCCTGCTCGCCGGGCTGTTGTTCGCGATGTTCCAGGGGGTGTTCGCCTGGGCCGAAGCGCCGATGCAATGGATCGAATCGCTGGTCATGGCCGGCCAGTCGGCGACGACGGCCGCACTGCCCGATGGCCTGCTGCGGTCGCTGATCGTCGATGGCGTGCTGGGCGGTGTCGGCGCGGTGGTGGTGTTCCTGCCGCAGATCCTCATCCTGTTCTTCTTCATCCTGTGCCTCGAGCAATCGGGATACATGGTTCGTGCCGCCTTTCTGATGGACAAGCTGATGGCGAGCGTCGGGCTGAACGGCCGGGCGTTCATTCCGCTGATCTCCTCCTTTGCCTGCGCCATTCCCGGCATCATGGCGGCGCGGACGATCGATTCGCCCAAGGACCGGCTGACGACGATCCTGATCGCGCCGCTGATGACCTGTTCGGCGCGGCTGCCGGTCTATGCCGTCGTCATCGGCGCTTTCATTCCGGCGCGGCAGGTCGGCATCTTCGGGCTTCAGGGCCTGGTCTTGTTCGCACTGTATGTCGCCGGCGTCGTCGGCGCGCTGGTGGCGGCCTGGGCGCTGCGCCACACGGTGACGAAGGGGCCGAGCCCGACCTTCCTGATGGAAATGCCCAAATATCAATGGCCTGCGCCGCGCGACATCGGCATCGGCCTGTACCAGCGCGCGATGGCGTTCGTGGCGCGCGCCGGCGGCATCATCCTTGTCTCGACGATCGCGCTGTGGGCGCTGGCGACCTGGCCCAAGCCGCCGGCGGACTGGGACCGCCCGGCGATCGAATACAGCTATGCCGGGCGCATCGGGCTGGCGCTGGAGCCGCTGTTCGCGCCGATCGGCTTCAACAAGGAAATCGCGCTGGCGCTGGTGCCGGGCATGGCGGCGCGCGAGGTCGCGGTGTCGGCGCTGGGCACCGTCTATTCGCTGCAGGGCACCGACGCCGACCATAGCGAGGGCCTGATCGAAAAGCTGCGCGGGCAATGGGAATTGCCGACGGCGCTGGCGTTCCTGGCGTGGTTCGTGTTCGCGCCGCAGTGCATTTCCACGCTGGCGGTGACGCGGCGGGAAACCGGCGGCTGGGCCTGGCCGACGTTCATGTTCACCTATCTGTTCGCGGCGGCCTATGTCGCGGCGGGGGTGACCTATTGGACGGCGAAGGCGCTGTTGTAGCCGCCAGCGCGGCGCGGGTGAGGGTCTTGCACGCCCACCCTCACCCCGGGCCGGCTTCGCCGTCTCTCGCCCTCTCCCGCGAGCGGGAGAGGGGTCAGGGGCGCGTGTTCATCAGGTTGCGCGCGATGACCATGCGGTGGACCTCCGACGGGCCGTCGTAGATGCGCATGTTGCGCACCCGGCCGGCGAGGAGGTGGAGCGGCATTTCGCGCGTCATGCCCATGGCGCCGAAGCATTGCATGGCGGTGTCGATGACGGCTTGCGCCATTTCGGTGGCAAAGACCTTGAGCATCGAGATTTCGCCGCGGACATCGCGGCCCTGGTCGAGCTTCCACGCGCAATCATAGGCCATCAGCCGCGCCGCGTGGATTTTGGTAGCGCCGTCGGCGACCCACCATTGCACCGTCTGGCGTTCGGACAGGCGCATGCCGAAGGTGCTGCGCTGCGGCGCGTATTCGCGCATCATGTCGAGCGCGCGGCTAGCAGCGCCGATGCACCAGGCCGCCATTTCCATGCGGCGGGTGCCGAGGCGCAGCTGCATCGGGCCGAACCCCTGCCCCTCCTGCCCGAGCAGCTTCCACGCCGGCACGCGGCAATCCTCCAGCACGACTTCATAGGTATATTCGCCGCCGATCATCGGGATGCGGCGCAGCACGTGGAAGCCCGGCGTATCGCGGTCGACGAGGAAAGCCGACATGCCGCCGCGGGCCTTTTTTGCCGGATCCGTGAGGGCCATGAGGATGGTGAAATCGGCCTCGGCAGCGCGGGTGATCCAGATCTTGCGGCCGTTGATGATCCAGTCCGCATCCTTGGCATCGCCGTCGCGCACCGCCCGCGTCGTCATGCCGGCGGGGTCGGCGCCGGCGCCGGGTTCCGAAATGCCGATGGCGGAGATGGTTTCGCCGCGCGCATAGGGCGCCAGATAGGCGGCACGCTGGCGATCGTCGACGGTGGCGGCGAGCATGCGCAGGTTGGGCGAATCGGGGGGCAGGACATAGGTGGCGATGGTGCTGCCCAGCGCCTCGTTGACGCCGACGAGGGCGACATGGGGCAGGCCGGCGCCGCCCTCTGCCTCGGGCGCGTCGAGGCTCCACAGGCCGAGCGCCTTCGACCGGGCATCAAGCCGGGCCCGGTCGGCGGCGGGGAGCGCCGGGTCGTCGCCCGCCGCCTCGCGCGCCATGACGGCGGTTTCGAGCGGCAGCAGTTCGTCGCGGACGAAGCGTTCGACCAGTTCCTTGAGCATGCGATGCTCGTCGGCGAGGTCGAAGTGCATCGCTCAGCAGCCCATCAGCGCGGGGTTTCTTCGTCGGTGCCCATGCGGTTGGCGCGATCCTGCGCCCAGGCATCGATCTGGCGGCGGTCGCAGCCGATCATGCCGCCGGCACCGACCACCGAACAGCTGCCGATCGAGCCGCCGGCGCCGCCGGTGCCATCCCCCAGCAGCAGGTTGCGGTTGGTCTGGAACGGGCTGACGCGCTTTTCCGCCATGCGCAGCCGTTCGGGAATGCGGTAGATTTCCGAATCGGGCAGGCGCGCGCAGACCACGATCTCGTCGGCCGACGTCGGCTTGGGGCAGGGTTCGGTGCCGAACACGGTGACGAGGCGCTGGCGCGGCGCGGTGCCGTCCCCCGCGGTTTCGGGCGAAGGCTTGAGCATCGACGGCGCGCCGGCGGGGGTGGTGGTGGCTTCGGGTGCGGTGATGATCTCGGTGGTCGCGCGCTGCTGGGCGGGCGCCGGGGCCTGCGACCAGGACGGCGTCGACGTGAGCGCCAGCATCAGGAGCATCGTTGCACGCATGGTCGGTCTTGGCTCCGTGGCGAAAAAACTGGCCCCCGACCCTGTTAGAAGCTTTTGCCATGGTGCGAAACCATCGATCTTCAGGGCGGCAAGGGAGCGCATGGGCGGCGGCGGCGTTGTTACGGGCATGGGTTGCGGGCACTGGCCCCACCCGACACTGGAAAAGGAACCATCATGCGGATCATCGCGCTGTTCAACCTGAAGCCGGGCATCGATGCCGCCGATTTCGAGGATTGGGCCAAGGCCCGCAACCTGCCGGTGGTGCGCGCGCAGCCGTCGATCGAGGAATTCCAGCTGTATCGCACGACAGGGTTGATGCGCGCCGATGGCGCGCCGCCCTATGCCTATGTCCAGGTGATCGACGTGCCCGACATGGAGGGATACGACAAGGACGCAGCCAGCGAGGCGATGCAGGCGGTACAGGACGAATTCGGCGAGCGCGCCGAAGCGCCGGTGTTCATGCTGACCGAGGCGTTGAGCCTGGTTTGAGCCCGGCGCGCCGTCAGTTGACGACGGCGGCCTGCATGGCTTCGAGGCGGGCGACGGCCTTGTCGTTGCCCGCCGAACGGGCAGCGGCGAGGTCGGTCGCGACCTGCGCCGGGTCGATGTCGCCGACGGGCGTGGCGCTTTCGGCAAGGATGGTCAGGCCGCGCTCGCTGACTTCGGCAAAGCCGCCGTCGACGAAGATGCGGCGGGTCAGCGTGTCGCTGTCGGCCTCGTAGATGGCGATGGCGCCGGGGCGGATGGTGCTCATCAGCGGCGCGTGGCCGGGCAGGACGCCGAAATCGCCCTCGGTTCCGGGAACGACGACCATGGCGACCTTGCCCGACGACAGCAGCCGTTCGGGGGAGACGAGTTCGAAGGTGAGAAGGTCGGCCATGGTCGGTCTTTCTTACGCGGCTTCGGCGGCGAGGCGCTGCGCCTTGGCGACGGCGTCCTCGATCGTGCCGACGAGGTAGAAGGCGGCTTCGGGCAGGTGGTCGTATTCACCGGCGACGATGGCCTTGAAGCCCTTGATCGTGTCTTCGACCTTGACGAACACGCCCGGGGTGCCGGTGAAGATTTCGGCGACGTGGAAGGGCTGCGACAGGAAGCGCTGGATCTTGCGGGCGCGGGAGACGACCAGCTTGTCCTCTTCCGACAGCTCGTCCATGCCGAGAATGGCGATGATGTCCTGCAGCGACTTGTACTTCTGCAGCACTTCCTGAACCGAGCGGGCGACGGCGTAATGTTCTTCGCCGACGGTGCGCGGTTCGAGGACGCGGCTGGTCGAATCGAGCGGATCGACGGCCGGATAGATGCCGAGCTCGGCGATCGAGCGGCTGAGCGTCGTCGTCGCGTCAAGATGCGCGAAGGACGTGGCCGGCGCCGGGTCGGTGAGATCGTCTGCCGGGACGTAGATCGCCTGGACGGACGTGATCGAGCCCTTGTTGGTCGAGGTGATGCGTTCCTGCAGCTGGCCCATGTCGGTAGCGAGCGTCGGCTGATAGCCCACGGCCGACGGAATGCGGCCGAGCAGTGCCGACACTTCCGAGCCGGCCTGGGTGAAGCGGAAGATGTTGTCGACGAAGAACAGCACGTCCTGGCCTTCGACATCGCGGAAATATTCGGCGTTGGTCAGGCCCGACAGGGCGACGCGGGCGCGGGCGCCCGGCGGCTCGTTCATCTGGCCGAACACCAGCGCGACCTTGGAACCGGTCGAGGTGGCGTTGCCGTTCTCGTCCTTGGCGATGACGCCGGCTTCGAGGAATTCGTGGTAGAGATCATTGCCTTCGCGGGTGCGTTCGCCGACGCCGGCGAAGACGCTGGTGCCGCCATGGCCCTTGGCGATGTTGTTGATCAGTTCCTGGATGAGCACGGTCTTGCCGACGCCGGCGCCGCCGAACAGGCCGATCTTGCCGCCCTTGGCATAGGGGGCGATGAGGTCGATGACCTTGATGCCGGTGACGAGAATCGCGCTTTCGGTCGACTGGTCGATGAACAGCGGCGCTTCGGCATGGATCGGCATGGTGATGTCGGCGTTGACCGGGCCCATTTCGTCGATCGGTTCACCGATGACGTTGAGGATGCGCCCCAGCGTGGCGGGGCCGACGGGAACGCGGATCTGGCTGCCGGTATCGACGACTTCCTGGCCGCGGACCAGACCGTCGGTTGCGTCCATGGCGATGGTGCGGACGGTATTTTCCCCCAGATGCTGGGCGACTTCGAGGACGAGACGGTTGCCGCCGAGGCGCGTTTCCAGCGCCGACAGGATGGCCGGCAGGTCGCTGTCGAAATGCACGTCGACGACGGCGCCGATGACCTGGCTGACGCGGCCGACGTTGTTGGTGGTGGGGGTGGTTGCCATGGGTGTGCTCCTGGAATTTCGGGTCAGGCGACGGTGACGGTGACGGGGATGTTGCCCCGCGTCGCCTTGGAATATGGGCAGATCTGGTGGGCGGCGTGGGCGATTTCCTCGACCTTGGCACGGTCTTCGCCCGGAATCGACACTGTGATCGCCACCGACAGGCCGAAGCTGGTGTCGTCCTTGTCGATCGTGACTTCGGCGGTCACGCGCGCCTTCTGGCCATCGACGCCATGCTGGCGCGCGATGGCGAGGATGGCCGAACCGAAGCACGACGAATAGCCGAGCGCGAACAGCTGCTCGGGATTGTGGCCGTCGCCGGCGCCGCCCATGTCCTTGGGCAGAGCCATCGCCAGCGCCAGCGTGCCGCCGTCGAGGATGGCGCGGCCGTCGCGGCCGCCGCGGGTGGTTGCAGTGGTTTTATACGCCATGATCCACCCTCAGCTTTGCGGCAGCGACGAGCAGCGCGGGCCGTCGTCGAGCCATGTCCAACCGGCGCCGTCGCGGGCGACCAGCGCGGTGCTGGTCGTCCAGGGCTTGCCCTTGAACTGTTCCTGCCAGCTGCACTTGAACTCGGTCGGGTCGCCGAGCGGCGCGCAGGCCAGCTTGCGGATCGGCGGGCATTTTTCGCCCTTGGCGACGCGCAGCGCGGTGAACTGCTTCGCCGTCGGGCCGGGCGCCGGCGCCGCAGCGATGCCGAGCGCGGCCGTCGCCAGCAGAAGGGCGGCGCGGACGATCACAGCGCCTCCGCCCCCGAGATGATCTCGATGAGTTCCTTGGTGATCGCTGCCTGGCGGGTGCGGTTGTAGGTGATGGTCAGCTTGTTGATCATGTCGCCGGCGTTGCGCGTCGCATTGTCCATGGCGGTCATGCGGCTGCCCTGTTCCGACGCGGCATTTTCGAGCAGCGCGCGGAAGATCTGGACGCTGAGGTTGCGCGGCAGCAGTTCGGCGAGGATGGCTTCCTCATCGGGTTCATATTCGACCGCGGCGGGCGCGGCGTCGCTCGGCTTGGCCTCGACCACGGCGGCCGCCGGAAGCGCTGCCGGGATGATCTGCAGTTCGGTCGGCTCCTGGACCAGCGCCGAGCGGAAGCGGGCGAAGAACAGATGCGCGACATCGAATTCGCCGGCGTCGAACCGCGCGGTGATGTCGTCGGCGATCGCCTTGGCATCGGCGAAAGCGACATTCTTGATGTGGGTCTGGTCGATGGTGCCGATGATCAGCTGCTTGTGGGTCCGCATGAACGGCGCGCGCGCCTTCTTGCCGACGAACAGCAGCTTGACCGTCTTGCCCTGGGCGAGCAGCGCTTCCATCTTCTTGCGCGCCAGCCGCGCGATGTTGGTGTTGAAACCGCCGGCAAGGCCGCGTTCCGACGAGGCGATGACAAGCAGATGGACCTGGTCGGCGCCGGTGCCGGCGAGCAGCCGGGGCGATTCCGGGCCGACCTGGACGGTGGCGCCGAGGCTGGCCATCACCGCTGCCATCCGCTCCGAATAGGGGCGCGCGGCTTCGGCGGCTTCCTGCGCCCGGCGCAGCTTCGCCGCGGCGACCATCTTCATCGCCTTGGTGATCTTCTGCGTCGACTTCACCGAGGTGATGCGCATCTTGAGGGCTTTGAGGCTTGCCATCTTGTCCTTCTGTCATCCCCGCGCAGGCGGGGATCCATCTCCCGACCGTCCCATCATTCCCGGTTTCGGGAGATGGACCCCCGCCTTCGCGGGGGTGACGATCAGCAATACCTACGCAAACGTCTTCGCAAAGCCGCCGATCAGTTCCTTGAGCTTGGCCGTCGTGTCGGCGCTCAGGTCCTTCTTGTCGCGGATGTCGGTGAGGATGGCACCATGTTCGGCACGGACGTGCGCCAGCAGCGACGATTCGAAGCGCGTCACGTCGGTCGGCGGCACCGCATCGAGGAAGCCGTTGACGCCGGCGAAGATGGAAACGACCTGTTCCTCGAACGGCATCGGCTTGTACTGGCCCTGCTTCAAGAGTTCGGTCAGGCGGCGGCCGCGGTTGAGCAGGCGCTGGGTCGAGGCGTCGAGGTCCGAACCGAACTGCGCGAACGCCGCCATTTCACGATATTGGGCGAGTTCCAGCTTGATGGTGCCGGCAACCTTCTTCATCGCCTTGGTCTGCGCGGCCGAGCCGACGCGGCTGACCGACAGACCGACGTTGATGGCCGGGCGGACGCCCTGGTAGAACAGCTCGGTTTCGAGGAAGATCTGGCCGTCGGTGATCGAGATGACGTTGGTCGGAATGTACGCCGAGACGTCGCCGGCCTGGGTTTCGATGATCGGCAGCGCGGTCAGCGAGCCCGAGCCATTGTCGGCGTTCATCTTGGCGGCGCGCTCGAGCAGGCGTGAGTGGAGATAGAAGACGTCGCCCGGATAGGCTTCGCGGCCCGGCGGACGGCGCAGCAGCAGCGACATCTGGCGATAGGCGACCGCCTGCTTGGTGAGATCGTCATAGGCGATGACGGCGTGCATGCCGTTGTCGCGGAAGAATTCGCCCATGGTGCAGCCGGTATAGGGCGCGAGGAACTGCAGCGGTGCCGGCTCCGATGCGGTGGCGGCGACGACGATCGAATATTCCATCGCGCCGTTTTCCTCCAGCGCGCGGACGATCTGCGCGACGGTCGAGCGCTTCTGGCCGACGGCGACATAGATGCAATAGAGCTTCTTGCCCTCGTCGGTGCCGGCGTTGGCGGCCTTCTGGTTGATGAAGGTGTCGATGACGACAGCGGACTTGCCGGTCTGGCGATCGCCGATGATCAGTTCGCGCTGGCCGCGGCCGACGGGGACCAGCGCGTCCAAGGCCTTGAGGCCGGTCTGCATCGGTTCATGGACCGACTGGCGCGGGATGATGCCGGGCGCCTTGACCTCCACGCGCATGCGCTTGACGTCGGTCAGCGGACCCTTGCCGTCGATCGGGTTGCCGAGGCCATCGACGACGCGGCCGAGCAGGCCCTTGCCGACCGGCACGTCGACGATGGTGCCGGTGCGCTTGACGGTGTCGCCTTCCTTGATGCCCGCATCCGAGCCGAAGATGACGACACCGACATTGTCGGCTTCGAGGTTGAGCGCCATGCCCTTGATGCCGCCGGGGAATTCGACCATTTCGCCGGCCTGGACATTGTCCAGCCCATGGACGCGGGCGATGCCGTCGCCCACCGACAGCACCTGGCCGACTTCGGAGACTTCGGCGTCGTTGCCGAAGTTGGCGATCTGGTCCTTGATGACCCGCGAAATTTCGGCGGCGTTGATGTCCATGGATTAGCCCTTCAGTGCCTGGCCGAGCGCGTCGAGCCGGGTTTTCAATGATGAATCGATCATGCGGCTGCCGACGCGGACGATGAGCCCGCCCAGGATCGCCGGGTCGATGGTGATGTCGAGCGCCACGTCGCGGCCGAGGCCGGCCTTGAGCCGTGCCGCCAGCGCCGCCTGCTGGTCGGCGGTCAGCGCATGGGCGGCGGTGACGCGCGCGCTGATTTCGCCGCGCCGGGCAGCGGTGAGGGCGTTGAAGTCGCGGATGATGGCGGGCAGCGCGGCAAGGCGGCGGTTGCCGGCGAGGACGCCGAGGAAGTTGCTGGTGAGCGGATCGAGGCCGAGGCTGGCCGCGACACCGCCGATGCCGGCGGCAGCCGCCTTGCGGCTGACCATCGGGCTGGTCGTCAGGGTCCGCAGGTCGGCATTGTCGGCAAGCGCCGCCTTGATCGTCGCCAGGCTCGCCGAAACAGCGTCGAGCGCCTGGCCTTCGACCGCGAGGTCGAACAGCGCCGTGGCGTAGCGACCCGACAGGCCGAGCGCCACGTGCGATTGAGCGATAGCGGAATTGGGTTCCAAGAGACGTTCCCAGGGCGCGCGGCCCAGCGGCAAGAGTGACGTTGATGTGTCGGGAACAAATGCTCACCGGACGCGGCGGCGGCTAGCACGAGGCCGGCGATGTTGCAAGGCAGCAGGGCTGTCGTGCCGCCGTCGCGGGCAGCGAACAGGGCGCAGAAACTTCGATACGGCGGTGTTTCTTCCTGCGTCGCACGCGTCCCCTGATCCGTAACCGCAGCGGGGGGACGGTAACGGAGGAGCAGTCTTCATGCACGTCAGGATAATTTGCGGGCTCATGCTCGCCACAACGGCGGGGGCTGCCTCGGCAGCGGTCGTCACGGCCACGGGCTATCAGAGCTTTGAATCGGCGCCGTACACCTATGATTTCGGCGGCGGCAACAGCGTCACGTTCGAGGTGGTCGGTGGCTTCTTCGAACCTGCGGGCGTCGCGACCACGGGCAACGTACAGGTGCTTAGCGACGGTGCGCCATTCTTCGATCCGCCACGGCCAGCGGCGTTCTTCACCAACCGCGGTGGCAGCATCGGCCCGAACAGCCTGGGTGTCTATGCCGGCTATGCCAGCCCGGCGGTCATCCCGTTCTCGATCTCGCGCGGCATCATCGGGCTGCGTTTCGATCTCGGACAGGGCTTTCAATATGGCATCGCCGACCTGGCCGGCGGCAATCTTTACGGCATCCGCTTCAACACCGACCCCGGCGCCAGCATCCGGATCGCCGCGGTGCCCGAGCCCGCAAGCTGGGCGATGATGATTGTCGGATTCGGGCTGAGCGGCGCCGCCATGCGCCGCCGGCGCGACACCGGGCTTCGTGCGCGGCGCCTTTCGGCGGCGTGACGCGGTGGTCTGCCCGTTGCCGCCGGCAACGGGCAGATGCAGGAAAGGGGCGGCGCTGACCCGCCGCCCCTTTTTTGCGTGTCGGTCAGGCGCTGACGGCGACCATGGTCCGCCGGTTGCGACGGCTGGCGGCGCCGACGAGGCCGAAACCGGCGATCATCATCGCCCAGCTGGTCGGTTCGGGCACCGCCCCGGCTGCGGTCAGCGCGAACAGGCTGCGGTCGGTGGTGCCGATCTGGCTGAGCATGCCGGTGCCGAGGTCGACCGACAGGAAGCGGTCGGCGCTCTGGGCGAAGGCGACGTTGTTGCCGCCCTGCGTGACGATATCGAAGCTGGTCCGCGCGCCGACGCTGGTGCCCAGGTCGCCGACCAAGGTGAGCACCCCGGTCATCGCATTCTGGGTTGCCAGCACATTGTTGCGGCTGTCGATGACATACAGCGTCGTGCCCGTCGCCGGGTCGGTGTCGTTGAACGTATAGGCGCCGGCGGTGATGTCGGGGTTGGCGCCCATCAGCGCGCCCGGGCCATAGGCGACGTTGGCGCCAGGAACGAGCGCATTGGTCATGAAATTATAGACATAGTTGGTGTCGTCGTTCGACACGATGCGCAGGTTGTTGTTGGTCGGGTTGAAATCGAAGGCGAAGTTGGTGCCGGTCACGGCGAGATTGGCGAAGGTCGCGGTGGCGCCGGTGGTGGGATTGATCGTGATGATGCGGCCGTCGTCGGTGTGGGCGTAAAGGGTGCGATCGAACACGCGATAGTCCATGGCGAGCAGCGAGCTGCCGGTGACACCCTGCAGGGCGACGCTCGACAGGGTCGTGCCGGGCGCGCGGCTGTCGAAGGTGATGAGGTTGTTGGTTTCGTCGACCGCGTAGAGACGCGCGGCCTGGGCAGGCGCGGCCATGGCGGCGACCGCGGCCAGACCAGCGAGCAGATGTTTCATGAAAATTTCCCCTTGATGAATCGCGATGGCGTCGACGGCAAGCCGGCATGGCTCCGTCAATCACCTTTACGAACCGGTAATGTGTGCGGATGCAGTATGACCGAAAAAAAGGCCCGGCACGGCGGTGATCGGCGGGGCGATCAGCAGGTTCCGCCGCGACATCGAAGGCTTGCAGCGGGGTGCGAGTTGGAACAAGGTCCGGCGAGATGCGCGCAGCTCGGGAGGGCGGCAATTGCCTTGGCTGTTCGAACTTGTGCTTGCCGCCCATGTCGGCGCGGGGATCGTCGCGCTGGTCACATTCTGGGGTGCCGTGCTGACCGCCAAGGGTGGCAACGCGCACCGGCGCTGGGGGCATGTGTTCGCCGGTGCCATCCGCACCGCCGGCTGGATGGCGCTGGGCATGGGCACGCTGTCGCTGTTCTGGCCGCTCGCCATGCACCCGGGGCTGACCGACGCGGCGCTGTATCGCGGGCTGTTCGGCTGGATGATGCTGTACCTGGCGCTGCTGACGATGAGCATGACGCGCTATGGCCTGATGATGGTCGCCAACAAGCGCAACCACCCGGCCAACCGCCACTGGACGATGGTGGCGCTGCAGTTGCTGGTGCTGGCGGCGGCGGTCAATTGCGCCTGGCAGGGCGTGGTGCTGCGCCAGCCGCTGATGATCGGCGTGTCGATCATCGGCTTCGGCACGGTGCTGACCTATTTGTGGTACATGTTCCGCCCCGCCCCGGGCCGCACCGATTATATTCCCGAGCATCTGAAGGCGATGGTGGCGACCGGGATCGCTGCCTATACGGCGTTCCTGTCGGTCGGGCTGGTCGAACTGTTTCCGCAGCACGCCTTCAACCCGGTGATCTGGGCGGTGCCGACGGTAATCGGCGTCGGCATCATCGCCTGGTACCTGCGCCAGCAGCAGGGCGCCGCGCGCCGGCCGGTCACCGGCGGCACGCCAAGCGGCGCCTGACTGCGGCGATGCAGACTCAGCCTGCGTTCTCGGGCGGGACGTCGTCCTTCAGCCCGAGCGCTGTTGCCAGCACCGCCAGCAGATCGGGGATCATCGTCAGCCGCCGCCGTTCCGTGTCGACGATCGCGGCAAAGGCGTCGTGCTTCAGCGCCGCCAGCCGATCGGCCGGCAGCTTGGCATCGTCCGGCAGCGACGAGGCGACGATGTCGATCAGCCGTTCGGCACCATGGAGCCGGCCCCAGAGATAGTCATGCTCGCGATATGCGCGGCTGAAAAAGGCACCGAAGGCGTTGAGCTGCGCACCCTTCAGCCGGGCGCCGCCGAGGTGCCGCAGCGACAGCGCGTCGTCGGGTGACAGGCGATCGACCTTGATCTCCTCGAACTCGTCGACGCCATCGCCCTGCAGCAGCGGCAGCATGGCGATGTCGAAGAACGCAAAGCCGAGATAGGCGCTGAGCAGGCCGCGCCGCTGGGCGCGGGTCGCCAGTTGCGCGAACAATGCGACCAGCGCCGTGTCGCTGGCGGTGTCGAGCGCCTTCAGGGCATAGGACGCAGCCAGCGCCGCCAGGGCGGCCGCCGGCTCGGCGGCGGCGGCAGCGGCCGCGGCAACGACATCCGGCGGATGATATTCCGGCAGCCGGCGTTGCAGATGCGGGCCGACGATTTCGTAAAGCCCGGCCTTCATCACCTCCAGGCTGTGCCGGTCGGCCGGGGCGACGGCGGTTTCCGCCATGGTGTTGACGCGGCGGATGACGAAGCGCAGCCGGCGGATGCGATATTCGAGGTCGAAGCTGCGCAGGAAGGTGACATAGTCCGACGCGGCGCCGGCCTTTTCCAGCCCCTGCGCCGCCCGGTCGAGCCCGCGCGCATGGACATGCCGCCACAGGCCTGCGCGCACGCTGTCGATCGACGCACCGCCGACCGCGGCAAGCCGTTCCGACAGCGATTCGACGATCTGGGCGATCTTGAGCTGGCCATAGGCGGCATAGGCGAACCCCGCCTCGCGCGCCGCGACGGCCTGGGTCCGCGACCGCCAGTCGGCGAGGCGTTCGGGCGTCGGGGTGAACATGAAGACGCGAAAGCCGATGGCATTTTCGATGGCGGCATCGACGGCCGGGGTCATGCCGTCGACGACATGGCGCAGCCGGCGGACGCGCGCCGACAGCGCCTCGATGGCGGCGAGATTGTCGTTGATCGGCTGCTGGCGCGGGATATCGGCAAGGCTGCGCAGCACGGTCGAAAAGAACCCCGGCAACAGCATCGAATCGCGCGGGCCATTGTCGGGCGCCTGCCCGTGCATGCCGGGCTTGGGATCGACATAGACGAACCGCCGGTCGACCTCGCGATGCGACGGCCGCTGCGACAGCGCCTCGATCGCCGGCCCGAACGGCCGGCTGTTGAGCACCGCGCCGTCGATCAGCGTCACTGCCTCGGGCTTGGTCCGGCCCGGAAAGATCCGTCGCAAAAAGGCCGCCCGCCCCGGCCAGGCAGCGCTGCGATCGGCGACCACGGCGTCGATTTCGCCGATGCGTGCCGGCGGGAAGGCGCCGGGAAAGGAGGCGGTCGCACGCGCCGCAAAGGCGAGTTCGGCGATATCGCCGAGATGGCGCGTGCCATCGGCGCCGGGACCGGCATCGTTGAAGCCGATGACGAGGCGATGCTCGTTCTCGGTGATTTCCGGCGGCGAATGGAGGCGCAACGTCTCGGCGGCGCCATGATAGTCGGTGACCGTCACGAACAGGTCGAGCGGTTGCAGCGGCGGCAGCAACGGCGGGGTATGTTCGCCCGATTCCATCGCCTTGAGCGCATCGTAGAGAACGCCGGAAAAGCCGGACCCCGAAAACGGCGGGGTGAACCAGCGCGAGCGCATCAGCCGCGACAATTTGCGCGCCACCTCGCCGCGGGTCGCCGGATCGGCGGCATCCTCCATGGCAAGGCCGCGCCGTTCGGCCCAGCGCACCAGCGGGGTCGCCCAGAGCTTGGAAAAGCGTTCGGCGGCGCCTTCGGGTTCGAGCAGCCGGTCGCTGTCGGCGCCTTCGAGCCAGAGTTCGCGCAGCGGTTCCATGTCGCTACCCTGGCTGATCGCCTGGGCGAGCAGGATGCCGTTGATGCCCCCCGCCGAAGCCCCGGCGACGATATCGACGAGCACCCGCAGGTCGAGCCGCGGCGCCAGCGCGTCGAGCAGCGCGCCATAGACGATCTCGGTATCCGATGCCGGCGGCAGGACGGCGCCAGGCGGTTGATGCCGGCGCATCGAGGCGCGGGCGAGCTTCCACACTTCCTTGGTGGTGCCGTGCATGTAGATGGCGAGGCTGACGCCGCCGTAGCAGACGAGAGCGAGGCGCAGTTCCTTTTCGCGCATGCGGTGACACCGGTCCCTTGATCTGCCGACACTAGGAGATCATCGACGCCGCGAACAGCCGCGGCGGATGCCGCCGGCATGGCGCTGCTGCCGACGTGCAAGGAAAGCGCATTGCCGATCGGCGGGGTTGGGGCATAATCGCGCCATGGCCGGCACCCCCACGATCGTCGATATTCCGCACAATCTGGGGCGCGACGTCGCCAGGGAGCGGCTGCGCGCCAATGTCGGCAACCTGGGGTCGCATATTCCGGGCGGCGTCGCGGCGCTCGACACGTCATGGCCGAGCGCCGACCGGATGGTGATCGAACTGGTGGCGATGGGGCAGCGGCTGACGGCGACGCTCGATATCGGCGACACGGTGGTGCGGTGCAGTTTCCTGCTGCCGGGGATGCTGGCGTTCATGGCCGATGCCATCAGCGCCGGGGTGCGGCGGCAGGGCAGCCAGCTGCTGTTGCCGGGCAAGGATTGACCGGGCGGCGGCGGGCCGCTACTTGTTCCCTTTACGTTCTATTCCTGTGGAGCTTTCATGGCCCGTGCTGCCACCCGTTATGTCTGCCAGGCGTGCGGCGGGGTAAGCAGCCGCTGGCAGGGGCAGTGCGCCGATTGCCAGGCCTGGAACACCATTCAGGCCGAAGCCGCGCCCGCGGCGACGCCGTTTGCCGCCAAACACTCGCTCGCCGGCGGCGGGCGCAAGTTCGCCATGGCGTCACTGGCCGATGACGTGGTGCTGCCGGAACGGCTGTCGACGGGCATCGGTGAACTCGACCGGGCGCTCGGGGGGGCCGTCGGAGGCCCTGCCAAGGGCAGCGGCGGGCTGGTGCCGGGCAGCGTCATCCTGATCGGCGGTGACCCCGGGATCGGCAAGTCCACGCTGTTGCTGCAGGCCGCCGGCCGCATGGCGCGCGATGGCCATGCCGTCGCCTATGTGTCGGGGGAGGAAGCCGCCGACCAGGTGCGGCTGCGGGCGCGGCGGCTGGGCCTTGCCAAGGCCGATGTCCAGCTGGCGAGCGAAACCAGCGTGCGCGATATCCTGACGACGCTGGGCAGCGGCAAGCCCCCGGCCCTGCTCGTCATCGATTCGATCCAGACGATGCATTCCGACACGCTGGAGGGTGCGCCGGGAACGGTCAGCCAGGTGCGGGCGAGCGCGCAGGAGCTGATCCGCTATGCCAAGACGACCGGCTGCGCGCTGATCCTCGTCGGCCATGTCACCAAGGACGGCCAGCTGGCAGGGCCGCGCGTGCTCGAGCACATGGTCGATACCGTGCTTTATTTCGAAGGCGAGCGCAGCCACCAGTATCGCATCCTGCGCCCGGTCAAGAATCGTTTCGGCGGCACCGACGAGATCGGCGTGTTCGCGATGGGCGCCGAGGGGCTGGAGGAGGTCAGCAACCCGTCGTCGCTGTTCCTGACCGACCGCGACAGTGCCGTGACGGGCGCCGTGGTGTTCCCGGCGATGGAAGGGACGCGCCCGGTGCTGTGCGAAATCCAGGCGCTGGTGGTCAAGGTGCCGTCGGGCGCGACGCCGCGCCGCGCCGTGGTCGGCTGGGATTCGGGGCGGCTGGCGATGCTGCTGGCGGTGCTGGAGGCGCGTTGCGGGTTGGGGTTCGGGACGCACGAGGTCTATCTCAACGTCGCCGGCGGGTTGAAGGTGCAGGACCCGGCGGCCGACCTGGCGGTGGCGGCGGCGCTGGTGTCGGCGTTGACCGACCGGCCGCTGCCCGCCGATTGCGTGGCGTTCGGCGAAGTGGCGCTGTCGGGCGAGTTGCGGCCCGCCGGGCTGGCGACGTTGCGGTTGAAGGAAGCGGCGAAACTGGGGTTCGCATCGGCATTCGCGCCCAAGGGCACCGCCAGCGGCGCGCTGCGCGTGGAGACGCTGCCGACGCTGGCGGCGCTGGTCGACCGGCTGGCCCCCGATCTTGATTGACGCGGGTG
This sequence comes from Polymorphobacter fuscus, assembly GCF_011927825.1. Taxonomy (NCBI): domain Bacteria; kingdom Pseudomonadati; phylum Pseudomonadota; class Alphaproteobacteria; order Sphingomonadales; family Sphingosinicellaceae; genus Sandarakinorhabdus; species Sandarakinorhabdus fusca. Next base: position 19,132 of record NZ_JAATJI010000002.1, on the reverse strand, counting down.
CGCATGGCGATTCCCCTGTACGCAAATCTGCATTAGGGGGTGGCGATGGCCGCGCTCACCGCTTTTGATATCGTCGTCGGAATCATCGTCGTGCTGGCGGCGCTGGCCGGACTGGCGCGCGGCTTTGTCGGCGAGGTCGTGTCGCTGCTCGCCTGGGTGGCGGGGTTCGTCGCGGTGCGGTTCTTCTACACGCCGGTCAAGGGCTTTGCAGCAAAGCTGACCGGCACGGAATCGGGCGGCGCGATCCTGGCGCTGGTGGCGATCTTCCTTGCGGCGTTTATTACCGTGCGGCTGATCGGCGGACAATTGAGTGCGGGCACCAAGGCGTCGATCATCGGGCCGATCGACCGCGTGCTGGGGCTGGGCTTTGGCGCTGCCAAGGGTGTGCTGGCGGCGGCGCTGCTGTTCCTGGTCGTCAACCTGACCTTCGACACGATCGATCCGGGTGAGCCGTCGCCCGACTGGATCGCCACCGCCCGCACCGCGCCGACGCTGGCGATGGTGTCGAAGGCGCTGGTCGATTTCGTCGAGGAACATCGCCGGCTGGCGCCCGACACGGCGGCGACCGGGCGCGATCCGCATGCCGGGACAGGTCTTCCGCCCGTCGGCAAGGGCGCCGGCTATGCGCCGGCCGAACGCAGCGCGCTCGACAAGCTGCTCGACGAGCAGGAAAAGACCACGCCAGCGACGCCGATCTGACGCCGATGACGATCAGGCTGTACAATACGCTGACGCGCCAGAAGGATGTGCTGGCGCCGGTCGAGCCCGACCGGGTGACGATGTATGTCTGCGGACCGACGGTCTATGGGCGCGCCCATATCGGCAACGCCCGCCCGGCAGTGGTGTTCGACGTGCTGTACCGCCTGTTGCGGCATGTCTATCCGGATCGCCGCATCGATTATGCCCGCAACATCACCGATATCGACGACAAGATCATCGCCAGGGCCGCGGATGAGGGCGTCGAGATCGGCACGATCACGCAGCGGTACGAGGGCTTCTACCTTGCCGACATGGGGGCGTTGGGGGTGATCCCGCCGCCGATCCAGCCGCATGCGACGACGAGCATCGGCGCGATGACGGCGATGATCGAAACGCTGGTCGCCAAGCGCCATGCCTATGTGGCGCAGGGCCATGTGCTGTTCGATGTGCCGGCATTTGCGGGTTATGGCCGGCTGTCGCGGCGGCCGCTCGACGAGATGATCGCCGGGGCGCGGGTCGAGGTGGCGCCGTACAAGCAATCGCCGGCCGATTTCGTGCTGTGGAAGCCGTCGGGCGAAGGCCAGCCGGGCTATGACTCGCCCTGGGGGACGGGGCGGCCGGGGTGGCATATCGAATGTTCGGCGATGATCGCGGAATCGCTCGGCACGACCATCGACATACACGGCGGCGGGCAGGATCTGCAGTTCCCGCACCACGAGAACGAGCTGGCGCAATCGACCTGCGCCCATGACGGCGCGCCGCTGGCCAATATCTGGATGCACAACGGCTTTTTGAACATGGGCGGCGACACCAAGATGTCGAAGTCGCTCGGCAATGTCGTCGGCGTCGACGAGCTGCTGGCGCAGGGCTGGCACGGCGAGGTGCTGCGGCTGGCGCTGCTGAGCGCGCATTACCGGCAGCCGCTGGAGTGGACGGCGGATCTGCTGAAGGCGACGCAGGCGCGGCTCGATGGCTTTGTCGCGCTGGCCGGCGACGCTGCCGACGGCGGCGTTCCCGACCCGGAGTTTGTCGCGGCATTGGCCGACGATCTCAACACGCCGGCGGCGCTGGCGCGCCTGCACGCGATGGCGAAGGCGATCGGCAAGGGCTTGCCGGATCTGGATGCTTTGCGTGCTTTCAAGGCCTCGGCCGGCTTGCTCGGACTATCGCTGACGCTGGAAGGCCGCGGCGGTCTTGCGCCCGTCTCGGAAGTCGTGGACGCGGCCATCCAGGCGCAGGTCGATGCCCGGACAGCGGCGCGGGCCGCCCGGAACTTTGCCGAATCCGACCGCATTCGGGACGAACTGGTCGCCGCCGGCATTGTGCTTGAAGATTCCAAGGACCGGCCGACGACTTGGCGCCGCGCCTGACTCGTCGGCGACGCTGCCCCCTGCTATATCGGCAAACAAAGGAGCGTTGTGATGGCAACAGTGACGACGCGGCCCACTGCAAGCGTGGTGTCGGATCCCGAGATTCTGGGTGGAATGCCCGTTGTCAGTGGCACGCGGGTGCCGGCGGAAACCATTCTCGCCTATATCCGCAAGGGCGCGGACGTGGAGGAAATCGTCGGCGACTATCCTTACCTGCCGCTGGGTGCGCGTGAAGCGGTAGAATTTTGGGCACGCGAAACGGGACGCCTTTAGGGCGCCATGGTCACCCGGCTGCTGATTGACGAATGTCTGAGTCCGCGACTTGCCGGGCTTGCCCATTCGCGGGGTATCGAAGCGACCCATGTCAACTATCTCGGCCTGCGCAAAGCCCCCGACCATCTTCTTATGCCGATCATCGTCGGTGGCGATTATACATTCGTGACCAACAACCGTACCGATTTCATCCGGCTTTATCGCTATGTCGATCTGCATGCCGGGTTGCTGATCGTCGTGCCCGCCGTGGCCTTCGAGGAGCAGCGGCGGCTGCTGATACTGGCACTCGATGCCATCGCTGCCGCTGGCAGCGAAACGACCAACGAACTGATCGAGGTTTTTGCCGATGGTCGTGTCGAAATGAGCCGTTGGCCGTTTGCGGGGGAAAATCAGTGAAACGGGCATTCCTTGCGCTCGCACTGATCGCTGCTCCGGCGCTAGCCGCGCCGCGGCCCGTGCCGGCGTCCGACCTCATCATTCGCCAAGCCTCGCCCGAGATCAGCTGGCGGTGGCGGGTGGCACCCGAGGCGGCGACCGCGCCGGCGCTGCTCGCATCGATGCGCACCGCGGCGTTGAAACAGGCGGCCGCGGCAAAGGCCGATGCCGCCAAGGCTGCGGTCGACGCGGGGAAACAGGGCTATCCCTTCCGCCACTACGAAAGCGTGGCCGACTGGAGCCTTGCTGCCGACACCCCGCACCTGCTGGCGCTGGTCGGCGAAACCTATGCCTTTACCGGCGGCGCGCATGGCAACACCGGCTATGCGGCGCGCATCTGGGACAAGACGGCGAAGCGGTCGATCCCGTTCGAGGCGCTGTTCAGCGACTGGCCGCGCGCGCGGGCGCTGATCGCGCCGGCATTCTGCAAGGCGCTGCGCGACGAGCAGACACGGCGGCTGGGCGCCGCGCCGTCGAGCGACATGAGCGCCTGCCCGAAGCTGGCGGAACAGCCGATGGTGCCATGGGGCGGGATGGCGAACCGCGCCGCGCAGTTGCGGGTGCTGGTTGCCCCCTATGTCGCCGGATCCTATGCGGAAGGATCGTATCTGATCACCATGGTCTGGCCGGAGGGCGTGCGCGCCTTCGTCAAGCCGGCGTATCGCGCCGATCTGTTCGGCGACTGAGCGCGGGCCGCGCTGGCGCCGCATTGGCAGGGCCGGTACGGCAATGGCAGGGCCGGCACGGCAATGGGTCTCGCCACCCGGCGCCGCGTCACCTATATCCTTTTGCATGTCCGAAGCGCTGTACAACACCCGGATCCTGCGGCTCGCCGCCGCCACCGCCGGTGCGGCGCGGCTCGATGCGCCGCAGGGATCGGCAGTCAAGGTGTCGCCGGTCTGCGGCAGCAAGGTGACCGCCGACATCGACCTGGACGGCGACCGCCGCATCGTCCGCCACGGCCAGGAGGTGCGCGCCTGTGCCCTGGGCCAGGCGGCAGCGACACTTGTTGGAACGGCGATCATCGGCAGCGACCTCGACCGGCTGCGCGCCGCCCGCGCCGAAGTCGCCGACTGGCTGGCCGGCCACAGCGACGCGGTGCCGAGCTGGCCGGGCATGGACGTGTTCGCGCCGGCGCGGCCGCACCGGGCGCGGCACCCATCGATCCTGCTTGCCTTCGACGCGGCCATCGCGGCGGCGGAACAGGCCGCCCTGGCGCGCGCAGCCTGACCTTGGCGGCGGCCGAAACCCCCGCCTTCCTGCCCGAAGCGGTCGTCTATCTGGGCGCCAGCGTCGTGCTGGTACCACTGTTCATCCGCTTCAAGCTGGGTGCGGTGCTCGGCTATCTGGCGGCCGGCATCATCATCGGGCCGTCGCTGCTCGGGCTGGTCAGCGAGCCCGAACAGGTGCTCAAATTCGCCGAATTCGGCATCGTCCTGCTGCTGTTCGTCATCGGGCTGGAACTGCAGCCGTCGCGGCTCTGGGCGCTCAGGCGCGACATTTTCGGGCTGGGGGCGGCGCAGGTCATCCTGTGCGGCCTCGCGCTCACCGGCCTGGTGATGGCGATGACGAGCTTTACCTGGCAGGCGGCGCTGGTCGTCGGCCTGCCGCTCGGCCTGTCGTCGACGGCGCTGGTCATGCAGCTGCTCAACGAGCGCAAGATCGCCGGCACCGCCTTCGGGGAGCGCAGCTTTTCGATGCTGCTGTTCCAGGACCTGGCGATCGTGCCGCTGCTGACCATCGTCGCCGCGCTGTCGCGGGTGCCCGACCCCGATGCCCTGCCCGGCTGGCAAATGGCGGCGATGACCGTCGCGGCGCTGGTGTTCCTGGTGCTGGTCGGGCGGTTCCTGCTGCCGCCGGTGTTCCGCATCATCGGCACGCTGGGCGCGCGCGAGGCGTTCGTCGCCGCCGCACTGCTGTCGGTGCTGGGCAGCGCGCTGCTGATGGCGTCGCTGGGGCTGTCGATGGCGCTGGGGGCGTTCGTCGCCGGCGTCATGCTCGCCGAATCGCCGTATCGCCATGCGCTGGAGGCCGATATCGAGCCGTTCCGCGGGCTGTTGCTCGGGCTGTTCTTCGTCGCCATCGGCATGACGCTCGACCTGGGCGTGGTGCGCGCGCAATGGGCGCTGATCATCACGCTGGTCATCGGCGTCATGGCGGTGAAGACCGGCGTCATCTTCGCGCTGGCGCGGGCGTTCGGCACCGGCACGACGCGGGCCTTCCAGATGGGGCTGCTGCTGAGCCAGGGCGGCGAATTCGGCTTCGTGCTGTTCGCCGAGGCGGCGCGCGGCATGCTGATCTCCGCCAGCGCGGCGCAGCTGTTCGGGGCGGTGGTGACGGTGTCGATGGCGGTGACGCCGCTGATCTTCCTGCTGGCATCGAGGATCAGGATATCGGAAGCGGCAGGCGCCATTCCCGATGGTCCCGAAACCGCAGGCCATGATGGCGGCGACCGCGGCCGGGCGATCATCGTCGGCGGCGGCCGCTTCGGCCAGGTCGTCGCGCAGATGCTGGCGGCGCGCGGTGTCGGGGTGACGACGATCGATCTCGATGCCGAGCTGATCGACGTGTCGCGCCAGTTCGGCGTCAAGGTCTATTATGGCGATGGCCGGCGCACCGACATCCTGCGGGCGGCCGGAATCGAGAATGCCAGCCTGCTGGTCTTTGCCATCGATGGCGCCTGGGACCCGGCAGTGACGCTGGGCCCGATCCGCAACCAATGGCCGGAACTGCCGATCCTGGCGCGCGCCTTCGACCGCATGCACCTGCTGGCGCTGCGCCATGCGGGGGTGGAAACGGTGGTGCGCGAAACCTTCGAAAGCGGCATCGCGATGGGGCGCGAGGCCTTGGGCGCGCTGGGGACGCCCGACGAGCTGATCGATGCCATCGAAGGCGAATTCCGCCGCCGCGATTCCGAACGGCTCGACCTGCAATTGTGCAGCGACGACCCGACGACCGGGTCCGATACGCTGATCCGCAGCGCGCTGACATTCGACCCTGTCGCGCTCGGCGAAATCCCGATGGAAGAGGCATAGCGAAGTGACGAGGGTGACGGCGGCCGCCGCCGCGCCTACCCTTGGGCCATGGCCGCACCGGCCCCAAGGAGCCCCTTCATGACCCAGTCCCGTGAAATCCGCCTGCGCACGCGCCCCGTCGGCACGCCGACAGCGGCGAATTTCGAAGTTGCCACCACCGAGGTTGGGGCGCCGGGCGCCGGCGAGGTTCTGGTCCGCAACCGCTTCATGTCGGTCGACCCCTATATGCGCGGGCGCATGTACGATCGCGCCAGCTATGTGCCGCCGTTCCAGATCGGCGAGGTGCTGCAGGGCGGGGCCATCGGCGAAGTCGTCGAATCGAACGCCGAAGGATTTGCTCCGGGCGACCTGGTGTCGTCGTTCTTCGGCTGGCGCGAGGCGCTCGTGGCGCCGGCGGCGGCGCTGGAAAAGCTGCCGCGCCAGGCCAATGTCCCCGACCAGGCGTTTCTGGGCGTGCTCGGCATGCCCGGGCTGACCGCCTATGCCGGGCTGCTCGAGATCGGCCAGCCGAGGGAAGGCGAGACGGTGTTCGTTTCGGGCGGCGCCGGCGCGGTGGGGTCGGTCGTTGCGCAGGTGGCAAAGATCAAGGGCTGCACGGTGGTGGCGACGGCCGGAACCGACGCCAAATGCGACTGGCTGCGGTCACGCGGGGTCGACCATGCCATCAATTACCGCAACGGCGACCTGCTCGGCCAGGTGCGCGCCGCGGCGCCCAAGGGCATCGACGTCTATTTCGACAATGTCGGCGGCGAACATTTGGAAGTCGCCATCGAGGTGGCGCGGCCGTTCGCGCGCTTTGCCGAATGCGGGATGATCTCCAGCTACAACGACACCGAGCCGTCGGTGGGCCCGCGCAACATCATCCAGGTCGTGGGCAAGTCGCTGCGCATCCGCGGCTTCATCGTCAGCGAATTCGCCAGCCTGCGCCCACAGTTCCTGACCGACATGATGGGCTGGATCGCCGATGGCCGGGTGGCGTGGGAGGAAACCATCCACGACGGCGTCGACACGGCCCCCGAAGCCTTCATCGGGCTGTTTTCGGGCGGCAACACCGGCAAGATGCTGGTCAGGCTGTAACAGGGACGCCGGCACCGACGAGACGGGGTCGCGACGCGCGCGATCACATCTCGTGGTGCGGACGGTGGCGGACGCCCCAGGGTGCGGACAGATCCTCCAGCACGGCGTCGACGCATTCGACATGGAGGCGAAGGCTGGCGGCGTCGGCGAACGACAGGGTGACCCGGTCGCTGTCGGCGGCGATCGACAGCAGGGCGAGCATGGCGTCGGGATCGGCTGGCCAATGCTGCCGTTCGACCCGGAGCACCGAGTCGAGCCGCAGCGCGGTGCGGACGCGCGATACCTCCGTTGCCGCTTCCCAGCGATAGCGGCTGGCGACCAGCACCAGGCGCCGGCGGCGGCGGTCCCAACCGATGTCGCCGGCGCGCACGATGGCGTCCTGCATCAACGCGGACAGCACCGGCAGGTCGCCGGGGTCGCTCGCCAGCAGCGTCAGGCGATCATCGGGCACGGTGTCGCTCAACCGTCCGACACCCGTTCGATGTCGGCGCCGACCGCCGACAGTTTTTCCTCGAGCCGTTCATAGCCGCGATCTAGGTGATAGACGCGCGACACGACGGTTTCGCCTTCCGCCGCCAGCCCGGCGAGGACAAGGCTCATCGAGGCGCGCAGGTCGGTCGCCATCACCTGTGCGCCGTGCAGCCCGGCGACGCCGCGCACGACGGCCGAACGGCCGCGCACCGTGACGTCGGCGCCCATCCGCGCCAGTTCGGGGACGTGCATGAAGCGGTTTTCGAAGATGGTTTCGGTCAGCAGCGACGCGCCATCGGCGACGGCGAGCATCGCCATGAACTGCGCCTGCATGTCGGTGGCAAAACCCGGATAGGGCGCAGTCGAGATGTTGATGCCATGGAGGCCGTTGAGGCGCTTGACCGACAGGCCATCGGCGGTCGGGGCGATCTCGACACCGGCTTCGCGCAGCGCCGCGAGTGTCGAACCGAGGTCGGATTCGGTCGCGCCGACAAGCTCGACTTCGCCGCCGGTGATCGCGGCGGCACAGGCGTAGCTGCCGGCTTCGATCCGGTCCGGCATCACCGCATAGGTGGCGCCGTGGAGGTCGCGCACGCCCTGGATGGTCAGCTTTTCGGTGCCGATGCCCTGGATCCTGGCGCCCATGGCGACGAGGCAGTTGCACAGGTCGACGATCTCCGGCTCCCGCGCGACATTGTCGAGCACCGATTCGCCGCGCGCCAGCACCGCCGCCATCACGGCATTTTCGGTGGCGCCGACGCTGACCATCGGGAAGGTATAGCGGCCGCCGGGCAGGCCGCCCTTGGCCGTCGCCTTCACATAGCCGGCGGCAAGCTCGATCTCGGCGCCCAGATGTTCGAGCGCCTTCAGGTGCAGGTCGATCGGCCGGTTGCCGATGGCGCAGCCGCCGGGCAGCGACACGGTGGCTTCGCCGGCGCGCGCCACCAGCGGCCCCAGCACGAGGATGGAGGCGCGCATCTTGCGGACGATGTCATAGGGCGCGACGGTCGAGGTGATGCGGTTGGCGCGGATCGTCATCACCCGGCCGAATTCATCGGGGTGGGTGCCTTCGATGGTCGTCGACAGGCCGTGGTTGTTGAGCAGGTGGCCGAAGGTATCGATATCGGCGAGGCGCGGCAGGTTGCGCAGCGTCAGCGGCTCGTCGGTCAGCAGCGCGCAGGGCATCAGCGTCAGGGCGGCGTTCTTGGCGCCGGAGATGGGGATGCGGCCTTTGAGCGGGCGGCCACCGCGAATGACGATCTGGTCCATGGCGAGGGTGTAGCGGCACAGGCGCCGACGCGCCATAGGGTCGCGTCAGGCCGGGACGATGACCGCGAGCCCGAGTGCAGACGCGGCGTCCGCGAGACGGCGATCGAACGTCACCAGAGTCGCGTCGAGCCTTTGGCACGTTGCGGCATGGATCGCATCCGGCAGTCGCAGCTTCAATTCAAAGCGCCGAACAAGCGATGCCGCAACGCGGATGTCGACCGGATCGAATGCAGGCGTTTCGGTGCCGACCAGCCGCCAGTTGTCGGCCATCGCCAGGGCCGCGGAGGCACGCTCGAAAGAGATGAGACCGATCCTTGCCAGCCGCCCGAGCGCCGACGCGACTTCACCCAGGGCGAAATCACCTACCAGCGGCAAATCCGGATGATCGGTGAGCACCTTGAGAACCGGGTCGGTGCCTGCCTCCGCCACGAACAGAGGGACGATCGCACTGGCATCGAGATAGAGGGTCAAAGGTCGTCTTCGTAAATCTGGCGCAGGATTTCGACCGAACCGATCTCGTTGCGCGGTCCCGATTCACGGAACGCGCGCAGCGCCGCAAGGCCTGCGCCCGGTTGCCTTGTGACCGGCCGGACCGGTTTGATTTCGGCAACCGGCGTCCCGTGGCGGGTGATGATGACTTCATCGCCTGCCGTGGCGCGGTCGATCAGCCCGGACAGGCCGTTCTTGGCATCGGCAACGCTGTAGCGCGACATGGGCGGACTCCGTTCTGGCCATACGATATAGCCATAATCGCGGGGCGTGTCACCGGCGTGTCAGCGACAGGCTGTAGATCGCGAGGCCGAGCCAGATGCAGGCGAAGGCCACCAGCCGCCAGACGTCGAGCGCTTCGTGGAAGACGAACACCGCGAGCAGGAAGACGAGGCTGGGCGACAGATATTGCATCAGCCCCAGGGTCGACAGCTTGAGCCGGCGGGCGGCGATGCCGAACATCAGCAGCGGCACCGCGGTCAGCACGCCGCCGGCCGCCAGCAGCAACAGCATGGGCATCGGCAGAGCGAAGCCGCCGCTCGGCCGCGTCAGCAGCCAGACCAGCGCCACCGGGGCGATGATCAGCGTTTCCATGAGCAGTCCGGTGACGGCATCGACCTGCGCCTGTTTGCGGATCAGGCCGTAGAGTGCGAACGACAGCGCCAGCGCCAGGCTGGTGACCGGCAGTTCGCCGTGCGCGACGGTCAGCACCACCACGCCCGACAGCGCGCAGCTAACCGCCAGCCATTGCAGCCGCGACAGGCGTTCCCCCAGCAGCACGACGCCGAAGACGACGCTGATCAGCGGGTTGATGAAATAGCCCAGGCTGGCATCGAGGACATGGTCATCGAGGATCGCCCAGGTGTAGATCAGCCAGTTGCAGGTGATGAAGACCGAACTGCCGAGCAGCAATGCCAGCAGCCGCGGCCGGGCCAGCGCGGCGCGGAACCGGCCCCAACCGGCGCTGACCGTCGTCACCATGGCCATGACGAGCAGCGACCAGATGATGCGATGCGCCAGCACATCGGCCGCCGGCACGCCGACGAGCAGCTTGAGATAGAGCGGCAGCAGGCCCCAGATGAGATAGGCGCCGAAGCCCGCCATCAGGCCCTGGCGCATGTCGATGGCCATGGCCGGCCGGGCGGCGGTGTCCGTCATCTAGAGCCTGGGGAGGGTCACGCCGCGCTGGCTCATATATTTGCCGGCGCGGTCGGCATAGGTCACCTCGCAGGGCTCGTTGCCCTTGAGAAACAGGAACTGGCAGGCGCCTTCATTGGCGTAGATCTTGGCCGGCAAGGGCGTGGTGTTGCTGAATTCCAGCGTCACATGACCTTCCCAGCCGGGTTCGAGCGGCGTCACGTTGACGATGATGCCGCAGCGGGCATAGGTCGATTTGCCGAGGCAGATGACCAGCACATCGTCGGGAACGCGGAAATATTCGACGGTGCGCGCCAGGGCAAAGCTGTTCGGCGGGATGATGCAGCAGTCGGTCTTCTTGTCGACGAAGCTCAACGGATGGAAGTTCTTGGGGTCGACCGTCACCGATTCGACATTGGTGAAAATCTTGAACTCGTCCGACACCCGCGCGTCATAGCCATAGGACGACAGGCCATAGGAAATGACGCCCTCGCGCGTCTGGCGGTCGACAAAGGGCTCGATCATGCCATTGGCGAGCGCCTGCTCGCGGATCCAGCGGTCGGATTGGACGGACATAGGTTTCCAGATCTTGGTTGATCTCGTCCTTCAACGCGATTCATTCGCCCAGGTCGATAACGAAAATGCGCCCCGCCGGTGCGTCGGCGCCGCCGGCGGCCGTGTAGAGCGCGCGTGCCGCCGCGTTGTCGTCATCGGTGAGCACCCAGGCCTCGCCGCAGCGAAGGGTGCGGGCATGGTCGAGCAGCGCTGCCATCACGGCGCGGCCAAGCCCCTGCCGCTGCCACGGCCCGGCGACGCCGACCTCGTTGATGAACATCTGCGCCGGCTTGTCGGGGTGGATGTAATGGACGCCTGAGGCAAAGCCGACGATGCGGCCATCGGCGATGGCGACCGCGATATGGTGGCGCGGGTCGCCGAGAAACGCTTCGGCAAGGTGAGGCAGGACGGCAGCGTCGAAGACGTCGTCGGCCGGGTCGGCGAGCAGCGCGGCGTCGGCAGGGCCAAGCAGGCGGACGGTGCACCCCGGCGCCACGCCTTATCCCCTGATATGCAGCACGCAGATCAGCGTGAACAGCCGCCGCGCCGTGTCGAAATCGACGAGAACCTTTGCTTCCAGCCGTTCCTTCAGCGCTTCGGCAGCGTCGTTGTGAATGGCGCGGCGGGCCATGTCGATGGTTTCGATCTGGGCCGGGCTGGCCTGGCGGATCGCCTGGTAATAGCTGTCGCAGATGGCGAAATAATCGCGCACGGTGCGGCGAAACGGCGCCAGCGGCAGGACGAAACATTCGAGTTCGCTGTCGTCGGCGGCGTTGATGGCGACCGTCAGCCGGCCTTCCTCGACCCCGAGCTTGACCTTGTACGGCCCGTGGTTGCCATAATCGCCGGCGGCGAGCGGCTGGAAGCTGTTGCCTTCCAGCAGGTCGAAGATGGCGACGCGGCGTTCCTGCTCGATATCGGCATTGCGCCACAGGATGGTGCGTTCGTCGAGCTTGATGTCGGTGATGCGATAATCGGGGGTCATGGCACCGCCACCCCGTTGACCAGCCGGCCGAGCGCCGTTCGCACCGGCTGCAGGCGATCGTCCTGCGTCTTGCCGAGGCGGACGACGACCAGCTGCTTCGACGGCACGATGATGACATATTGGCCGAGGTGGCCGATGGCGGCATAGGCATCCGCGGGGCCCTGCGACGCGAACAGCGCACTGTCCTTGCCATTCGCCGGCGTGCGGTTGCGCCAGAATTGCCCGCCATAGGCCGGGTTGGTCGGCGCCGGGGTCTGGACGAAATCGACCCAGGCCGGGCTGACCACGGCGCGGCCGGCGACGACGCCGCGGCCGAGATAGAGCTGCCCGAAATTGGCCCAGTCCCGCGCGCTGGCGTGGCAGAAGGAGCCGCCGAGCAGATGGCCCTGGGGATCGAATTCGCACAGCAGCGACGGCATGGCGGCGGGGCCGGCAAGGCGGGTGTTGATGAAGTCGCGCATCGCCCGGCGCCGTGCTGCCGGCGTGGTGGCGCCGGGCGCAATGGTCCGCTGCACGATGTCGGCGAGGATGTGCGTCGTCAGCGTCGAATATTGGAAGACCGTGCCCGGCTGCGCCTGCAGCGGCGCCGCCGTCGCATGGGCGACGATGTCGCGGCTTTTGTCGGCGAACAGCGCGCGGTTGGTGTCGGCGGCTTCGGGGGGGTCGGATTCGATGTGCTTCAGTCCCGACGACATGTTGAGCAGCTGGCGCAGGGTGATCGCGGCGCGCGGATCATCGGCGGTGCGGCGCCATTCCGGTACGGGCGCCGGCGTGTCGAGTTCCAGCCGACCGTCGCTGACCAGATCGCCAACCAGCGTCGCGGTGACCGATTTCGCCATCGACCAGGAAATGAAGCGGTTGCCGGGGCCGTAGCCCGGGGCATAGCGTTCATAGATGCGCTTGCCGCCCTGCAGGACGATGAGCGCGCGGGTTTCGGCCAGCGCCGGATCGGTGAAAAAGGCGTCGGCGGCGGGGAGCGCGCCTGTTGGCGGTGCCAGCGGCGCGCGGGCGGCCACGGGTGCGGCGACCGGTGCCGCGACGAACGCCAGAGCGACGCCCGCCACAAACAGGCTTGATTGCTGCCGCCGCATGGAGTCTCGTTTGCCCGTCATCGGTCGACGTTAGAAGGGGCAGCGGCATGAACGCAAGCGCGGGGCCGGAAATCGCCGGAACATCGGCGCGCAAGCGGCGCTGGCTGATCTGGGGGCCGGTGCTGCTGCTGTGCCTCCTGTCAGGCGGCTGGCTGGGGTTGAAATACAGCAGCCTGGGCAAGCGGGCCGATGTCGGCGCCGGTTATATCGCCCATGTCGTCTGTTCGTGCCGCTATGTCGGCAACCGCGACATGGCATCGTGCAAGACCGATTTCGAACCCGGCACCGAGATCGTCGAGGTGGCGGAGGATGCGGCGGCGCGGCGCATCACCGCGCGCGTGCCCTGGGTTTCGAAGCGCACGGCGCAGTTCGACCCCGAATATGGCTGTACCCTCGACACGCCGTGAGAAGCCGTTAGCGTGGGGGCATGATCCTTCGCTCGCTCGCCATTTCCGCCCTGTTGCTGTCGACACCGGTTTTTGCGGCGGAGGCGAACACGCCGCGCGGCAAGGCCTGGTGGGCGGATATCGAGGCGATCGCCGGCGATGCGACCGAGGGGCGACTGCCGGGCAGCAAGGGCTATGACCTGGCGGCAACATATGTCATCGACCGGTTCAAGGCATTGGGGCTGGCGCCGGCGGGCACCGACGGCTTTTACCAGCCGGTGCGGTTCGAGGAACAGCGCGTCGACCATGCGGCGTCGCGCGGAGCGCTGATCGGTGCCGACGGCAGCCGCACGCCATTGGCGATCGGCAGCGACCTGCTGATCTCCCCCGGCAATGCGCCGCGGGCAGCGACGATCGACGCGCCGCTGGTGTTCATCGGCTATGGGCTGAAACTGCCCGGGCATGACGACCTTGCCGGCGTCGACCTGAAGGGCAAGATCGCCGTGGTGATCTCCGGCGGGCCGGCCGACCTGCCGGGGCCGATGAAGGCGGCCAACCGGTCGGCGCGCAACGGCTTTCTGCGCGATGCCGGGGCCGTGGGTGTCATCAGCCTGGTCACGCCGGCGCAGGTCGAAATCCCCTGGGCACGGCGCATGCTGCTTGCCAGCCAGTCGGGCATGTATCTTGCCGATGCCGCGCTGCGCGACACGCCCGACGGCTTCTTCATCGCCAGCGTCGATCCGGCCCGCAGCGAGGCGCTGTTCGCGGCATCGGGCCACAGCTTTGCCGAAATGGCGGCCCTCGCCGACGCGTCGCAGCCGGTGCCGGGCTTTGCCCTTGCCCGGCGGCTGCAGGCAGATGTCGCTGCCACCCGCCAGCCGGTGCTGTCCCCCAATCTGGTCGCCCGGCTCGACGGGTCGGATCCCGGGCTGCGGTCCGAATATGTCGTGATGTCGGCGCACCTCGACCATATCGGCGTCGGCAAGCCGATCAACGGCGACCCGATCTACAATGGCGCCATGGACGATGCTTCGGGGGTGGCGAGCGTTCTCGACATCGCCGCACAGTTGAAGGCCGGGCCGCGGCCGAAGCGATCGATGCTGTTCGTCATCGTCACGGCGGAGGAAAAGGGCCTGCTCGGCTCCCATTATTTCGCGCAGCGGCCGACGGTGCCCAAGGCGGCCATCGTCGCCAACCTCAACTTCGACATGCCGCTGCCGCTGTGGCCGTTGAAGTTGGTGCTGGTCCAGGGCGATGGCGAAAGCACGCTGGGCGCCGTGGCGCGCAAGGTTGCGGGAACGCAGGGGCTAGCGCTGACGCCCGACCCCCTGCCCGACCGCAACAGCTTCGTTCGCACCGACCAGTTCAGCTTCGTCAAGGCCGGCATCCCGGCGCTGGCGTTCAAGTTCGGCTTCGTCAAGGGCAGCCCGGAATTCGCCATCGAGCATGACTGGCGCGCCAACCGCTATCACGCGCCCGACGACGACCTGGCGCAACCGGGCGTGCTGGCCGACGAGGCGATCAAGCTCGACGATTTCGTTACCGCCATCGCGCGCGACGTCGCCGACACGCCCACACGGCCGGCGTGGCTGGCGACGAGCGTGTTCCGGCCGCAATAGCCGGCCCCCGGCCCGGGGTCGCACCCGGGCCGGGCTTGGCTTCAGCTGTCGAGGAAGGCGATCAGGTCGCGGCTGATCTCGTTCTTGTGGGTTGCGAGCAGGCCGTGCGGGGCGCCGTCATATTCGACGAGCCGGGCGTGCGGGATCGCCTTGGCGGCAGCGCGCGCCGTGATCTCGATCGGCACGGTCTTGTCGGCGGTGCCATGGATGATCAGCGTCGGCATGGTGAAGCTGGCAAGGTCGGGGCGGAAATCGGTCGCCGAAAAGGCTTCGACGCAATCGATCGTGCCCTTCAGGCCGGCCTGGAGCGCGATCTGCAGCGACCATTCGAGCTGGGCATCGCTGACCGGCGCGCTGATCAGGCCGACGCCGTAGAAGTCCTTCAGGAAGCCCTTGAGGAAGTCGGCGCGGTCCTTTTCGATCCCGTCGGTGATCGTGTCGAACACCGCTTGCGGAACGCCATCGGCATGATCGGGCGTCTGCAGGAGGAACGGCACGACCGAGGCGATGAGCGCGACCTTGGAGGCGCCGCCGTGGCGCGTCAGGTAGCGCGCGACTTCGCCGCCGCCCATCGAAAAGCCGACCAGCGCGGGATCCTCGACGTCGCAGGCCTCGATCACCGCGGCCAGGTCGTCGGCGAGCGTGTCATAGTCATAGCCTTCCCACGGCTGGTCGGAGCGGCCGAACCCGCGGCGATCATAGGCGATGACACGATAGCCATGCTCGGCGATCGCCATGGCCTGGTCGTCCCAGCTGTCGGCGCTGAGCGGCCAGCCATGGATGAGGATCACCGCCGGGCCATCGCCCCATTCCTTGAAATACAGCGCGGTGCCATCGTCGGTTTCGATCATCGGCATGGAAGCTCTCCTGATTATGTGCAGCGTCAACGCGCGATGCCCATAGCCGGTTTCGGTGACAATCCGAGGCACGATCTGTGTGGCAACGCGGCGCTGGCGCGGCGGCCGGCTTGTGCTATCCTGTGCGTCTGTGTTGCGAAAAGGCTGGTGCCCCGTGATGTCGTCCCGCTGGAAGATCGTGCTGCCCCTTGCCGCGCTGGCGGTGATTCCGGCCGGGGTGGCCGTGCGTGCGGCGGCGCAGAGCGACACCTACAAGGAGCTCGACACGTTGATGGACGTGTTCGAGCGGGTGCGGGCGGATTATGTCGACAAGGTCGACGACAAGGCGCTGATCGAAGGCGCGATCAACGGCATGCTGACCAGCCTCGACCCGCATTCGTCCTATCTCGATGCGCGCGATTTCCAGAACATGCGCCAGACCACCGATGGCGAATATGGTGGCCTTGGCCTGACCGTCACCACCGAGGACGGCGCGGTCAAGGTGATTTCCCCCACCGACGACACGCCGGCGGCGCGCGCCGGGATCAAGGCGGGCGATTACATCACCCATCTCGATGGCGAGCTGATCTATGGCACCTCGCTGCAGGAAGCGGTCGACAAGATGCGCGGCAAGCCCGGCACCGACGTCAAGCTGACGGTGGTACGCGAAGGGTCGACCAAGCCGCTCGATTTTTCGATGAAGCGCGAAGTCATCCAGATCAAGCCGGTCAAATATGAAGTCCGCGGCAATGTCGGCATCATCCGCATATCGACCTTCAACAAGACCACCGGAGACGCGACGCGGACGGCGGTGACGAGCATCGAGAAGACGCTGGGCGACAAGCTGGCGGGGTTTGTCGTCGACCTGCGTTCCAACCCCGGCGGTCTGCTCGACCAGGCCATCGATGTCAGCGACGTGTTCCTCGACAAGGGCGAGATCGTTTCGCAGCGCGGCCGCACCAAGAACGACATCCAGCGCTATTTCGCCAAGTCCGGCGACCTGACCGGCGGCCGGCCGGTGGTCGTGCTGGTCGATGAAGGCTCGGCGTCGGCGGCGGAAATCGTCGCCGGGGCGTTGCAGGACCAGCGCCGCGCCATCGTGCTGGGGCAGCGCAGCTTCGGCAAGGGATCAGTGCAGACGCTGATTCCGCTCAGCCAGGACTCGGCGTTGCGGTTGACCACCGGGCGCTATTTCACGCCATCGGGCCGCAGCGTCCAAGAGGCCGGGATCGAGCCCGACATCACCGTACCGCAGCTGTCGGATGCGACGCGCGCCGACCGGCCGCGGGTGCGCGAGGCCGATCTGCGCAAGCATCTGATCAACGAGATGAAGGACGGCACGGAGAAGATCGTCGAGACCGACGACAAGACCGACCCGCGCTTTGCCGACACGCCCGAGCAGCTGAAGAAAAAGGGCATCACCGACTTCCAGCTCGATTACGCCACACGGCTGATCGATCGGCTGGCGCCCGGTGGCCCGGTGCAGACGGCGGCGGCGGCGCCGGCGGGGGCAGCCGCTTCGCTGCGGAAATAGTCCTGGCAGCTTCGCTGCGGAAATAGTCCTGGCAGCCTCGCTGCGGAAATAGACCCGGCAGCGGCGATTGCGCAGTGCAGCATCGCCGACTAAGGAAGCGGTCAAGCTCGCCGACTTGATGGGAACGCTTGTGCTTCGTCGCCTTTACGACTGGACGCTCGCCAAGGCAGCCGGGCCCGGTGCCATCAAATGGCTGGCATTCATCAGTTTTGCCGATTCCTCGTTCTTCCCGATCCCGCCCGATGTCATGCAGATCCCGATGTCGATCGCGCGGCCGGAAAAATCCTTCCGCTATGCCGCGGTGTCGACCGTCGCGTCGGTGTGCGGGGCGCTGCTCGGCTATGCCATCGGCGCGCTGTTGTTCAAGACGATCGGCGTGCCGCTGCTGCAGCTGTATGGCTATGAAGACCGGTTCGTTGCCTTTGCCGCCAACATCAAGGCGCATGGCTTCTGGTGGATGCTGGCCTTCGCCTTTCTGCCCATCCCCTACAAGGTGGCGACGATCGCCGCCGGCAGTGTGGGCCTGGGGCTGCCAGTGCTGATCGCGGCGTCGATCCTGGGGCGCGGCGGGCGTTTCTTCCTCGTCGCGCTGGTGCTGCGCCGCTATGGCGACGCGGCGCAGGTCATCATCGACAAATATTTCCACCAGCTGGCGCTGGTGGCGACGGGGCTGTTCGTCGGCGGGTTCGTCATCGTCCGCTATGCGCTCTGACCGCTGGCCCGTCACGGCGCTGCTGCTGACCGGCCCCGCGGCGCTGCTCGGCGGTGCGCTGGCGTTTCAACATGTCGGCGGGCTGGCGCCGTGCGAAATGTGCCTGTGGCAGCGCTGGGCGCTGGTCGCGGCGCTGGCGCTGGCGTTGCTCGGCTGGGTGCTGCGCCATGCCCGCGCCGTGCTGGCACTGTCAGCGCTGGCGGTCTTGGCGGGCGCCGCGATCGCGGTCTTTCATGTCGGTGTCGAGCAGCACTGGTGGCCGGGCATCACCGCCTGTGCCGCAGCACCGGTCACCGGATCGGCCGCCGATGTGATGGGCCAGATCATGGCACAGCCGCTGGTCCGGTGCGACGCCATCGCCTGGTCGCTTTTCGGCATTTCCATGGCAGGGTGGAATGCACTGATATCGATCGCAATCGGAGGAACGGCCCTGTGGCGACTGAAACGCGCGTAAGGCACCTGCCCGGCGACCGGCGGGTCGACACGCGGCCGATGGTCCGCGTCAACCAGGCCGGCGAATATGGTGCGGCGCGCATCTATGCCGGACAGCTGGCGGTGATGGGCGGGCGCGGGCGCGTTGCCGGCGAGATCGCCCATATGGCCGCGCAGGAGCAGCGCCACCTCGAAGCGTTCAATGCGCTGATGGTCGAACGCGGCGTCCGCCCGACGGTGTTCGCGCCGATCTGGCATGTTGCCGGCTATGCGCTCGGCGCCGCGACGGCGCTGATCGGCCCCAAGGCGGCGATGGCGGCGACCGTGGCGGTCGAAACCGTCATCGACGCCCATTATGGCGAGCAGGCGGACGCGCTGGCCGATGGCGCCGACCCGACGCTGGCGGCGATGGTCGATGATTTCCGCGCCGACGAAGTCGCCCATCGCGAGACCGCCGCCGCCCACAGCGGCGAGAATGGCTTCCCGATTATGCAGGCCGCCATTCGCGCCGGGTGCCGCGTCGCCATCGGCGTGGCGAAGCGGCTTTAGAGCGGTTTTCGATCAAACTTGGGTCATCGGCACGGCGGTGATTCTGGCTCAGGGCAAGACGCGAGCAGCGGCGCGATGCAGCGCATCGCGAGCGACGCTGTCCCGGGGCACAACCACCCCGCCGCGCCAGCGGTCGCCCGCACGGCGATGACGGTGATCCAAGTGGTCGAAAGCGGCA